>DATGDT010000333.1:0-45147 GCA_035310725.1 Gemmatimonadales bacterium
CGAGGTTCTCGTGATTCGTCTCGTCGCAGAAGGGACAGCGCAGCCAGGAGACTTCCCACCCGGTGCCGCACCGCCCACAACGGAGCCAGCGCTTGTGCTCGAGCCCGCGGAATTCCGCGAGCGTCGGCCAGGCGCCGCACAGCGGGCAGTACCCTTCCCACCATGTGGACGGGAGGTCGGACGCGAGCTTCCGCCCGCAGGCCTGCAGCAGGGGCAGCGCTGCCATCTGGGCGACAACGCGCACCGCCGCAGTCGCCGAGGCCGGTGCGCCGGCGGTCGTGGCGAGCGCATCCACGCGCGCGTCGTCCTGGCACACGGCCGCTTCGAGCAGTGCCATGGCATCCACACGGCCAGGGTCGAGACCTTCCAGAACCGGAGCATTGAGCTCCAGCAGCCGGCGCACCCAGCGTCGCGCCGGGCGACCGGCCACCGTCATGTAGGATCGATGGAGCAGCGGCGCCCGGGCCGGCCGGTCCGCCGCCGTCGCGGGAACCGCGCCCTCCCACACCCCGTCGTTCTCGCCCTCGGCGAGGGCCGCCTCGACCAGTCCGAGCCAGGCCTCGGACTCCGGGTGCTGCCGCCGCCCTTCGGCGAGTCGCTGGGCGAGCTCCGGATCGGCTACGACCCGGGCGCGGGCATGGGGCCAGAGCATTTCACCTTGGGAGTTCGGCAGGGCGTCCGGTTGTAGATCTTGGCCCCCGCGTGGATTCGCACAACCGCACCATGGTTCCCCGGATCGGCGCCCGGACCCCCACCCCGCGTCCGCGCCGCCTCCGGGCTCGTGCACGCCGCAAACCCGGCCGCGAGGGCGAGCCACACGATCCGGCGGGCCGCGTACCTCGTCATCGCACCACCCCCTCCGCAACCCGGTGGAACTCGATTCCGCTCGAGGCGAGGATCGTGACCGCGCGCAGCAGGAATCCCCCGACCAGAACGAGCAGCGCCGCGTTGGCGGCGCCCGCCGGCTTTGCGTGCAACCGCAGCGGCCAGAGAATCCCCACTCCGACCACACCGAGCAGCAGCACTCCCCAGACGCTCAGCCAGACTTTCGCCACCGAACCCAATGACACCATGAAGGCGATCAGGATCACGAGCTCGAGGACCAGCGCCCGATTGTCGAACGTCGTGAGCCACTTGAGCGATCGCTCGCTCGCGCCACGCCCGGGCCCGAGCATCGTCAGCATCGCCGCCCCGGTGGACGCGCCGGACACGAGGAACAGCGCCCCCAGCCAGGGACTGTCGGCCCAGATCGGCCGGTTCGTGACCGCCAGCAGCACGCCCGTGTACCCGGCCACGAAGAACCCGAACAGCCCCCCGATGCCGGCCACCAGCTTGCCCAGGACCGTCCCGCCGCTCAGGGCTTTCGCGGCCGCTCCCTGGATCTTGCCCTCCTCGGCGCGGGCGCCGAGCATCGACAACGCCGCGCACGCCCCGAAGAGGAGAATCGCCCACGCGCCGAAGGAGATCGGCGACCACGACTTGAACATGAGGTGCGGGAAGCGCTCCGACTGGAACAACATGTGCCAGAACCGCAGCGGCTTTCCGAGATCGAGTGTGAGCAGGAGACCGCTCAGGATGGCACCCCAGAAGGCCACGGAATAGCCCGTCCGGACCACGGGCCGATCTTCGGGGCGGCCGAACCACTCGACCAGGGCAGCGAGGAAGTACGCGCCGCCGGCCAGTCCCCCGATGAAGAAGTAGGGGATGATGAACCAGGTCCAGTGGGGGGAGGCCGTGAAGAAGGTGTCGGACATTAGGCGCTCCCTCCCGATGTCGTGCCGGCCATGTCGTCCATCCGCTGCTTGCGCAGACCCACCAGCGCCAGCAGGCCGAGCACCGCGGCGCTGGCGGCGGAGAGGGCTCCGGCCGGCTTCAGATTCCGGGTCGGGAGCCGGGGATTCTCCGGCAGGCCGTAGACCCCCGGCTTGTCCACCAGGAGATAGAAGGAGTTGAGCCCGCCAAGGGGTCCGCCGGGGTCGGCGCCGTACAGGTAGGCGTCGACACCCTGGGACTTGAGCTGGTCGACGCGCTGCTGGCCGCGCGCCCGCAGCTCCGCGATAGTGCCGAACTGGATCGAGTCGGTCGGGCACGCCTTGGCGCAGGCCGGCTCCAGCCCGACCTGCAGCCGGTCGTAGCACAGCGTGCACTTCTGCGCCGTGCCCGATACGTGATTGATGTCGATCACGCCGAAGGGACAGGCGGCGATGCAGTCGCGGCAGCCATTGCACACGTCCGACTGGATCACGACCGTGTCGAACTCGGTGCGGATGATGGCGCCGGTGGGACAGACCTCGAGGCACGGCGCCTGCACGCAGTGCTTGCACACGTCGCTCATCATCAGCCAGCGGCCCTCGTAGGCGCCGTGGAACTGCTCGATGAACCGGACGTGTCGCCAGTGAATGCCGTCGAGCCGCCGCGTGTTGTCGTAGCTATCGCCGCTCAGCTCCCGCAACCCGCCGTCCTCCGAGGGAAGCTCGTTCCAGTTCTTGCACGCGACTTCGCACGCCTTGCAACCGATGCACACCGTGGTGTCGGTGAAGAATCCCATGGCCTCGGGCATGGTCAGGCCCTTTCCACGTTGCACACGAAGGCCTTGCCTTCGTGGATCGACACGTTGGGATCACCGACCCAGGCGGTGAGATCGTTGACCACCGCGCCGGTCGAGAGCCCCGCCCAACCCCAGTGCCAGGGCATCCCGACGTGGTGGATGCGTTTTCCGGCGACGTTCATCACGCCGATCCGGTCGGTCACGAGCGCCTTGGCACGGATCTGTCCGCGCGGACTCGAGACCACCACCCAGTCGAGGTTCTTGATGCTCTTCTCCCGGGCCAGCGCGGTACCGATCTCGATGAACAGCTCCGGTTGCAGCTCGGCGAGCCACGGCAGCCAGCGGCTCATCGAACCCGAGAGGTAGTGCTCGGTCAGCCGGTAGGTCGTGATGACGTAGGGGAACTTCGCGTCGCCGACGGAGGCGAGCTGGTTCCAGGGCTTGCCCTGCGACCAGACCTTGTGCACGGGGCTCGCGTGCTGCTTCGGGTACAGGAGATTGTCGACCGGCGACTCGTGCGGCTCGTAGTACGTCGGGAAGGGCCCGTCCACCAGCCCGCTCGGGACGAAGATCCACCCCTTCCCTTCCGGCCGCATGATGAACGCTTCCGTTCCCGAGAGCGGCTCCATGATGATGCCGTCGGGCTTGCCCTTGTGGCTCGGGGCCACGGTGAGGAGGAAGTCCGGCACGTCGTAGCCGACCCACTTGCCGGGCGGAACCGGCTTCTTGGTGACCGGATCGGGCGGGTTGACGACCGTGGGATCCCACCACACCCAGCGCTTGCGCTCGCTCCACGGGTTGCCCCGCGGATCCGCGGCGGCGCGGTTGTAGATGACGCGCCGGTTGGCGGGCCATGCCCAGCCCCACTTGAGATGCGCGCCCGGCACGCCGGGAGGATCGGGCTCGCGCCGGGCGGTGAGGTTCTGATCCCAGGCCGGGAAGCACCCGGAGTAGATCCACGACGCGCATGTCGTCGAGCCGTCGTCCTTGAGCGCCGCGAAGCCGGGCAGGTGCTGCGCCGGGTTGCCCGTCACGTAGCCGTTGATCTCCCGCAGCACTTTGCGCGCGCTGATCTCGCCCGGATAGAGCGGCTCCTCGGGCGGATCCGGATCGAAGTCCCAGGTGACGTTCTTCCAGCCCTGGTCCCGGGGAAGCGTGCTGTCCGCGTAGGCCTTCTTGAGACGCTTCGCCAGGTTGTGATAGAACCAGGAATCGGTGCGGCAATCGCCCGGCGCCTTGGCGGCGAAGGAATGCCACTGCAGCATGCGCTGGGTGTTGGTGTAGCTGCCGTCGTATTCGGCGATCTGCGTGGAGGGGAAGAAGAACACCTCGGTCTTGATGTCTCCGACCTTGACCTCACCGCTCTTCACCTCCGGCGCCTGATACCAGTACGTGGCGGTTTCGGTGAGCCAGTTGTCCTTGACCACCAGCCACTCGAGCTGGCGCAGCGCCCGGCGCGTCGCCGTGCCGTTGAGCGACGTGGCGGGATTCTGCCCGACGACTACCGTCCCCCTGACCTTCCCCTCGTTCATGGCGGCGAACGTCGCCATGTGCGAGTGATCGCCCAGGATCTTGGGGTGCCAGTCGTAGCCGAAGTCGTTCTCGGGCGTCGCGGCGTCGCCGTACACCGACTTGAGGTACGACACCATCCACTTCGGCCCGTTGGCCCAGTAGCCGGTGGGCGGCGTCTCGGCGGCGAGGTAGGCGCGCAGCGAGTCGTGCGGACGGACGGCAGAGGGCGCGTTGAGGTAGCCGTGGATGCTGTGGTAGAGCGTGGGGACGTCGGTCGAGCCCTGGATCGCGGCGTGGCCCCGCAGCGCCATGATCCCGCCGCCCGGCCGCCCCATGTTCCCGGTCAGCTGCGACAGCAGCGCGCAGCAGCTGATGATCTGCACGCCGTAGGTGTGCTGCGTCCAGGCGACCGCGTAGGCGAAGGCGCTGGTGCGGTCCGGGCCAGAATTCTCGAGCAGCATCTCGGCGACCCGGACGAACTTCTCCTTCGGGCAGCCGCAGATCTGCTCCACCATCTCGGGGGTGTAACGGCTGAAGTGCTTCTTCAGGAGCTGGAAGACGCAGCGCGGGTGCTGCAGCGTGGGATCGGTCCGCGGCGTCCCCTTGCGCAGCGAGCGCAGCAGGTCGTCGAAGGAGCCGCGATTCTTGATCACGTCCTCGGTCGCCGGACCGGGCGGCTTGGGCCCCCGGTCGTACTGCCAAGTCGTGTTGTCGTAACGGCCGACGTTCCCGTTGTAGGGCCAGAAGTCGGGCTCCTTGTACTCCAGCAGGCCCGAGAACACGCCCTCGAGGTCCTCGGTGTCCTGGTAGGACTCGTTGACGATCGTGGCGAGGTTGGTGTAGTTGACCGTGTAGTCGCGGAAGAACGGCTCCGAGTTCCACCGCTCGCTGTTCACGACGTGATTGATGATCCCGCCGAGGAACGCGATATCGGATCCCGCCCGAATCGGGACGTGCAGGTCGGCCACCGCGCTGGTGCGCGTGAAGCGCGGATCGATGTGCACGAGCTTCGCGCCGTTGAGCTTCGCTTTCATGGGCCAGCGGAAGGCCACCGGATGGCACTCCGCCATGTTCGATCCCATGATGATGAAGCAATCGGTGTGTTCGAGGTTGCGCGGGTACGTCGTCGAAGCGCCGCGACCGTTTCGTGCCCCCAGACCGGGGACGCTAGAGCTGTGTCATATCCTGGCCTGGTTTTCGATGGCGACGACCCCGATGCCGCGCCAGAACTTCTGGCACACGTGATTGAACTCGTTGTCCAGCGTCGCGCCGCCCAGCGCGAAGATCGCGGGGGTCATGTTCACGCGCTTGCCGTTGGGCAGCTGCTCGATGAACGTCTCGTCGCGCGTCTTCTTGATCAGCTCCGACACCCGATCCATCGCCCACTCGAGCTGCACCTCTTCCCAGTCCCCGGCGCCCGGCTTGCGATGCAACACCTTGGTCATCCGGTTCGGATTCACATGCAGCTGGTAGATCGCTGCGCCCTTGGGGCACAGCGTCCCCTCGTTGTGCGGGCTGCGCGGATCGCCTTCGATGTTGACGATCCGGCCGTCCTTCACCTGCACCAGGGTCGCACACCCCACGGAGCAGAACGGGCAGATGCTGGGCACCGATTTGGCGTCCTTGATGCGCAGCTCCTGCGCCTGCGCGCGGGCCGGCGCGAGCGTCGCGCCGAGGCCCACGAGCCCGCCGATCGCCGTGCCGGCGCCTGCGCCGGTCGTCACCTTGAGGAATTCGCGTCGACTGACCTGCATAGGACGATCCTCCCCGCTCTAGGACAGGGGTTCGGACAGCGAGGCTGCGTGGGGCGTGGACCGGTGGAGCGCCGGTTGGTCAACGGCAGGTTCGGAATGGATCGCGACGAGGTGTGTCATCGGCGCCTCCGAAGAGCGCGGGGCCGCTCTGACCGCCGGCCGCGCGCTGCAACCCTGATATAGGGTTCCTTCATGTTCGCCGCAAGACAGGTTGGGGGGCCCCTCGGCCCCCCCAACCGGCCGCCCGTCCCTAGAAATCGAAGCGCGCGCTGAGCAGCACCTGGTTGCCCGACAGCCAATCGGCCGGCAGCGCCGTCTCGTTGTGCAGCCATTCGAGGCCCATCGAGTACGGTCCGACCTTGTACCGGAGCATCGCCGTCGTCAGCCAGCTGCGCAGCCGCGTGTTCCCGGAGGCAAGCACATCGGCGTCGTCGGGGTTTTCGGTCCCGTAGTAGCCCCACACGGTCCACTTCGGGTTCAGCGTATAGCCCAGCTGGCCCCAGATCCCCCAACCCTGAATGTCCCCGAACTGGACGATCTGGGCGAAGTGGTGGCCCATCCCCCGCCCGTAGTGCGCGTTGCCCTGGAGAAAGAGGTCGCCCTGCGTGGTGCTGAAGCCGCCTTCGACGTCGTAGCTCGTGAGGTTGTCGCCGGCCGTGTTGATGGAGTCCTTCGAGTCCACATGGCCGACGGCGTAGAAGTTCCATTTGGCGGTTCCGAAGTCGAGGCGCCCCTCGACCTGCGGCGAGCCGCGCTCGCCCGCGTTGAACTGGTTGTCCGTGCCGGCCGGCTCGTCGCTCCACGAGCCGTTGAAGACGGCCAGCTGCAGCCGCGTGGTCGTCGCGGCGCCGGGGGCGCTCAGCATCTGAATGAACTTGACCCCGGTGAAGCGCCAGCCGATGAAGCCGCCCGATCCCCATCCCAGCGGGAAGCCGATGTGCGAGGTCGACACCGGGATGTTGCCGAGCGTGAGCGACCAATCCTGACCGAAGCGCACCGTAGTCCGGCCGTTCGTGGCATCCACGTAGGCGAGCCGCAAACGCGGCACCGGTTGTTCGTCGCCGAACGCGCCCCCGCTCGCGAACGGGCCGAAGAAATCCATCTCGAAGTTGGCGTTGGCCCGCCAGCTTCCCGAGATAGCCGGTCCGTTGAGACCGAGCGACAGACGCATGTTGCGCACGTCGCCGCCGTGCACCCACTTGTCGCGCTCCGCGGTGACGAACTCCGCCTTCTGGCCGTTGCCGAGTCCGAAGTCCGCGTCCTGCGCGAAGAGCGTGCCGCTGAGGATGCCGTGGATCGTAATCGAGATGTCCTGGCCGGCTTTGACGTCCTGCCCGAGTGCGGGTGATGTTTGCAGGATGAGCGCCAGCAGGGGGAGGGACCACCCAACAGGCCTGCGGAGCATGGGAACCTCCTGAGCAGCGTGTCGGTGGATCGAACCGGTCGTGTGACTGACCGGTAGGCGACGCGGCCCCAGGGGCCGCGTGGCGGCCAGCATTATGTCTCACCCGAAAGCCGCCGATGGTCAAGGGGGCGGAGGGGCGCCATGGCCGAGCTGCCCGAGGTGACGCCGGAGTATTTCCGGATTCTGGTCGTGCGCGAGCTGCGCAAGGCCGGGTTCGAGGTGGGGGATGCCGGCCTCCGCCGACGTTCCGAGCTGGCCGACCCGGAACGGGGCTTCGTGCTGGAGCTGGTGGTAGACCTCAGAATTCCGGGCGAGGGCCGGCGCGCACTCGTCGTCTGCCTGCGGCAGAACGGCCCGGTGCGCGGCGAGGTCATCGAGGCGGTGAGATCGGCGCTGGTAGATGCCCGGGCCGACAGCGGGATGGTGTTCAGCACTGCCGACTTCGCCGCTGACGCCCTGCGCGCGGGGCAGCACGCGCATATCGCTCTCCTGCGCGTGGTGGATGGGCGCAGCGCCTTCGACACCAACACCTGGGGGCCCACCGGCCATTATCCCGCGTGGCTGCCCGCGTACCTGACGCAGGTGGTCGATCAGGACGGTGCCGGGCGGGTCCGCTACCGACTGCTCGCCGCGGGACGCCCGGACTTGATCCTGGACCGGGTGCGCCCCCGTCCCGACGACTCACCCAAGGGATGATTGAGGAGACCGCTCATGGTGGAGACTGGACTGCAGAAGGACGCGATGGACGTGTTACAGGCGTGGGTGGACCAGTATAACGATCGGACGCACGCCGCGATCCCCCTCGGTGCGGGCGGCGAGTCGGGCGGCGCGCAGTTGCGCCTCAAGTACAGCCCCAGCGAGGGAACGATCGCCATCCTGCACCTGGTCGCCGTCAATCGCGACGGCCGGCCCGGCATCCTCGTCAACCGGTTCGAAGGTCCCACCGCCGAAACGTCGGTCCAGGCCGGACTGTGGGCGAGCCGTCAGCTGGGCCGCCGGCCCTGATCACTCGATTCGCAGCACCCCTGCCGGGTCGGCGCGGCTGGCCCGGAGCGGATCTCATCGTCCAGCTCCTGCTCGGTTGCGGCACGCCGGAACAGTGCGCGCCACCGCAGCCGCACCCCGCGCCCGAATCCCATCAGGCACTCTCCAGGATCCAGTCGACCGCGGACACGTAGCGCCGCCAGCTCTCGGTCTCGGTACCGAGCGCCCGCCGGCCCTGCGGCGTCAACCGGTAGTACCGGGCTCGCCGATTGTGATCGCTGGTGCGCCACTCGCTGTCGATCCAGCCCTTGAGCTCGAGGCGCTGCAGCGCCGGATAGAGCGAGCCCTGGTTCACGTCCAGCACGCCACGCGAGATCTGCTCGATGCGCTGGCTGATGCCCCAGCCGTGCATCGGCTCGAGCGTCAGCGTCTTCAGAATCAGGAGATCAAGGGTGCCACGGAGCACGTCGGAGGGCGTCGCGGGCATCTGCCGGGTCCGTTGTCGAATTCCGACAGAAGCTGCCGCGCCTCCTGTCGGAAGTCAAGAGGAGAGCAGATCACCCGCTCAGCGCGACGATGCGCGCCAGGATGGTGCGCGCGAAATCCTTGTCCCAGGTGACCGCCGACTTCCGCGCGACGACCTGGATCTTCGTGCCGCTCCCCTCTGTGAGCAGCGTGACCGTCACCTCGCGATCCGCGCTGGTGCCGTTGATCTCGCGCCGGTCCGTGGCGCCTTCCTGCTCGGTGCTGGTCTTCGTCTGGTGAATGCCGAGTTGCGCGAAGGCCTGTTCAGCGGCGGAGTACGTCCGGTCCACGGGCGTCGTCACGATCGATTCCACGCCCCGCCCGCTGTAGTAGATCCCGCCACCAGCACCCGCGCCCGCGGCCGCGAAGACGCAGCCACCCATCGCCAGAACCGCCAGGCCCAAAACCGCCAGGCCCGCCCGTTTCGTGCGACCTCGATCCGCCCTCATAGGCACCTCCGACGCTCCGGTCTCGGCCTCCACGCGCTAGCTACACCTGTGGCGTTTTCCGGTGCCGGGGCTAGCGCTGCACGGCGCTGAGGCGGAGTACGAGGCCGGTGGCGCGGAGTCGTCGGGCAAGATCGTCGAGCCCCGAGGGCCCGCCCCGGAACGCGGCATCCAGGAATGCGTGGGTGAGCGCGGCAGACACCCTGATATGATCGCTCGGCCCCGGCGGCGCATCGACGCTCAGGCGCCGGCCGGCTGTCGTGGCGCGGAGTAGCGCGCCACTCGGACGCAGCGCGACCCTGGCCGTCAATGCGGTGTCGACGAACGGCATCTCCTCGACTTCGAGCGCGGTATCGCCTTCCACCGATGCGACATATCCGTGACTTGCGAGGTATGCGGCGGTCGCCGTGTCGGCCGCTGTGCGAGTGCGATCGGTCACCACGAGGGCAACGAGTGGAAAACGACCGGAGTCGGGCTGTGCGTCACGACAGGGCGTTGCCGGGTTCGGGGACCGCCGGCCGCAGCGCCCCGGATACCAGATCGACGTCGTGTGCCCGGGGCCGTCCGGGATCACACGGGTGCTGACGTCGTGTCGTCCGGCACGCAGCCCGAACGGCATTCGGGGGGACTGGGTCCCGGCCGAGGCGCCGGCCAGGCCCAGGACCGATGCGAGGACGACCCCTCCCCACCTCATGGGAACGGACGGGGCATCGGCCTCGGAATGGGCCAGGGCCACGGGTTCACATGGCCGCGGCCCAGCGCGCGCGCTGCAGCGGCCCGCATCTCGGGATCGGCGCTCTTCAGCACATCCACGAACACCGCCCGGGCCACGTCGTCGTCCATCTGCGAGAGCGCCCACAGCGCGGTGCGCGCCACATCGTGATCGGCGTCGCGCACGGCATCCCGGAGCGCCGTAGCGGTGGTCGCATCCTCGATCCGGCCCAGGGCCCACGCCGCCCGCTGGCGCACGCTGCCCGACGGATCTTTCAGCGCACCGGTCAGCGCCGCCGGAGCGTGGTCCGTACCGATCTGTCCGATGGCCCACGCCGCGTTGCCACGCACGTCCGAGGAGCTGTCCGCGAGCGCGGCGGCGAGCGCGGGGACTGCTGACGCGTCGCCGATCTGCCCCAGCGCCCACGCCGCGTTCGCGCGGACCCGGGCGCCACGGTCGCGGCGCAGCGCCGCACCCAGCGGCTCGACCGCCGCCCGATCCGAGATCTGGCCCAGCGCCCACGCCGCCCGCTCCCGCACCACGGGCTCTGCGTCCTCGGCGAGCCGCCGGCCGAGCACCGGGACCGCATCGCGACTACCAGCCTGTCCCAATCCCCAGGTCGCCATCTCACGCACATCGCGATCGCTGTCCCCCATCGCCCGGCTGAGCGGAGGGACGACCTCGCCCGATTCGAAATGCCCCAATGCCCAGACGGCGACACGCCGCACCGTCGGGCTGCGATCGCCGACGGCATCGGCGAGCGCGGGGATCGCGCTGCGCGCACCGATCATGCCGAGCGCCTCCGCTGCGGCCACCCGCACCCGTTCATCGCTGTCGTCACGCAGCGCGGCGACCAGCGCTCGCACCGCGGTCGAATCGTCGAGACGACCCAGGGAGATCGCCGCCGCGGCGCGCACCGCGGGAACGGCGTCGCCGAGGGTGCGACCCAGCGGCGCCACCGCACGCGCGTCGTCCAGACCGCCCAGCGCCCAAGCGGCCGCCGTGCGCACATCGGCATCGGTATCGCGCAGACGATTGACCAGAGCCCCCGCACCGGCCTCGATCCCGGCGAGCCCGAGTGCCACCGCGGCAGCCGAACGCGTGCCCGGTGACTGCCCGGCCAGCGCCTGGAGCAACCCGGCCGTCACTACGGGAGATTCGGTGCGCGCGATGAGGCGCGCCGCAATCGTGCGCACGCACGGATCGTCTGCGGCCAACCCGGCGAGCAGCACCGAATCCGCCTCGTTCCCGTGGTCGCGCTCGAGCGCCCACGCCAACGCGCCCGACGTGTCGCCCGGGAACAGGGGCGGCGCCCACGGACCGGATCCGAATCGCCCTTCTGCCGCGCGGGCCGCGAGGCCACACAGGATCGCCGGCGCCCCGCGCGCGGCGGCGAGCACGTCAGATGCCCACTGCCGCTCTCCGCGGGGGCTCGCCCCACCGCTCAGCACCAGCACGGCTGCCAGGGTACTCAACACGCCCGACCGCTCCATCAACCCGTTGCCCGTCATCGGATCCTCCGGCTCGTGTATGCTGAAATTTCAGCACTCTGCTGAATAATCAGCATATGAACGCTGGTTGTCAAGCGGAGTCGACGAAGGGAGGAAACGGACCGGGCGCCTGGATCGGCGCCCGGTCGGTGAATCAGCGGATGATGGGCATCGGCCAGGGCCACGGCCAGGGATCGCCGTGGTTACCCGCCAGCGCCCGCGCCGCACGCGCCCGCACTTCGGGGTCGCGATCCTCGAGCGCCTGGAGCAGCGCGCCCTGCGCGGCGTCTCCCCCGATCTGCCCGAGCGCCCACAGCGCGGCGCGGCGCACCTCGGACGTCGAGTCGCGCAGCGTGGCCGCAAGTTGGGGCACGGCGCTTGAGTCTGCGATCTGGCCGAGGGCCCAGGCGGACCGCAGGCGCACGTCGTTGGAAGGGTCCCGCAGGGCGGCGATGAGCGCCGGCGGTGCGCGTTCCGGCCCGATCGATCCCAGGGCCCAGGCGGCACGCCCGCGGACCTCGGCGGACGCATCCCGCAGCACCGCCGAGAGCGGCTCGACGGAGCCGGGATCCTCCAACTGCCCCAGGGCCCACACGGCCATGCCGCGCACCGAGGCGGAAGAGTCCTTCAATGCCGAGCTACTCAGCGTCGTCACCGCTCCGCGGTTGCCGATTTGCGCCAACGCCCAAGCGCACATCTCGCGGACCTTCGGGACCGGGTCTTTCAAGAGGCGCGCCGCCAGCGGTTCGACGGCCGCGCCGGCTTCGAGCTGGCCGAGCGCGTACGCCGCATCCTCACGCACCGAGGCGACCGAATCGCCGAGCGCCCGGGTCAACGCCGCCACGACCGCGGCGGTATCTCCGCCCTGCAGGGTCGGCGTGGAAGTGACCGTCTCGGTTCTGGTGACCGTCTGCCTCGTCGTTGCCGTCGTCGAGCGGGAATCCACAAGCCGACGCTCGCGCGGTGTGCCCGTATCCGTTTGAGGCACGACGGCCGGCGGTACGTCGACCGGACCGGCGGATGTGACTGCCGGCCGCGTGGGCGCGAGGGCGGCGAGCGGAAGGATGAGCGCGAGCGCCAGGGCGGCCAGCAGGGCCCCATGTCGCCACGACGCGGGCTCGCGTCGCGCCACCCGCTCCAGAATGGCCAGCATCCTGCCCTCGAACTCGTGGCGTTGCGCCATCGGCAGGGCGACGGCGGGTGTGCGCGACCGGGCGGCCCGGCACACGATCTGGAGCAGGTGGTCGGCATATTCCGAGGCCCGCGTGCCGACCCCGAGCACCAGGTCGTCGCAGGCACGCTCGCTCTCGATGCGAAGCTTGCGCACCGCCGTCCACACGAGCGGGTGGAACCAGTACACCGCCGCAGCGACCTGGCCGAGCGCGTTCGCGACGAGGTCGTACCGGGTGAGATGCGCCAGCTCGTGGAACAACACGGTGCGACGCCGCCGATCGTCCCACTCGGCGGCCTCGACGGGCAGCACGATCGCCGGATGCAGTACGCCACAGGCGAAGGGCATGGGCAGCCGGTCGCTCATCACGAGCCGGGGCAGCCGCTCCAGCGCAAGGCGATCGGCGGCCTCGAGCAACGGCCGACGCCATTCCGGCGCATCGAGCGGCGTGCCGCGACGTACGACCCGGGCCAACACCACGGCGCCCAGAATCAGACGGCCCAGCAGATATGCCGCGCCCAGCGCCCACACGAGGAGCAGCGACGCGAGAAGCGTCGGCGGCGTGAGACGCGACCACATGCTCGGCGCCGCCGGCGGGACCGTCGCGGGGGCCTGCTTCTCCCCTGAGCCAACCGCGCTTGCGCCCGGCGCGCGCGGGGATTCCGACGGCGCTGGCGCGAGCGACGGGGGCGTGGGGACGCCGGCGTTGAGCGTTGCCCCGGGAGCGGCCGCGATCGGCAGTGGCACAACGGACCATTGCCACGGGAGTACGGCGCTGACCAGGGGGAGCACGAGCAGGGAGGCAATGACGGTGCCCCAGACGAGGTGGCGCACGGCGGCCGACGCGCGGCGCAGCGCGGCGGCGACGACGATCGCGGCCACGAGCAGGAGCGTGCCCTTTACCAGCATGGAGACGATCCAGATGGCGCTCACGGTCACCGTCCTTCCTCGCCGGCCTGACGGATCTCGCTCGTCAGGCGGCGAATCTGCGCGTCGGACAGCTCGAGGTCGGACCGCTCGAGCAACGCGGCCAGGGCGCGCTCGGCCGAGCCGTCGAAGAACGTGTTCACGACGTGATCGAGTGCGGCCTTGCGGGCGCGCTCGCGGCCGAGGGCGGGCGCGTAGACATAGCGCGGCCCGTCGGCCCGGTGGGTGATGTGGCCCTTCTCTTTCAGCACGCGGAGAATCGATCGGACGGCCGAGTAGGTCGGGGGGTCCTTCAGGTCGTCCATCACTTCAGCGACGGTCGCTTCGCCGCGGCGATAGAGCACATCCATCACCTCGCGCTCGCGCCGCGAGAGGGCCTGCCTGGTGTCCGCCATGGATCCCGCCTCAATGCTGAAATTTCAGCATAAGGTAGGCATCCCGCTCGCAGCCGTCAACCAGCCCCACCGACTACCGCAGTCGTGGCCCAGCCGGGGGACGCAGCGCCGGTGATTCCGAGATCAGGTCCCGCGCCAGCGCGGCCAGCCGTTCCGCGAGCTGCTCCAGCTCCGCGACCCGCCGCCTCGAGGTGAAGCGGTAGGCCGTCCGGGCGGTCGCGAGCGTGGTCAGCAGCCACGCCGGAATGATGACCGCCATGGCCGGCGGCGGGATATGCAGCGCGCCGACGAAGATGCCGATGATCGGCCCCATCCCGCCGCCCCCCATCCCTCCCCCGATGCCCCCATACACCGCGCCCACGAGCGGCGCGAGGTTCTCCTGGATCGTGATCCGCGTACGGCCGGCGCGCATCGACACGACGATCTCGAGATTGCGGCGCGACGGTCCGCCGGAGGCCACCCAGGAGAAGGAGCGGCCGAGCTGGCTCACCTGACCCACGTTCTTGAGGAAGCGTCGGGTCTCGTCCACCATGACCGCGTACTCGCTCTCCGGCAGCTCCCCCTCGACCACGCGCTCGATCACCACCGTGGTCGGTCCGCCGGCCCAGGGATTCGCCCGGATCGGCTCGACGGCGGGGAGTGGTGCCCCGCTCCGCGACGCCCGCAGCGAGTCCGCCGCGCGGCGCACGGTGTCCGGCGCGATCCCGACCTCGGCCGCCAGCGCCTCGACGCCGCCGATCGTCATGGCGTCGCTCAGCGTCGGGGCGGTGGCTTCGAGCTCCGAGGCGCGTTTGACGATCTCCTGCACCTCCCCACCGCTGAAGCGGCGGCGCGGCGGCGTGGAGCCGGCCAAGTCCTCGATCAGCGCACCCGGCGACGCCGTTCGCTGGTCGTGGCGCACCGCGAGGCCGCGGACCAGTGCGGCCTCCACCACGCTCCCCATCGCCGTGAGTCGTGTCCGATGCGCCGACGTCGCGCCGCCGAACCGTCCCGCCCGCACGTCGTCCTCGGTCGGCCAGCGACCCGGCACCTCTCCCACCAGCATTTCGTAGATCACGACGGCGAGGCTGTAGACGTCGGCGCGCGCATCGAGGTCGGTGAGCCCAGCCGCCTGCTCCGGACTCATGTATCCCGGCGTCCCGATCGGAAACCCCGTGCGGGTGAGATTCATTCCCCCGGCCGTACTCACGGCCTTGGCGATCCCGAAGTCGGCGACCACCGGGTGGCCCTGGGAGAACAGGATGTTCTCCGGCTTGATGTCGCGGTGGACGAACCCCATGCGATGCGCATAGGCCAGGGCATCCGCCACCGGAGTCGCAATCGCCATCGCCCGCTCGACCGTCAGTCGCCCGTCTTGCTGCAGCTGGGTGCGGAGCGAGCCCCCTTCGACGAACGGCATCACATAGTAGAGCTGGCCGTCCGCCTCACCGGAGTCATAGAGCGGGAGGATGTGCGGGTGGGTGAGGTGGGCGGCGATCTCGATTTCCTTCAGAAACCGCTCGGCGCCCAGGAACTCCACCAGCCCGGGCAGCAGCACCTTGAGTGCGACCTGGCGATGGTGCTTCCTGTCGAACGCCAGATACACGCTCGCCATGCCGCCCCGGCCCAGCAGGCGGCGCACCTCGTAGCGCTGGGCGAGCGCCGTCACCAGCCCGGTCGGAAGATCGTCCGCCACGGCGGAGGAATATACGGGGAAACCGAGAACACTGGCCGCTCTTCGTGGTATCAGTCCGCACAGGAGGTCACGATGCGGCGATTGGTGCTGGCGACGGGGCTGTTGTGCTGGCTGGCGGTCCCAGGATCCGTTCAGGGACAATTCGGTGGCGGGTTCGGCGGAGAGCGCGGACGCTACGGCCGGGGACCCGACCGCGATCCCACCGCCAATGCGCCCAGACTCCCCGGCGCGGAGCTCGAGGGTCCCCCCGATTCGTCCACGATCCGTGGTCTCCTCGACCTGACCGATGCGCAGGCTGCGCGCTACGCCCAGGCCTACGATTCGTTCATGGTGGCGACAAAGCCGCAGCGCGACAGCGCGGCCGTGGCCGCCGAGAAGATGAACCAGCGCCTGGACGGAGGCGATCGAGCAGCCGCGCTGTTCTACGCCGAGCGGCTCAATGAGCTGGGCAAGGTTCTCCGGGTGCGTCAGGACCGGTTCGAGGATATGCTGGCCAAGTTGCTCACCACCGCCCAGCTCAAGAGCTACCGCCAGTGGCGCGATCAGCAGGACCGCGTCATCGTCGAGCGACAGCGCGAGGACGCGCTCCGCTGGCGCATCATGCCCGAGGGAATTGCCGGCGCCGGTGGGTTCGAGCAGCGGCGCGATGACCAGAAGACCACGCTGAGCATCCCGGGCGTGGAGTCTCCGGCCATCGGCGCCCAGGTGGTCCGGGTGGGTCGCACCCTGTATGTCGCGACCCAACTCCCGCTGGACAGCGCGGGCACTCTGGTCGGAGGTAGCGACCTGGGCCTGCAGGCAAGGCAGGCGTTCACCAATCTTTCCACCGTACTGCGTGGCGCACACGCCAACGCACGAGACGTGGTCGAGCTCACGATCTACGTGGTCGGGTATCGTCCCTCCGACCTGAGCGCGATTCGGGACGCGGCGGTGGAGCTGTTCCCGTCCTGGAGCGCCCCGGTGGTGACTGTGCTGGGTGTGCAGGCCTTGGCCACCGAGGGAGCGCGCATCGCGATCGCGGCCACGGCGCTCGCCGCGACCTCAGGGAGTTCCGGAGACCGTTAGGAACGCGCTCGCTCACCGGCCCCGGGGCGCATATCATAACAGGCGTCTCCTGCCGGGAGCGCCCCATGCCGTCTCGCCTGACGCGACAGTTCGTCTTGGTCACGTTGTTCTCGTGTGTGATCGGGTTGCCGGCCGGCGGACAGGCGCTCGCCACCGCCGAGCGGTACGAGACACTGTTCACACAGATCCGCGCGATGGGCCCACAGCCGGACGCCGCAGCCTCCGTGCGAGACGTGACGCTGCGACGCGATGCGATCGTGCTCCACCTCGAGGACGGTCACCTCTTCCCGACGACGCCGGTGGGGGGCCGTGTGGTCGGGGCCGTGTTCGTCGGACGCGGATCCGTGTCGTTCGTCCCGCCGCTGCCGATCGAGCGCGCCGAGCTGAAGCGGGTGCTGGGCGACACCATGATCGACGCACCGATCACGGCCGTCGTACTGCTGTTCACCGATTCCACGCAGGCCGAGCTCGGCCACCACCTGGCGGCCGCCCCGGGCGTCAGCGGCACGGAGGCGGCCGGCGCGCTGCACGACGCGCTCGGGATGCTGCTGGACAACGACCGGCGCCTCGTCGCGCAATCCACATTCATGGAAGACCTGCTGAACGGCTCGGCCGGCGGGTTCTTCTACGCGCACGTCAAACGCGCGCGTGGCAAGGATCTGATGCTCCTGGTCGACCCGGCGGAGGCGGAGGCCGTGTCGCTGCTGCGCGCCGGCGGGTCCGACGGCCCGAAGCTGCAGGTCGTCACGCAGTTCAAGCGCGCGGAGCAGTTGGGCGACACCACGGCGGCTGTGGCCGGCGCGCTCGACCCGCTTCGCCTGGATGCCTACCGGATCGAGTCCACGATCGCCAATGGACTGGGGTTCTCGGCGGCCGCCACCGTGCGTTTCACCGCCCGGCGCGACGGCGTACGCTGGGCCCCGTTCCGGCTGTACGATGAGCTACAGGTCGACTCGATCCTCGAGGGAGCGGGCACGGCCGACACCTTTTTCCGGGCGAAGCACGGCTACGAGCTGTGGATCCGGTTCGACCCGCCGGTTCGGAACGGCGAGACCCGCGAGCTCCGCGTGGCGTACCACGGCGACCTCATCGGCTTCGGGTCGCTCATGGAGCAGATTCTCCCGGCCGGGAGCACCCGGTTCGGTCTGCCGCCGATCATGGACGATTGGCTGTTCGTCAAATCTTCGCAGACGTGGTTTCCCAGGTATGGAAACGGCCAGGCCGCCCCCGTCGATCTCGTCTTCCATGCGCCCAAGCGATACCATCTGGCCAGCATCGGCCGTCTCGCGGGCACCGAGGTGAACGGCGACGTGGCCACCACCCACTGGGTGATGGATCAGCCGACCGATCAGGTCTGCTTCAATCTCGGCGTGTTCCAGGAGGTCAAGATCACCGACCCCCGCATCCCGCCGGTGACCGTGCAGATGAACAGCGATGCCCACCGGCACCTGGAGAACATCTTCAAGGGGCAGGTCAACCCGGAGCGCGACGTCGCGGCAGACGTCGCGAACAGCCTCGCCTTCTTCACTCGCGTGTTCGGGGCGCCGCTCTACCAGCAGTACTACGCTACGGAAGTCCCCTTCTCCTACGGTCAGGCGTTTCCAGGACTCATGTACCTCTCCGTCTGGACCTTCCAGACGCTGGACGAGAGCGGGGGCCAGGAGACCTTCCGGGCCCACGAGATGGCCCATCAGTGGTGGGGCATCGGCGTCGCCCCGGCGGGGAGCCGCGACGTTTGGCTCTCGGAAGGGTTCTCCGACTTCTCCGGACTATGGTACATGCAGCTCGTCCTGAAGGACAACGACAAGTTCTTCAAGAAGCTGGAGGCGAGCCGCCGCCGGATTCGGTCGCGCGGACCCAACGCTCCGCCGATCGGGATCGGCTGGCGCGTCGCGCAAACGGATGATCCGCGCGACTACCCCACCGTGATCTACGACAAGGGCGCCTGGGTCCTGCAGATGCTCCGGAACCTGATGCTCAACCTCCGGACCATGAACGAGGACGCGTTCACCGCGATGATGCAGGATTTCTACACGCAGTATCGCGGCCGCCGGGCATCCACCGCGGACTTCCAGCGGGTGGTCGAGCGACACACCGGCATACCCATGAACTGGTTCTTCGACGAGTGGGTGAACGGCACGGCGATTCCCACCTACATCCTGTCGTGGACGAGCGAGCGGCGTCCCGACGGCTCGTACGCCCTGCACCTGCGCGTCCGCCAGGACGGCGTCGGACCGACGTTCGTGATGCCGGTTCCGCTGCGCATCGCGTTCGGGGATTCTGCCCACGCGTTCGTACGCCTGAACGTGCGGGGACCGTTGACCGAAACCACGCTCCAGCTGCCCATGGAACCGACCCAGCTCGAGCTCAATCCGCTGCAGTCCGTCCTCGCCGAAGTGAAAACGGAGCCGTGGCGCTGAGACGCTGATCTCAAGTCCGCTTCACAGTAAAGTCACAATCCTTTGGCCGGACCGTGATCAGGTTCCGGCATGCCTAACATCCCACTCGCGTCCTCCCACGCAGCTGCACAAGGAGCGGCGGGATCTGCCGGTGCCGTCGTGCCGCGCTGGGAATGGCGCCGTATCGAGCGCGCCCTGCCGTTCGACCCCGCCTTGCTGCGCGTGGACTCCGGCGACGCCAAGGTGAGCAGCGAAACCTATCTGCTCTCCACTCTGACCCCACACAACATCAAGGTTCGCGGCGCCATGCTGGAGATCAAGCGACTCCAGAAGCGCACGGTGGACGGCCTCGAGCAGTGGCGGCCGTCGGCGCGCTCTGCGTTCCCGCTGGACGCGGCGACGCTCGTCGAGCTGTGGGATGCCTGGGGCGTCCAGGCACCGGCGACGCGTTCCGCGGTCGTGAGCCTCGCCGACCTGGTGCGCGAGCTCGTGTCGACACATCCGGCCCTGCGGAGCGTCGATCTCGTTAAGCGACGCGATCGTCTCACCCTGGCGGGATGCCACGGCGAGCTCGTGGAGCTGGACATTTCAGGTGAGCGCTGGGTGAGCGTGGCGTTCGAGGACGCCGACCCTGCACTGGTGCGCGCGGCCGTCGCGGCCATCGGGATGGATGTGCGCACCAACCTGAACTACCCCGCAGCCCTGAAGCGCATCGTGGGGCTGCCCGCTTTCGTCACAGTAGAGGAAGGAGTCCGATGATGGACCGCAACTCGATAGTTCGTGCCGTGATCGCCGTGGGGGCGCTGCTCGGCCTCGCCTCAGGCGCCTCGGCGCAACAGGCCCACCCGCCCCGGGTGTCTCTGCCCGGCATGTACGACGGAGGCTACCTCGTATTCCAGAGCGCCGACAGCGCGTTCAAGTACTGGCTCGACGCCCGCGCTCAGGTCGATGCCGCCGACTACCTCGGCGCGCAGAACGACATGGCCACCGGCATGGCCCTCCGCCGGGTTCGTCTCGGCGTGAAGGCCACGCTGTATCGCAACTGGCTGGGTGAGATCGACGTGGACTTCGCGGGCGACGCGGTCGAGGTGAAGGACCTCTGGATCGGCTACGGCGGCTGGAAGAACAGTCTGCTCCGCGTGGGCAACTTCAAGGAGCCGTTCAGCCTGGAGACGCTCACCTCGTCGAAGTACATCACCTTCATGGAGCGGTCCTACATCGACAATTTCTCCCCCGACCGTCACATCGGTCTCGGGTATTCGCGTTGGGGTTCCCGCTGGCAGGTGTCGGGAGGGGTGTTCGGCCAGGCCTCGGGTGACGTCGACGAAACCGGGATCAACCAGGGCTTCGGCCTGACCCTCCGGGGCACCGTGGCGCCGCTGTTGAAGGACCGCCAGCTCGTCCACCTGGGTGCGGCCGTGAGCCGCCGCACGCCGGATGCGGACGCTACACCCAACCGGCTGCGGATTCGCGCCCGCCCGGAGACCAACGTCAACAAGGCCCGGTTCCTGTCGACCGGCCGGATCACCAACGTCGACTACGAGCTGCTCTACAATGGCGAGCTCGCCGTGGTACAGGGACCGTTCTCCGTTCAGGCGGAGGCCACCAAGGCCGACGTGCACCGTCTCGGAGGATTGACCACCGCCTCGTTCTGGGGCGGCTACGCGTTCGTCAGCTTCTTCCTCACCGGCGAGAGCCGGCCGTACCTGGTGAGTGAAGGCGAGTGGGACCGGGTGTTCCCGACATCGTCGAAGGGCGCGTGGGAAGTCGCCGCGCGGGTGAGCACCATGGACCTCGACGATGCATCGACCGGCGTGCTCGGCGGCAAGGGCACCAACATCACGGTCGGCCTGAACTGGTACATCAACGGCAACTTCAAGCTCATGGCCGACTACGTGCACGTGAACTTGAACGGCAACGCTGTCCCCGATCAGGGCACAGCTATCCCTGGCGACAAGTTCGACATCATCCAGCTGCGCGCCTCCCTGGCGCTCTAGCGGGCGATGGGCAGGGAGATCGAGCGGAAGTTTCTCGTGGATCCGGGTGCCTGGCACCCGGATCCCGCCCGCGGGGTCCGCTTCCGGCAGGGGTATCTGTCGGTGGAGCCCGCGCGCGTCGTGCGCGTGCGCCGGGCCGGCCCGAAGGGGGCGCTCACGGTCAAGGGACTCACCACCGGCGTCGAGCGTGCCGAGTTCGAGTACGCCATCCCCCCGGAGGATGCGGACGCGATGCTCGACGCGCTGTGCCTGCGTCCGCTGCTCGAGAAGACGCGCTACCGTGAGCCCTTCGGCGGCCGGACGTGGGAGATCGATGTCTTCGAAGGAGAGAACGCCGGCCTCGTCGTCGCGGAAGTAGAGCTCAGCTCGTCGACAGACAAGCTCGAGCTGCCACCATGGGCCGGGAAGGAAGTCTCGGATGATCCCCGGTACTTCAACTCCAACCTGACACAGCATCCCTACACGCGGTGGGGCCATGGCGACTGAAGTTGCCGAGCTGCTGGGGCTCGACCACTTCAAGCTCTCGTCTCGCATGCGTCCGGCAACGAGCGCGGCCGACCGGTGGATGCGCCGCATCGGATTGCCGCTCGGCGTCGTGGTGTTCGCGATCATCATGCTGCTCCCGCGGTCTCCAGACCTGCCTCCTGCCGGACAGGCGGCCCTCGCGGCATTTGCCCTGGCCCTCGTCTGGTGGGTGACGGAGCCGATTCCGACATACCTGACGTCCCTGGTGTTGATGCTCCTGCTGGTCGCCACCCGGGCGTGGGACATCACGCACGTCCTGTCCGTCCTGGGGCTCGACGTCATCTGGCTGAACGTGCTCGCGTTCGTGCTCAGCGCGATGCTGGTGAAGACCCACCTCGCCAAACGGCTCGCGCTCTCGCTGATCCTGCGATTCGGCAAGCGAGCGTCGTGGGCGCTCGCGGCGTTCGTGCTGCTGCAGCTGGTCCTGGCGCCGCTCATCCCGGCCACGGCGGCGCGCGCGGCGCTCACGCTGCCTCTGATGACCGCGACGGCGGCGATCTACGGCTCGACCGCCGAGCATCCGAACAACTTCGGTCGCAACCTCTACCTGCTCAACCTGACGGCGATCAGCATTCTGTCTTCGACGGTGATGACCGGCAGCGCGGCGAACGTCATGGCAGTCGGGTTCATCCAGACGATGGCAGGCCACCGCGTCTTCTATACCGACTGGCTGCTGGCGAGCGCCCCCGTGGCGATCTTGACGGTGGCCTTCGCGTGGGCGTTCGGGCCGAAGATCATCTTCCCCCTCAAGGCGGCGGAGCGTGTCCCGAGCACCCCCGGAGGACTCGCGCCGGTCGCCGCCGAGAAATCCCGGATGGGGACGTTGAGCGGGAAGGAAAAGCGCGCCATCGCCATCTTCGGGCTCGTGATCTTCCTCTGGGCCACCGATCGCTTCCACCAAAGCTGGTTCGGGCTGGAGCTCGGGCCCTCCCTGGCCGCGATGATCGGCGTGGTGATCGCGCTCTGGCCGAAGGTCGGAGTGCTCACCTGGGAAGACACGGATATCCCCTGGCACCTGATGATCTTCAGCGCCGGGGCGTACGCCGGCGGCCTGGCGCTCGAAGCGAGTGGTGCAGCCGACTGGGGAGTGAAAGGGATCTTCGGATCGCTGCCGCTCGATCGCCTGGCCTTCGGATGGGCGTATGCCGCAGTCGTCGGGGTGATGATCTACAGCCACCTGCTGTCCACCTCGAAGACCGTGCGAACCGTGATCATGATTCCCACCATCATCATCCTGGCCAAGGGGCTGGGGTGGGATCCGGTGAGCCTCGCGCTGCCGGCAGCCTTCGCCATCGACTGGGTCATCGGGCTGCCGATCAGTGGCAAGCCGAACGTCATCCTGTTCGCCACCGGCCAGTACTCGGCCCGCGAGAACCTGCGCTACGGGCTGATCGTCTGCACGGCGGGATACGGGTTGCTGCTGCTGGCCGGCGCGACCTGGTTCCACTGGCTGGGGATTACGCCGGCCTTCTCCGCGCTCCCCTAGCCCAATCCCCATTGCGGTCGGGCTTCTCCCGGGATCCCTTCGCTGAAGCCTTTGCGTCGCCATCGGGCGCCGCTGCTGGGGGGCAGCCCATGGCTCGACCAAAGGACCGGACCGATGACCGCCAATAAAGACTTCAAGCGCCTCGTGCGCTCGCGCATGCACAAGACGGGCGAGTCCTACACTGCCGCGCGCCTGCAGCTGCTCACCCGGACGGCGCAGCGCCCGAAGCCTGCGGCGCCGTCTCCCGCAGAGTATGCCGCGCTCGCCGGCTTGAGCGACGCGGCGATCAAGGCCAAGACGGGCTGCACCTGGGAACGATGGGTGAAAGCGCTCGACTACCGGAAGGCGTACGAGTGGCCCCACCGGGAAATCGCCGAGTACGTGCAGCAGAAGTTCAAGGTCCCGGATTGGTGGTGCCAGATGGTCACGGTCGGCTACGAGCGCATCAAGGGCCTCCGTGCCATCGGGCAGCAGCGCGACGGGTCCTACGAAGCGTCGAAGAGCAAGGTCATCGCCGTGCCCGTCTCCCGACTGTACCGCGCCTGGCACGATGCGCGCACGCGGGCGCGCTGGCTGCCGGACGTGAAACCGGTGATTCGCACTGCGACGGCAGCGAAGTCAATGCGGCTCACATGGCCGGACGGGACGTCGGTACTGATAGGGTTCGCCGCCAAAGGAGCCGCGAAGAGCCAGGTCGCGATACAGCACGTCCGCCTGCCGGATCGCGAGACCGCGACCCGGATGAAGGAGTACTGGGCCGCCCGGCTCGGAGCGCTGACGGAGGTGCTCGCGCCGCCCAGCGCGTAGTCAGCGCACCGCTAGTCCGCTCGGCACGCTCGCCGGAACCAGCCCATCCAGGGCCCGGGCCGACGGATCGGTCAGCCCCTTGAGAAACGCCACCAGTTCGGCCCGCTCCGCCTCGTTGAGGCGGAGCGGCTGCCGGAGGCGGAAGTCCAGCCGCTCCAGCACCGCCGCAATCGTCGTCGCGTCGCCGTGATAGGTGGCGCGGACGTCCGGGGCCAGCTGGCTCGGGTCGAATTCCGTCAACGCCACGCGGGCGTCGTTGTAGTGACGCACCACCGCGTCGAGGGTCGGATACGCACCGTCGTGGAAATACGGCGCCGTGAGCTCGACGTTGCGCAGCGGAGCGACCCGGAATGCGAGGCGATAGAACTCGTTGCCCGGCAGCGCGCCACGTCCCAGGTCGAGCGGCGGCTCGCCTCCCACGCCCGGCCCGATCTGCGGCACTCCGACATCCACGAAGTTCCCCGCCCCGAGCTGCGGTCCGTTGTGGCAACTCGAGCAGGTCGCCTTGCCGAAGAAGAGAATCGCGCCCCGCTTCTGCTCCGTGGTCATGGCGTTGTCGTCGCGGCGCAGGTAGCGGTCGAACGGCGTGTCGAGCCTGGTCAGGGCCTGGGTCTCGAACGCCGCGATGGCCGTCGCCGCGTGCTGGAACCCGAGCTGAGCGCTGGGGACCCCGGGGAACGCGGCGGCGAAGCGGGTCTGGTAGGCAGGGATCGCCATCAGGCGGAGCATCACCGCCCGCCAGATCTCCACCCACTGACTGTCGCCGAATTGGGCGAGCTCATTCGGCTTCCCGAACACATCGGTGTCACCGGGCTCACCGCGCATCTCGGTGCGATTGGCGACGGGGAACATCGCCTGCGCCGCGAGCACGTTCGGCAGCCCGGGCGGCAGCGCCGCCCCGGCCGGCGTCTCGAACTGGCCTCCCCCCACGAACCCCACGACCCGGCCATCCCAGAAGAGGTACGGAACGGCGATCGCCGCGTTCAGGAGCGTCGGCGCGTTGCGGGGCACGAATGACCGGCCGGACCCGAGCACCCGATTGGGCCCGACGCCCGCCCCGCCGGTGCCGACCGCGAGCGACTGGCCGTCACCCATCGCGGTGCCGGGACTGTGGCACGTCGCGCAGGCGATGTCACGGTTGCCGCTCAATTCCTTATCGAAGAACAGCGCCTGCCCGAGCGCCACCAGCTCCGGGCTCTGGGCGGGCGGAGGTATGATCGGCGCGACGCCCCACTGCTGCAGCGACTGCCGTACCTGGGCATCGAGCGATAGCGGTTGCTGGAGGGTGCGGTCCGTCTCGACGCATCCCGCGGCGACGGCCAGCAGCCCGAGCCAGAGTGTTCTCACACGGTGTGTCGTCAAGGTCGGCCTCCCGTCAGCGCAGCGGCAGTGAGAGCGAGATTTGATGCGTAACCATGGAGACGCCGGCCAGGCCGAGGGTCCCGCCCGGAGGCACCAGGATGCTGGTCGGGGAAGCCGCGAGCGGATTGGGGAAGGCGCCGTTGAAGGTGCCCGGCCGGCCGGTGCCGTTCGTGATGCGACCACGGTAGTGCAGCTCGAGCTTCGGGAACCGGAGGCTCAGGCCCCAGGTGGGCGACCATTCGACCCAGCTGTCGCGGACTCGCTGGGTGGTGCCTGCGAGGAGATCGCGCTCCACCAGCCGATAGTGCATCGAGCGCACCGCGAGCCCCAGCTGCAGCCCCACGCCTTTGCTCATGTCGGCCAGCGGCAGGTCTTGGCTTACGCCCAGGCGCAGCACCACGTTCGAGAACCGGAAGCTGTTGTCGCTGGTGCGCCCGCCGGCAGGAATCGTCTCGCCCAGCTCGGTCACGACCGGGGCGCTGGCCACGGCCCAGGTCGTACTCCAGATCGGCTCGTACACGGCGTCGAGGCCGAACGTGCTGGGCCCGTCGGTCTTGGAGACGCCCACGCCCATATTGCCAGCGGTGGAGTGCCCCTGGTCGCGTGGCAGCGTCACGATCTCATCGGGCGCGATGCGCGGCTGCCGGTCGAAATTCACGGTCCCCATCCACCCGATGCGCCAGCCCGGCGCCGCGAGCGGCTGCTGATAGGCGAGATGCACCCCGCTCGTGGTGACGCGATCCAGGTTGTGCTCGATGCGCGGGACCTGGACGAACTGCTGCGTCCCCGCATCCCAGAACAAGTCGAGGTAGCTGACGTCATCGGTCATCGAGTAGCGATCGTGCAGGACCAGAGCTTCCAGTGACCGGTCGCCCGGCCACTGCTTCAAGAGTCCAAGGCGGAGATCGAGCTCGTGCCCGGACTGGGCGAGGCCCTGGCTGCCGGGAAAGAGCAGATCGGCGCCGCTGATCGCGTGCAGCCGGGACCAGTGGACGCTGCCGCCGACCGACAGCCCGCTTCCCGTCAGCGCCCTTCCGAGGGACGCGAACAGATAGGAGTTGCCGTGGGTCCGGTCACCCACACCAACGATGCCAGGCGCGGGCAGAATCGCCGGACGCGTGTCCGGGAAGGGTGGCGTGGGAATTGGTCCGCTGTACTCGACCTGCTGCATCGCGCCGGACAGCACGCCGAACCACGGGCCCGCGCGCCCCAGCACGGCGAGCGGCAAGGTGCGCCCCCCTCCTGTCTCGCGGGAGATCCCGTACACGGTGGGGGCGATGAACAGGCGCGCCGCCCCGACCGTCGCACCCATGGCCGGGTTCCGGAACGGGTCGAGCAGCGAGTCCGCCAGCGCGATGGACACCCCGCCCATCCCCAGGTTCGCCGTCGGGAAGATCAGGAGCTGATCCCCCTGGGCCAGCGGGGCGCTTCGGATCGGAATGATCTGCGCCGCGGACCTGGTGGCGAGGACGAGGGACAGGGTGAGCAGCAGGAATGAAGGACGCCGGATCATCTGACACCCCGGCCGAATTGAGGTTGTGAGTGCATACCCGGGTGGGGGGCGGCGCGTCACACGGGGGAATCGGTTCAGAAAGTGTGACGGTCCTGTACGCCGCCTCCCGCACTGGGGAGAACGCGCTAGGTTAGGGCCCGATGTTTCGGCTGGTGTTCGTTCCCATCCTGGTCGCGGGCTCGGGCCCGTACTCCGGCGCCGCGGGCCGCACGGACGTGACGGTCCCGCGCCTCGCGGAGGCGGGCGTTGTGGTCGATGGGCGGCTCTCGGAGGACGTCTGGGCGCAGGCGGCCGCCCTCACCGGCTTCTCCGAATACTCGCCCGTGGACGGGCGCCCGGCGGAGGACTCCACGGAGGTGCTGGTGTGGTATTCGCCCACGGCCATCTGGTTCGGCGTGCGCGCGTTCGAATCCCACGGCCCCGTCCATGCCACCCTGGCGAACCGGGACCGGATCGCCAACGACGACTGGATCGAGATTCTCCTCGACACATTCGACGATCACCGGCAGGCGCTGGTGTTCGGCGCCAATCCACTGGGCGTGCAGTCCGACGGGACGCTGAACGAGACCCAGGCGGGATCGCGCGACACGGTCGACCGCTCCGCCGACTTCGTCTATCAGACCAAAGGCCGCGTGACCGATTTCGGGTACGAGGTCGAGATCCGGATCCCGTTCAAGAGCCTCCGCTATCAGCCCCGGGATGCGCAGCAGTGGAGCCTCAACATCGTCCGCGCGGTGCAGCATTCCGGTCATCTCCAGACCTGGACCGCGGCACGGCGCGCCGCCGCCTCGTTCCTGGCGCAATCGGGGACCCTCACCGGGCTGACCGACCTGCACCGCGATCTCGTGCTCGACGTGAACCCCGAACTGACCGGCACGGTGAACGGCGCTCCCGGCGCGGCGCGCTGGTCCTACGGCCACGTGGATCCCAACGTCGGCGGCAATGTGCGCTGGGGCATCACCAACAACCTCACGCTCACGGGCACGGTCCGCCCCGACTTCTCGCAGGTCGAGACGGACGCGAGCCAGCTGGTGTTCGATCCCCGCCAGGCGCTGTTCTTCCCGGAGAAGCGCCCGTTCTTCCTCGAAGGGCTGGAGCAGTTCTCCACGCCGAACGCGCTCGTCTACACGCGCCGGCTGGTGCAGCCGGTCGCCGCAGCCAAGATGACGGGCAAGGTCTCGGGCTTCGGGTTGGGGATCCTGTCGGGCGTGGACGAGCGTGCCTACTCCGCGAGCGGCACCGACAACCCGGTCTACAACATCGTTCGGGCGCGGCGCGACCTGGGCGGGGCGTCAACCCTGGGATTGGTCTATACCGACAAGATCGACGGCGGCGACTACAACCGGGTCGCCGGGACGGACGCCCGCATCGTGTTCGGGAAGGTCTATACGGCGCGGGCCCAGGTCGCGGGCAGCTTCACCCGCCGGGCCGGACAACGCTTCGACGCCCCGCTGTGGGCGGTGAGCGTCGACCGCAGCGGCCGGGAGTTCGGGTTCACTTACTCCCTCGGCGGCATCGACCCCGACTTCGTCGCCGCCAGTGGATTCGTTTCACGCGCCGGCATCGCCACGGCGACCATCGACCACCGCGTGACGCGGTATGGCCGCCCGGGTGCGGCGGTGGAAGCCTGGACCGGCGACGTGCTGCTGTTCGGGCGGTGGCGCTACCCGAACTTCACCGCCGGTCACGTCCCCGACGACCAGCAGATTCACTTCAACTCGACGTGGGTGGTACGGGGATGGTCGGCCAACACCGGCCTGTTCGTCGAGTCGTTCCACTACGACCCCACGCTCTACGCGGACTATCGCCTCGAGCGGACGACCCTGGGCCTGAAGGACACCCTGCCCTTCGTCGGAACCCCGCGGATCGCCAACTACGACCTGTTCTTCCAGGTCCAGACCCCGCAGTTCCGCAGGCTCGACGCCAACGTGCTCGTCCTGCCGGCGATCCAGGACGAGAATTTCTACGAGTGGGCACCGGCCCGGGTGCTGCTCATCCAGGGCGCCTTGAACTGGCGCCCGTCGGACCGGGTCCGCGTCAACGCGACCTACCTGCACCAGCAGTACTGGCGCAAGACGGACGGCAGCACGGTGGCCCGCGAGATGATCCCGCGTCTGAAGGTGGAGTATCAGGCCGCCCGCTCGCTCTTCCTGCGGGTCGTGGGTCAGTACGATGCGGCCCGGCAGGACTCGCTGCGGGACGACTCACGCACCAACGACCCGATCCTGATCCGCAATCCCGAGACGGGAATCTACGAACGAGCTGCGGCGCAATCCCGCAACGCGCTGCGGCTCGACTGGCTCGTGTCCTACACGCCATCGCCGGGGACGGTGATGTACCTGGGGTACGGCAGCAGTCTGATGGAGCCGGAGGCGTTCGCATTCCGCGGGATGCATCGGCTGCGCGACCAGTTCTTCGCGAAGGTCACGTACCTGTTTCGCGCGTGACACTCCGCAGCACCGGCTCAATTGTAGAAGGGATCTAACTTGATGAGGGCGATGACCCCCGTGTAAGTGCCTTTGCACTGCTCGCTGATGTTCAAGGTGCCCTTCAACCATTGAGCGCGACTCATCACGCTGTCCGGATGGAGTCCCAGGACACCCGTGCCGGTGCCGCCGCAGCTGTCGGTGTAACTGACGGTCACGACTACTTGAGTATCCCGCACCACGCCTTCGATCGTGCCCGGCCGATACGCAATGGAGACCATGCCGGAAACGTTCGAGTCGCGGCGCTCCAGAATAGCAGAAGCGGGAAACAGGATGTGATTCGGCGCCAATACGAAAGTCCCGTTCCACTGTCCCGCCAGATCCAGGGGTGGCTCCGTGGCTGCCTGACAGGCTAGAGCCGCCAGCACCAGCAGGAACAGTGGTCTCATACCCTCTTCCGACTCCTTCATTATCCGTGCCACCAGTAGCCCAGTTCTTCGCGAAGGTCACGTACCTGTTTCGCGCGTGACACTCCGCAGCACCGGCTCCAGCACCGTCCAGATGTTGTCCGTCACGATGCGTTCCCCCGCCGCCGTCGGGTGGATGCCGTCGGCCTGATTGAGGTCGCGATTGCCCGCCACCCCTTCGAGCAGGAACGGGATCAGCGCCGCGCGGTTGGCGCGGGCGAGATCGACGAACATCTCGCGGAACTCGCGTGTGTAGCGGGCCCCGAGATTCGGTGGCGCGGCCATGCCGGCGACGACGATGCGTACGTCGGGGAATCGCGCCCGGGTGCGGTCGATGATCGCCTGCAGATCCCGCTTCGCGGCGCCGAGATCCTGTCCACGCAGCGCGTTGTTGGCGCCCAGCTCGAGCAGCAGGACGGCCACTCGTTGCGGCTGCCCCAGCAGCCAGTCGATGCGCCGCAGTCCAGCGGCCGAGGTCTCGCCGCTCACGCCGGCGTTTACGATCCGGTACCCGAGCCCCGCCGAGTCGACTTTGCGCTGCAGCAGTGCCGGATACGCTTCCTCGGGTGCGAGGCCAAGGCCGGCTGTCAAACTCGTCCCGAAGCAGAGCACGACCGGGCGTGCGTCGACCGGCGCCGCCGCGTCGGCCGCACGGTCGGCCGCGGCCGGGACGGCGTCGCGGGGGCGTCCGCTGCAGGCCGCGAGCCCTGCCAGCGCCGCGCTCAGTATTATTCGCCGCATGATGATCGAAGCCCAGGACCTCGAACAGACGTACCAGAGCGGCGGCCGGCCGCTCACCGTGCTGCGCCAAATTAACCTCGCCATCGCCCCGGGAGAGTTCGTCGCGATCATGGGGCCCTCGGGCAGCGGCAAGACGACGCTGCTCGGCCTGCTCGCCGGACTCGATCGCCCCACGCGCGGGACCATCCGCCTCGACGGCGAGGATTTGGGCGCGCTGTCCGAGGACGCCCGGGCCCGGATGCGGGTCGAGAAAGTCGGCTTCGTATTCCAGACCTTCCAGCTCATGCCCACGCTGACCGCGCTGGAAAACGTCCTCGTCCCGATCGAACTGCGGGGCCGAGCCGCCGGAAACGGCCGCGCGGCGGAGGCGCGCGCCCGTCTGCTGCTCGAGCGTGTGGGCCTCGGCGACCGGATGGATCACTATCCCGCGCAGCTGTCGGGCGGCGAGCAGCAGCGCGTGGGCCTCGCCCGCGCCTTCGCCGCCGAGCCCCGTCTGCTGCTGGCCGACGAGCCCACGGGCAGCCTCGACGCCGAGACCGGTCACGCGGTGATCGACCTGCTGGTGGCCCTGAACCGCGACGCGGGGACGACCCTCGTCCTGGTCACGCACGATCCGGCACTGGCCGCGCGGGCCCGCCGGGTGATCCGGATCTCCGCGGGAGCGATCGTGTCCGACACCCGCACGGAGCCCGCGTGAGAGCGCCGTTCGCACTCGTCATGGCCTGGCGCGAGAGCCGCGGCAGCCGGCGGCGACTGGCGCTCTATCTGGGCGCGGTGAGTCTCGGCGTCGCCGCGCTGGTGGCGATCAACTCGTTCCGCGCCGACGTCACGGCGTCCGTGCACGCGCAGGCCCGCACGCTGCTCGGCGCCGACCTGGCGCTGCGTTCGCGGTCCCCGTTCCCGGACTCGGTCGAGGCCGTGTTCGACTCGCTGCGCGCGTCCGGTGTGCCGATCGCCCGGGTGACGAGCTTCGCGTCCATGGCGCTCGCCGTGCGCAGCGGGCGCACGCGGCTGGTTGATGTCCGCGCCGTCACGGAAGGCTTTCCTTTCTACGGGACGATCGCCACCACCCCTCCGGCGCTCTGGACGACGTTCCGCAACCGGCCCGCGGTGCTCGTGGACCCCGCCGTGCTCGTCTACCTGGAAGCCGCGCCGGGTGACACGGTGCAGATCGGCGACGCACGATTCGTCATCGCCGGCGTCGTCAGCGATGCACCCGGCGACGTCTCCCTGTGGTCCGCGATCGGCCCGCGCGTGTACCTCCCCGCCCAGTACCTGGGCGCGACCCACCTGCTCCAGTTCGGCAGCCTGGCGCAGTACCGCGCCTATTTCCAGCTGCCGGACGCTCAGATCCAGCCCTTCCTGAACCACTACAACACGCTGCTGCAGCGCTACCTCATCGGCAGCGAGACCGTTTCGGAGCAGGAGGAGGATCTGACGAGGGCGCTCGGCCGGTTGGCGCGCTATCTCGGCCTCGTCGGGCTGATCGCGCTGCTGCTCGGCGGACTCGGCGTGGGCAGCGCGGTGAACGTCTTCGTGCGGGACAAGCTCGACGGCGCCGCCCTGTTGCGCTGCCTCGGCGCCAGCCAGCGCACCGTGCTCGCGGTCTACCTGCTCCAGGCTGCCACCCTCGGCCTGATCGGGGCGGGTGCGGGTGTCCTCCTGGGCGTGCTGGTGCAGGCCGTCCTGCCTGCGGTGTTCGGTGAGTTCCTGCCCCTCGACGTGTCGGTCTCGCTGCGGTGGTCCACCATGCTCACCGGCCTCGGGATCGGCGTCGGCACGGCGTGCCTGTTCGCCCTGCTGCCGCTGCTGCAATTGCGCGAGGTGAGCCCGCTGCGCGTGCTGCGTCGCGAGCTCGACGCCGGCCCCGCGCCGCGGCCCGGGCGACGGTGGCGCCTGGTGGTGGCCGCGATGACGGTCGCTGGGCTGGTGGCGCTGTCGCGCTGGCAGGCGCCGCGCCCGCTCGTCGGCTACGCTTTCGCCGCTGCGGTGCTCGTCACCACCGCCGCCCTCTGGCTCACGGCGAAGGGCCTCATCTGGGCGACGCGTCGCTGGTTCCCGCGCCGGGCGAGCTATGTGATTCGGCAGGGAATCGCGAATCTGTTCCGGCCCCAGAACCAGACGGTCGCCGTCATGCTCGCCATCGGCTTCGGCGTCTTCCTCATCACGACGCTGTACGTCGTGCAACGCAGCCTGGTGGCCCAGTTCGCGCTCGATGCGCAACCCGACCGGCCGAATCTGGTGTTCTTCGATGTCCAGGTGGACGAACAGGACAGCGTCGCCCGGCTGCTCGACGCCCGCGGGGTGCGGCCACTCGAGGTGGCCCCGATCGTCCCGGCCCGCATCGCGCGCGTGAACGGCCGTCCCATCGATTCGTTGCCGTCGGATTCCCTCCATCGCCGCAGTCCCTGGGTGCTGCGGCGGGAATACCGCAATACCTACCGCGACACACTCGTGAGCTCGGAGCGGCTGACGGCGGGGACCTGGTGGACCGCCGCCCGGCCGCACGGTGACCTGCCCCGCGTCTCCCTCGAGGAGGATATCGCGTCGTCGCTGGGCGTCGGCCTGGGCGATCGCATCACCTGGAACGTGCAGGGCGTGATGGTGGAGACCCGGGTGGCGAGCTTCCGCCAGGTGAGCTGGGCGCGGTTTCAGCCGAACTTCTTCGTCGTCTTCGAGCCAGGCGTGCTGGAGCGTGCGCCGCAGACCTTCGTCCTGCTCGCCCGGACCACGGACCCGACGCTGCGCGCCGAGCTGCAGCGCGACGTCACGCTCTCGTTTCCCGGCGTGTCGTCCCTCGATCTCACCCTCGTGCAGCGGACGCTCGACAGCCTCATCGCCAAGGTCACCCTCGCCATCCGCTTCATGGCCTTGTTCTCGATCGGCAGCGGGGTCGTGATCCTCATCGGGGCGTTGACGGCTTCGCGTCTCCAGCGCGCCCGCGAAGCCGTTCTCCTGAAGACGCTCGGCGCCAGCACCCGGCAGGTGCGCGGCATCCTGCTCACCGAGTATTCCGCCTGGGGCTCGCTGGCCGCACTGACCGGCGTCGTGCTGGCGGGCGCGGGCGGCTGGGCCATCATGACGCGGCTGTTCGAGTTGCCGTTCCGCCTTCCGGTGCTGCCGCTGTTCGGGGTGTGGCTGGCGGTCTGCGGGCTGGTCGTGGCGGTCGGGCTGGCGCACAGCCGCGCCATCGTGCGCGGCACGCCGCTCGCGATGTGGCGCGCGCTGAGCGAGTGATCAGGGCAGCGACGCGCTCAGGTCGACCCGCAGGAGATCGGTGGGATCGACCGTGACGTCGCCATACGATGCGAACCAGTGCAGGTGCGGCCCGGTCACCCGCCCCGAGGCGCCGACGAGCCCGATGAGCTGGCCCGCCGAGACCGTGTCGCCCGCGGCCACCACGACCCGGCTGAGGTGCAGGTAGGCGGTGAGCAGGCCCGCGCCGTGGTCGAGGAAGACGGTCGTGCCGTTGAAGTACAGATCGCCGACGTACGCCACGACGCCGCGGTTGGCGGCGACCACCGAGTCGCCGCGGCGGCCGGAAAAGTCCGCCCCCAGGTGACGGCTGCGCAGCTGTCCGTTGAATACCCGCCGCATTCCGAAGACACTGGTGACCGGGCCGGGCCGCGGCTGCACGAACGCGTCGCTCCACAGGCGGGGCACCTCATGGGCGCCGCGCTTCAGATCGCGCACCAGCTCCCGTTCGGCCTGCAGCCGGGGGGCGAGCGACTCGGGCGGCTGCACGAAGGCCGGATCGGTCCGTAGCCGCTCGCTCGGCGCCCGCCGCAACCTGACCGGCACCCTCCGGGTCAGCGTGTCGAGGGCGCCGCTCGCCCGCTCGATCACCACGCGTGCCCGGACGTGCGCCCGGGCGCCGATGGGCACGCCGCCGACCGCGCGATACCACCCGTCGATGAGCTCGAAATGCAGCGGCTCACCGGCGAGCTCTCCCCGCACGACACGCGCGCTGTCCGTCGCCGGCACGCGGACGCCGATCACTACGAGCGAGCCCTGCAGCGGACTCGCCGGCCGCCACGCCACCTGGGTCGCAGCCTGACCCTTCAGCGCCGGGACCGCACCGAGCCAGACGGCGAGCAGCACCACCAGTCTCATGCGCGTTATTACTCCGTCGATCATTGAAGGTCCCTTCAGCCGTTCTTCGGCTTCGGCTTAACCGCGGCCATCTACCGTGTTTGCCATGGAATCGACCAGCGCAAACACCAGCGCAGCATTCACCGCCCCGCTCTTCGGACCCGGCCTGGGGGACACCCAGCGCTCCATCCTCCTTCTATTGAAACGGCTGGGACCGGTGACCCAGGCGGAGGTGGGCCGCCACCTCCCGTTTGCACCCGCGACCCTGCGCGAGCATCTCCGGACGCTGACGGCGCATGGCCTCGTGGAGCGTCAGGGGAGCCGACGTGGCAAACGGGGCCGCCCCGAGGTCATTTACACCCTCACACGGCGCGGGGACGCGCTGTTTCCGCACGGCGAAGCGGCCGTCCTGCGCGATCTCGTGGTGCACCTCGCCGGGCACGGACACCTCGAGCTGATCGAACAATTCTTCGCAGAACGTGCCGCGGCGCGGCGCCCCGCCGCGCTGGCGCGGGTGCGGGAGCTCATCGGCGCCGCCCGATTCACCGAGGTGGCCCGGATCCTCGCCGACGAGGGGTTCATGGCCCAGGTGGACGGCACACCGGGCGAACCTACCCTGCGGATTTGCCACTGTCCCATCCGCGACCTGGTCGACGTGACCCAGGCACCGTGCCGCTACGAGCAGGCATTGATCGCGGAGCTGCTCGGCCAACCGCTCGAGCGTATCGAGTACCTCCCCGAGGGTCGGGCCTCGTGCCTGTACCGCGCGGCGGTCGCCGTCTCCCAACCTCAGCGCCCACTGCGCCTCGCCGGGCGGCGCTTCGCGCGGCGCGACCTGTAGGCGCTCGGACAGCGACCACCGTCGCCGGATTGCCTCTCGCCAGGAAGTGAGGCACGTTCATGGCGAGCGGGTTGCACCGGAACCCCTCCTCACCTCTCGCACGACAGGGGCGAAACACATGCGGATGGGTGGTCTCTTCTTCTTGACGGTACTCATGGTCGCGCGACCGGCGCACGCCCAGCAGCGGGAGGGCCTCAGCCTCTTCGTGCTCGGCGGCGGGGTGCGCACCTTTCAGAAGCTGAACGACGCCGGGACTGCGTTTCTGGGCGGCGGTCCGTTTTTCGGCGCCGGCGTGGATTGGGCGCCGGAGAGCGTCCCCGGTCTGGCGGTCCTGGGTGAGCTTGCCTGGACGCGTCACGGACTGGGGGGGTCTCAGCCCACAACGGGGACGCAGCTCGACCTTGTTACGGCCGGCGTCGACCTGGGCTGGATTTACGTGAATACGGAAAAGGTCTCAGCCACTTTCTTCGGTGGCGGCGGCGCACTCTTCCTGCACGAAGGGGCGTCCGGCACCACGCGGCTGGAACCGTTCAGCCGTCTGGGGCTCGACGGTCACTATCAGATCTCGTCGCGGGTCGGGCTCCTGGTGCAGCTGACCGGCATGATCTACACCGTCAGCGGCTTCCCGAGTACGAGCGTCCTCGCGGAATACGACCATCGCCAGGGCGACGCCTGGCTCGGAGCCGGCGTCACAGTGCGATTCTAGGAGCGAGTCCCGCCGCCTCAGGGCACGACCGGCAACACGATATGCGACGGCAGCGCGGGCGTGGAGTAAATGCGCTGCGTCGCCTTCACGAAATCGACGGCCGTGGCGCGGTAGATGTTGGGCACGAACTTCTGGGGATTCCGGTCGATCAGCGGAAACCAGGTCGATTGCACCTGGACCATGAGCCGGTGCCCTTTGAGGAAGACGTGATCGCGGTCGCGTAAGGGAACGCGCCACTCGACCGCGACATTCGGAGCCAGGGGACGCGGCTGTTCGTTGCTCCGGAGATAGCGCCCGCGGCGGACCTCCATCGCGATCGGCAGCTCGTAGCCGTTGACCGATCGCGCGTAGGCGCCGGGAGCCGGACCGGCGTCGGCGTCCCATGGGTTCGGCTGCGCGTCCTCAGGGTACACGTCAATCAGCTTGACGACGAAATCGGCATCGGTGCCGGACGTGGAGGCGAAGAGGTCGGCCGCCACCTCGCCGCTCACGGTGAGATCGTGCTCGAGCGGCGCGCTCACGTAGGTCAGCACGTCGGGGCGGCCGTCCACGAAGCGCTGGTCGGCGACTTCCCAGGTCCGCCAGTCACCTCCGGGGTAGGTCGGTGAGATGGGTCGCTGCCGGTACGGGACCGGATTCGCCGGATCCGAGACGTAGCCCCGGACTCCCGTTCCCGGCGCTCCCGCCCGCGGGGCCTCGAAGGACAGCGTCCCGTCGGCGTGCAGGTAGAGGTTCCTCGTCCGGCCCTCGGGCGGCGGCCAGGCGGCATAGGTGCGCCAGCGGTTCGAGCCGGACTGAAACGTCGTCGCCTGCCAGCTCGGCTTCTCGCCTTCCCCATGGAGGTAGTAGCGGAAGAACGGCGCCTCGATCGTCTCGCGGAACTCGCGCGCCGTCTCGTGGCCACCGAGCGCGATCAAGCCGATGCTGTCGCCCTTGGGAAAGCGCCACATGCCGTGGAACCACGGGCCGGCCACCATGAAGTTCGTGTGTTCGGGGTCGTGTTCCGCCGCATGACGGAAGATCTGCCACGGTCCCCAGGGATCTTCCTGATCCCAGAACCCGGCCACGTTGAGGTTCGGGACGGTCGAGGCGTGGAGCTGGCTGATCCAGGCCTCCCGCTTCCAGAACTCGTCGTAGTCCGGGTGTGCCACCACGTCGTTCCAGTAGGGAATCGACCCGTGGAGGTAGCGGTCGTTGATGCTCGAGAGCGGCCCCAGGGCGAGGTACCACGCGTAGGTGTCGTAGGTCTCGAACGCGAAGTGTGTGTTCTTGAACTTGTCCGCCTGCTCGAGCACGGCGTATTCGAACGCGTAGCTCTCCCGCAGCGCGCCGTAGCGATGGTCGTCGTCGTTCATCCACTGGTCGACCGGCGAGGCCTGTTCGCTGACCGCCATGAGCGCGGGATGGGGATGCAGCAGCGCCAGCGCGGTCGTCAGCCCGTCGTAGGACACGCCGTACATCCCGACCTTGCCGTTGTTGTTCGGCACGTTGTGCACCAGCCACTCGATGCTGTCGTAGGCGTCGGTCGTCTCGTTGGTGGCGGTCGAGTCGGTGAGATCGACCTGGGAGGTCAGCTTGAAGACGCCCTCCGACTTGAACCGGCCGCGCAGGTTCTGAATGACGAAGATGTAGCCGTCCTGCATCAGCTCCTTCAGCGTCGGCGGCACCTGCATCGGCGGCCCACTCGGCACGCCGTACGGCGTGCGCCGGAACAGGATGGGCAGCGGCGCGGTCTGATTGGCGGGGGTCAGAATCACCGTTTGCAGCCGTACCCCGTCGCGCATCGGGATCATGACTTCCTGGAACGAGAACGCGGGCGCGGGCTGCTGCGCCCGCACCGGCACCGGAAGCAGCAGCGCGAGGACGAAACACAGGCTCTGGCGCATGGGCCCTACTTGGCGGACGTGGTTTTGGACGCGACGGGAACGAGGCAGTAAAGTATCCCTACTCTCTGCTCGAGGAAGAGTCCGACCATGGCTCGCATGCAATCGGCCAAACCCGCGCGCAAGGTCACGGCAGCGACCCTCGCCGCCGCGCTGGCCACGATCCTCGTGTGGGTGCTGAATAGCTTCGTCCTGTCGGCGGCGCAGCACATCGGCCCGGAGGTCGCGGGCGCCATCACGACGGTCTTGGTCGCGCTGGCCGGTTACTTCACGCCACCCGCCGCCCAGGACCAGGTCGTGCCCTGAAGCCTGCGAGAGCGCGCCGCTAGGGCTTCGGCTTCGTCGTGATGTTGAAGGGGGCGCTGATCACGCTGAGCACGGGAGATCTCGTGGCGGCCTGCAGCGTATAGCCGACCCCGGCTTTGTTGATCTTCAGATCCGTGAACCGCGCCACGCCCGCCACCGCGAGGACGGTCGTCGTCCCCGCGACCTTGCCGCCGCTCGGGTTGGTCGCGATGGTGATGCGCACGCTGTCGCTGTACGACGTCACCACCCCTCCGGTGGCGTCCAGCGCCGTGACTTCGATCGCCGGGGTGATCACCGCTCCGACCACGGCATTGCTCGGCTGCACCGTGAAGGCCAGCTGCACCGGCGGCGCCTGCACGACGAAATCGGCATCGGTCTCGGCATTGCCGGGGCCCTCGGGGAACCGCACCCAGGCGCTCGTCGCCGCGCCGTCGTCCCGCGCCCGTGCCTGCCAGTGATAGCCGGTGCTCGCGGCCAACGGTCCGACGGTCACCGAAGCCGTCGTGCCGCTCGGGACGAATGCGCTCGAGTAGTTGGGCTGATCCAGGAAGCCCTGCCCGACCGGCTGTACTTCGATCTCGAGCTGCACCGTCCGGGTGGGATCGAGATCGCTCACCACGCCGGTGAGGACGACGGTGCCCGAAGCGACGGCGCCCCCGACCGGAATGGGCGACAGATCGGCGCTGCGGAGCTGCGCCAGGGACGTCGGGAGGTTGGCGGCGTGCTGTTGTGAGGCGATGCTGAAATCCGCGGAGGTCTCCGCGTTCCCTCCGTAGGCCACCCAGCTGCTGGTATCGCCCGTCTGATCCACCGCCCGCGCGCGCCAGTGGTAGCTCGTGGCGCCGGGCAAAGGCCCGACGGTCACCTGCAGCGCGCCGCCGTCCACCACCGGGCCGCTCGTGTTCGTGGGCGCCGCGAACGGCGTGCCCACCGGACGCACCTCCACCTCCAGCCGCAACTGATCGCCGGGATCGGGGTCGGACACCACGGCGCCGAGGCGCACCACGTTGGTGTCCGTCGTGGCCCCGGTGAGGAGGACAGTGCCGTCCCCCGTCGTCTGGCCCAGGGTCGTCGGAGCATTGGGCGGATGCAGCACGTTCACCACGAAGTCGGGATTGCCGCCGAACGCCACCCATGGACCCGAGCGTCCGGTGTTGTCCCGCGCACGCACCCGCCAATGATAGGTCGTCCCGTCGACCAGCCCGGCGACGCTCAGATAGGCCGTCTGCCCGTTGCCGACCACCGGCCCATCCGGCACGTTGGGGCCGGTGAACGCGGTCCCGGTGGGCCGGACCTCCCCCTCGAGATGGAGCGAGTCGCCCAGGTCGGGGTCGGTGACCACCGCGCGCAACAGGATGCCGGCGTCGTTCACGGTCGCGCCGGGAGCCACGGTGGTCACCGAATCGGTCAACAGCTGATTGAGCCCATCGGGACCATGAGGCAACCGGGGATGCGCCAGGCGCAGGCGATAGGCTCCGGAATCGGCGGTTGCGGCGCTCGTCACCTCGACGAAGTACGTCTGGTTCCGCGGCAGGCGCAGATAATAGAGACATGGGTCGCCCGCGACGCGCAGGCAGTCCCCGGTCTCCGCGAGCGGGCCCCCAGCGAGCAACGCCGTGTCGAGCGCCACCCAGGCGTTGAATCCGGACGAAACCTCGATCGAGACGGAGTCGTTGGCGGTGCCGGGAAATCCATAGATCCGCGCATAGCTGCCCGGCCGGTGCGGTGCGCCACAGTCCGCCGGGGATAGCGTCGCGGCGGCGGAGTCATCGATCGTGATCGGAATGACGCGACACGGATGGACGACGAACGCCACCGGGATCTCCGCGACCCCGGTCCCCGTCGTCGACTTGACCTCGATCATCCCGCGGTACACCCCGTCGGCCAGCGACGCAGGATCGAACACCGCCTGCGGCTGGGAGCCGGAGCCCACGAGGCCGGAATCCGGCAGTATGGCCAGCCACGGATTTCCCTGTCTGACGGATGCCGTCCAGCGCAGCTCACCCCCACCGCAGTTCCGGATGCTGATGGTGTCCCTGCGCCACCGGGCGCTCCCGACGGCGGCCGAGTCCACGAGCGTGTCCGGCTCGGAAGGGGTAACGCACAGCAACGCCGCTTCGGGATGGACGACGAGCTGATCCAGGCGGCACGTAGCCGCCGTGAGGACCGTCGCCACTACGAGCAGGCTCCACCCCAATCGGGGAACCACCGCTGAGTTTCTCCTCAATCCAATCTGATTCGCCGGAGATCACCGCTCAGATGCTTCGCCTAGCTGGAGATACGCACTCCGCGTGCCGCCGCAATTGTTGCATCAGGCCCACAGACGCCGCGGTGTGTTGTGATAACTGGCATGGCGGCTTGTAGTTAGGAGAGAAGGCGTGCGGGTCTTCCGTATCGGTCGGGCCGCCGTATCGTCACGTGCCGCGCCCCCGCTCCACTTTTCACCCCATCCGGAAAAAGGGCACACATGCGCGCTTCGTCCTGTGGCCGCACGGTGGGTGTTCTGCTCGTCGCGCTGCGGGCAGCGCACGCCCAGTCCCCGGTGGACTCCGGTCTCGCCGCCTACATCGCGGCGATCCGGGCGATCGACGGCCACGCCCACCCGATGCTGCCTGTGCTTCCGGGGACACCGGTCGATACCGAGTACGACGCACTGCCGCTCGACGGCATCCCGCCGTTCCCCGTGCCCTGGCGCCTGACCCTCGAAGCCCCGGTGTGGTCCCGGGCGGCGCGCGCGCTGTATGGATCGGACAGCGCCGAGGCGCGCGCGCGAACCGTGCGCGAGCGCGGCGCGGCCTTTCCCGCCTGGGCGCTCGACCGCGCCGGCATCGATGTGATGTTCGCCAACCGCGTGGCGATGGGGCCGGGACTGGAATCCCCGCGCTTCCGCTGGGTGCCGTTCGACGACGCGCTCCTCTTCCCGCTCGACACCCGGCTCGAGGCGGCACGCACACCGGATACGCGCTCGTTGTATCCGCGCGAGACCGCCCTGCTCCGCCGTGACCTGCGGGACCTGGGACTCGACGCGCTCCCGGCCACCCTCGAGGCCTACCTGGCGACCGTGGTGCTCCCGACGCTGCGACACCAGCGGGAGCACGGGGCGGTCGCGATCAAGTTCGAGGCGGCCTATCTGCGGCCTCTGGATTTCGACGACCCCGACTCGAGCGCGGCGCACGCGGTGTACGGCCGCTATGTCGGCGGCGGCACGCCTACCCACGCCGAGTACAAGACGCTTGCCGACTACCTCTTCCGGGCGATCACGCGCGAGGCGGGACGGCAGGGCCTCGCCGTCCACCTGCACGTCCTCGAGACATTCGGTGGATTCTACGGAGCACGCGGCGCGACCCCCGGATTGCTGGAACCTTTGTTCAACGACTCGACGCTCCGGAGCACGAACTTCGTGATGATCCACGGCGGCTGGCCCGAGACCGGCGAGACCGAAGCGATGCTTGGGAAGCCGAACGTCTACGCCGACATCTCGATGATGGACCTGATCCTCGAGCCGGCGGAGCTGGCGGAGGTGCTGCGGCACTGGCTGGTGCGCTGGCCCGACAAGGTGCTCTTCGGCACCGATGCGTTCGACGGCGGCCCCGCACAGCCCTGGGAGGAGGGAGCGTTCGTCGCGGCGACGACGGCGCGGCGCGCGCTCGGGATGGCGCTCACCGCCATGCTGCGCGATGGAGACATTTCGATGGCGCGCGCACGCCGGTTGGCGCGGATGGTACTGCGCGACAACGCCCTATCGCTCTACCGCCTGGAGACTCGTTAGACCCTTGACATTTCACCGGTTTGCAGTGATACTTGTTTTCGAGCGTAACGCCGCGGCATGGTGCCGTCGGCTTAGGACCAGTGACCGATTCGGAGGACCCTGGGCATCGCCTGAGGTCCTCTTTCTGTTTCTGGCGATCCGCTCAGTACTTTTTGTAGGAGTCATCAACAGATGGCACGCATCAACGGTATCGTGAAGTGGTTCAACGACGCGAAGGGGTTCGGTTTCATCACGCCTGAAAACGGCGAGAAGGACTGCTTCGTGCACCACACCGCCATTCAGGCGGAAGGGTTCAAGTCGCTCGCCGAAGGCGAGCGCGTCGAGTTCGAAGTCGTCCAGGGCCAGAAGGGCCCGGCGGCGCAGAACGTCGTCAAGTTGTAACCACGACGATACCACAGTAGAAACGGCGCCCGCTCGCAAGAGCGGGCGCTGTGTGTTTCGCCCCCGCCCTATTCCAGCAGGTCCCGCACCTCCGCCGCCGCCTCGAGCCTCCGGTCGACGTGGTCCCCGATCTCCCGCGCGCGCTCGAGCGCGAGGGTGAGGTCGGGCACCGACCCGGTACCGGCTTGGAGCCGGAGCAGCGCGAGTCGCAGGCGTTCGAGGGCGGCCACGGTCTCCGTCAGGTTCTCACCCGTATCGCCGCGCGCCCGCAGCTCCTGCGCCGCCGCTTCGAGCCGTCCCAGCACCCGCGGGACGTCCGGTGCCCGGCGCCGCTCGGCGTCCGGGAGGGCGTCGTACGCCGCGACTGCCGAGCGCTCCAGTACCAGCTCCGTTCGCTCGGTGGACGCCAGCGCCACGCGGGCGGGCACTCTGAGGCGGAATCCGGCCAGACGGAAGAACAATCGTCCGACTCGTCCGGCCCACAGGCGATACCACAGCGTGTCGAGCCGCCGGAGCAGGCGTCGCTGCTTGATCACGTCCGCCTCTTCGGCCTGGACCTGCGATTCGGCGAGCAGGGCGCCCCGGATATCCTCGAACGTGTAACCGTCCCGCAGCAGCCGGCGCGCCACCACGACCAGCTGGAAGACGAGGACGATCCCGATGATACCGGGTCCCCCGAACGAGACGGACACGCCGCCGCGGCCCGCAGTCACCGATTGCCCCGCCAGGGCCAGCGCCAGCAGCACCATCGTCGAGACCTGCGCGTTGCGGATGAAGGCGCGCACCAGCGGCGGGGCGCGAAACTCCCGCCCCCGCGCCTCCCCCACCACCCGCGCCACATCGTCCCCCGTCTGCAACCGGTCGGCGGGAGCTTTCTGGAGGCAGCGATCGATCACCGCGGCGAGCTTGGCCGGGACCTCCGGGCGGATCACCTCGACGAGCGGCGCGGGCGTGGAGACCTGCTGCGCGAGAATCGCGGGCAGGTTGGATCCCTCGAACGGCGCGCGCCCCGTGAGCGCGAAGAAGAAGGTCGCGCCCAGGGAATACAGGTCGCTGCGTGCATCGACCGGCTCCCCGCACGCCTGCTCCGGGCTCATGTAGCGGGCCGTGCCGATGACCGAACCGCTGCCGCTCCCGCCCTCGCCGGCGCCCAGCGCGATGCCGAAGTCGGCGACGAGCGCACGGTCGGTGGCGCGCTCGATCATGATGTTGTCCGGCTTCACGTCCCGATGGATCACGCCGCGCTGATGCGCGTAGGCGAGCGCCCAGGCAACCTCCTGCAGCAGCTTCATCGCCAGGCGGGGCGTGAGCGGCCCGGATCGCTCCACCCGCTCCCGCAGCGTCTCGCCGTCCACGTACCCCATCACGAAGTACACCAGGTCGCCTCGGGCTTCGACGAGATGGATGGGGACGATGTTCGGATGGGACAGCCCGGCCGCCGTCCGCGCCTCCTGAAGGAAGCGATCCCGCGCGGCGGGATTCGCAGCGAGCGACGGCGGCAGGAGCTTGATCGCGACCGGCCGGTCGAGCGCCACGTCGCGCGCCAGCAGCACGATGCCCATGCCGCCGCGCCCGAGCTCGCGCTCGATCGAGTACCGGCCGGCCAGGACTTCCTGCAGCGCCAGGAATTCGGTGCTGATCGGTGTCGTCATGTCTGCGTCGTCATACGAGGCGCGCCGCGCAGCGTTTCGGCGGCGGCCTCGATCGCCTCATGGGTGCCGGCCACCGCAAGGACGTCACCCGCCTGCAGGAGCTCCTTGGCAGTGGGGACGATCACGCCGCCTTCACTCCGCGTGACCGCCAGCACGGTCGCGCCCGTGCGCCCCCGGAGGTTCAGCTGCGCCAGGGTCTTCCCGATGGCGGCGCTGCCGGGGTCGAGCCGCACCGCGCCGAGCGCTCCCAGCCCCGGGAGCAGCTGTTGCACCTGCTCGAGTGTGTCCTCGGCCGCGGGAGCTGCGGGAGTCACCGGCCGGCTAGACCGTTTGGTCAGGGCGTCCAGCACGACCTGCGCCCCGGCGCGCACGTGACCCTGGAGGTTCGTCGCGCGACGCCAGAACGCCACGCCGAGCAGAACGACCGCGAGCGCCAGCGCGGCGGCGCCGGGCACGCCCGGGAGAAACGGCTGGGTCAGCGCGAGCAACGGAGTGCCGACGAGCAGGACGCTGGCCAGCTGGAGCGTGACGACGAGCGTGCGGCGCGGAGCGGCGGCGAAATCGACCCGCCGGCCCTTCTCCGCGGGGAGGGCGAGCCGGGCGAGGACGAGCCCGAGGCGCTGGCTCACCCGGACCACACCGATGCAAAACGGCGCGGTCAGCGCGATGGCGGCACCGACGACCAGCCACCGCCCCACCGACTCCGAGACCCCCAGCCGGTCACGCGCCACGGCGACGATGCGCCGCAACGAAGTGGAAGCGGCGATGACGATCCCGGCGATGAGTGCCGCGTCGAGCACCAGCAGGCGGAGCAGCCGACGAATGCGGGCCGTCGCGGTCTCGCGCCGCGGTGCGGACCGCAGCCCTTCGAGCCAGCTTCCATACAACGCGGCGAACGTCTGCAGGGGTCTGGGAAGCTTTCGGTCCACCCAGTTGGCAACGGGACCCGATGCCCGGATCAACCAGGGCGTGAACAGGGTCGTCAGCGCAGACACCGCGACGGCCACCGGATAGAGGAACGCGCCGGTGGCGCGGAGCGACAGCCCCAGCCCGGCGATGATGAAGGAGAACTCGCCGATCTGGGCGAGGCTCATCCCGGCCTGCACCGCGGTGCGCATGCCGTTGCCGGTCAGAAACGCGCCGATCGAGACGCCCACCACGTTGCCCAGCACGACCACGGCGGTC
>DATGDT010000334.1:0-1650 GCA_035310725.1 Gemmatimonadales bacterium
CTCCTCTCGTTCACCGACTTCGACATCTATTCGATCGGCGATCCCGCGAGCACCCGGTTCATCGGCCTCGACAACTACCGCACCCTGTTCACAACGCCGCTGTTCTGGACGGCGCTCAAGAACACGGTCTACTACGTGGCCGTCGGGGGTCCCCTGTCGGTGGTCGTATCCCTGGCCGCCGCGCTCGCGGTGAATTCCAAGGCCGTGCGATGGAAGCCGTTCTTCCGGAGCGCGTTCTTCGCGCCCTGGGTCACCACGCTCGTCGCCGTGGCCCTGGTGTGGCGCTACATCTACCATCCGCAGTACGGACTCCTCAACGCGCTGCTCGGCGGCGTGGGGATCGGTCCCATCGACTGGCTCGGCGACCCGCACTGGGCGATGCCGGCCATCATCCTCATGTCGGTGTGGAAGAACTTCGGCTACAACATGCTGATCTTCCTCGCCGGGCTGCAGACCATCCCGCTCGAGCTGTACGAGGCGGCCGATCTGGACGGCGCCGGGTCGTGGGGGCGTTTCCGGCACGTGACGCTTCCCATGCTCGGACCCACGATGGTGTTCGTGGGCGTCGTCACGATGATCGCGGCGTTCCAGATCTTCAGCGAGCCGTACGTCATGACGCAGGGGGGACCGCTCAAGAGCACGCTCACCCTGGTGCTCTACATGTACGAGCAGGGCTTTCGCTGGTGGCGCCTGGGATTCGCCGCCGCCGTGGCGATGGTGCTGTTCCTGCTCACCCTGGCCGGGACGCTGGTCCAGCTGTGGCTGCGCCGGGAGCGAACCGCGTGAAGCTCCGGCTCCGGGGGATCGGCCTGCATGGACTGTTGCTCGTGGCGGCGACGCTGGCGGCCACGCCGCTCCTGTGGATGGTGTCGGCGTCCTTCATGCAGACGGGCGAGGCGAACTCGTCGCCCCCGCCGCTCTTGCCGCATGCGCCCACGCTCGAGCACTATCGCGCCCTATTCACGAGCCAGAGCATCGGCCGCTACTTCGCCAACAGCGTGATCATCTCGGTGGGCGGCACGCTGCTCGGCGTGCTGATCACCTCCATGGCCGGCTACGCCTTCGCCAAGCTGCGCTTCGGCGGCCGGGACCGCCTGTTCCGCTTCCTGCTGGCCGGGATGGTCGTGCCGGGACAGGTGGCGATGCTCCCGATGTTCCTCGAGCTGCGCCAACTCGGCCTCATCAACACGCTGTTCGGCGCCATGATCCCGGTGCTGGCGCCGATCTACGGCGTGTTTCTGGTGCGCCAGTACGCGCTCTCGATCCCCGACGATCTGCTGGACGCGGCGCGACTCGATGGAGCGGGCGAGCTGCGCATCTTCCGCTCGGTCGTCCTGCCCACCATCGCCCCCGTCCTCGTCACCCTTGGCGTATTCACGTTCCTCACCGCCTGGAATGACTTCATGTGGCCGCTCATCGTGCTGAGCGACGACGCGCGCTATACCCTGCCGGTGGCGCTCGCCAACCTGGCCGGGGAGCACGTGCAGGATGTCGAACTCATGATGGGCGGCGCGGTGGTCACGATCCTGCCGGTTTTTCTCGCCTTCCTCTTCCTGCAGCGCTACTACATCCAGGGCATCATGGCCGGGAGCGTGAAGGGGTGATCGCGTCCGTCGCGCTCGCGTTCGCGCTGGCGCTGCCGCAGGATTC
>DATGDT010000335.1:0-14782 GCA_035310725.1 Gemmatimonadales bacterium
CGCCTCGGGCACGACCGCGCTCGCGGGATAGGTCAGCACCAGGTGCTCGAGGTGCGCCACCGCGTCCGCCGCCTTGCCCTGCCGCAACAGCAGCCGCGCCCACTCGAGCTCGGCCGCCGGCGCCGCGGCTCCGGTCCCGCCACTCCGCACCACGTCCTCGAACATGTCGAGGGCCGTCCCCTCCTGCGACCCGCCCAGCCGGGCCGCGATCCGTCCCGCCAGCAACAGCACGTCGGGCCGTCCTCCGCCCAGTTTCCCGGCGACGCGTCGCAGTGCCGTGACCGCCGCCTGCGAGTCGCCCCGCGCGAGGACCTGCAACGCGGCGCCCAGCTCCGGACTCCGCTCCGCGTCGATCTGCTCGAGCAGGGCGAGCATCGCGGTGCGCGCCGTCGCGGCGTCGCGGTCGCCCGCGTAGGGCCCGGCGCTGCGGAATGCCTCGACGGCGGCCTTGAGATCTCCCTGGTAGAGGTGCACCCAGCCGCGCAGGGCGAGGGCCTCGACGCTCGAGTCCGGTCCCAGTGCCTGCTCGGCCCGGTCGAGGCGCCCCATCCGGATCCAGGCCGCCACCAGCTCGTGCCGCAGCCGCTCACGGTCCTCGCTGCTCGTGCGGTCATCCGACTCGAGACGCGCCAGCGCGCCGGCCGCGCTGTCGAGCTCGCCGTCCGCCAGGGCGGCCTCCACCAGCGCGGTCTGCGCCAGCGCCTGCACGTCCGCGGGCGCCGCCGGATCGCCGGCGAGCTTCGCGAGCTCCGCGCGCGCGGCCACCCGATCGCCCGCGTCGAGCAGCGCGCGCGCGGCCTCGGCCCGCATCCGCGCCGCCATCTGCCCCGGCAGCAGATCCGCCAGGCGCACCAGCGCCAGCCCGCGTACCCGCCGCACGTTCGCCGCGGACCCGGAGGCCCGCTCCGCGAAGCGCCGGAGAGCGAGCGCCGTCTCCGGCGTCGCCGGGTCGAGCGTCGCCGCGAGCGTCTCCCATCCACGACCGGGCTGCCCCCACCCCACCAACAACTCGGCAGCGATGCGCCGCGCCGGAATGGAAGCACCGGACACGGTGAGCGTCCGGACGACGAGATCGCGCTGGTCGGCCGGGGCGTCCTCGAGCTGGCTCACCGCGTTGGGAAGCTGTCGGGGGTCGGTGGCGGCCATCGCCCAGGCGAGCGCCGCCGCGTGCCAATCGCCGGCGCGTTGCTCCAGCTCCGCGAGCTCGATCGCGAGCGCGCTCCCCATGCCCAGTGCCTGACGGCCCTCCAGCAACACGTTGCGGGCGTCCTCGAACCGCTGATGGTCTTCCAGGGCGATCGCCCACTCCCGCCACGCTGCGGCGTCTCCCGAGTGAGCGCCCGACCAGCGCCGGACCAGCGCGGCGACGCTGTCGTCCTCCGCCAGAGCCGTGAAGGTCCGCACCGCGAGGCCGCGAACCGCCGCACCCGTGTCGGACGCGAGCGCCTGCTGGACCAGCGGGAGCAGCTCGCCCAGCCGGCCGATGGACGGCAGCACACGCTCCAGTCCGAGGAGCGCCGGGATGTTGGTGGGATCGCCGCGCAGCACGGTCTTGTACAGCGCCGCGGCCTGCTCCGCCCGGCCCTGTCGCTCGAGCTCGAACCCCTGGCTGATCGCCTGCGCGCCGGCCACTCCGCTGCCGCCCGGCAGCGCCGGGCGCAATACGGTCAGGAGCACGGCCAGTCGTACGCCGTCACTTCGGCGCATTGAGGATCCGGAAGTACTCGAGCACCAGGCGGCGCTGCTCCGGCGTCAGATTCTGCAGCTCACGCCACGTCGGGTAGCGCACGCGCGGGCCGGCGGTCACGCCGGGGGCCAGGACACCAGGCAGGTGCACGCTGTCGCCCTGCGCGGAGCGACTGGTGCGCTCCTTGTCCTGATCCGGCTCCGGTCCCGTGAGGGTGCGTCCGGCATCGAGCAGGCGGCGATACAGGCGCTGCTGCCGATCGATCGTCTGGCGGTCGAGGCGCCCGGCGTCGAGCTGCCGGGCGAGCTCGCGCGCCTCCTGCGCGAGCGGACCGGCGGCGCCGGACCCGCCGCTCGCCTGCAGGCGCTCGAGCTGCTCGGCGAGCGCGCGCTGGCGGGCGGCCAGCGCCCGCAGCTGCTGCAGCATGCCCTCCTGCCCCATGCCGGGCGCCGGCATCAGTCCCATGGCGTCGCGGTTCAGCCCCTGCTGTTGGCCGGCCAATTGCGCCAGCCGCTCCACGGCCTCCTGGAAGCCGGATCCGGAGCGCGCGCCGGCCACGTCGGCGCGACTCTGCGCCAGCGCGTGGGCCGTCACGTTGAGCGCATCGAGCGCTTCCCCCGCGAGCTGCGAGGCGCCGTCGCTGTTGGGCTGGGCCTGCTCGAGCTGCTCGCGCGCCCCCTGCATCTGTCGCTGGGCGAACCCGAGCGCCGACTGCAACCCGGGAGACACGAGCGCGTGACGACCGGCGGCGTCGCGGATCTGTCGCTCGACGGCCGCCGTCCCTTCCTCGATCTCGGCCTGCTCCGCCCGGGCCGCGGACGGAGAGCCGCCAGACTCGAGCTCCTTCGTGACGCGCCGCTGGCGCTCGGCCAGATCGGCCGTCTCCGCCATCGCGCGATCGAGCGCGTCCAACGCCTCCTGCCGCCACTGGCCCGCCACGGAGTCGCGGCGCGCACGCAGCGACTGCGGCAGCGAGTCGAGATGCTGCAGCGCTTCGGCCCCGGCGGCGCCGGCTCGGCCGGCATCGGCCTGCTCGGCGCCCTGCGCCGCCTGCTGCATCGCGCCCTGGGCCCGGCGCGCCTGCCCACGCGGGCCCGCCAAAGGGCTCGCGCTGTCGGCGCCGCGCCGCGTGGCTGCGAGATCGCGCTCGGCCTGCGCGATGCCGGCGGCCAACGAATCGGCCCGCGCGGCCAGGTCCCGCTCCGCCGCCGCGGCGCTCGAATCGGCCCGCCTCGCGGCCTCGCGATTCCATGTCGCCTGATCGCCCCGCAGCGCCTCGGCGTCCTGCGCCAGCGACGCCAGCTGTCCCTCCACCGCCGCGCGCCGGAACAGCTCTTCACTCCGCTCCAGGGTCTCCCGCAGCTCCTGTTGAGCTTCCGCGAGACGCCGCAGGGCATCCCGCGTCGCGTCGGGGTCGAGCCGGGCCAGCGCCGCCTGAAGGTCGCGCAGCCGCTGCTCCAGCTCCGGCGTCATCGCCCGCCCCAGCATCTCCTGCACTTCCCGCAGGCGCGCCTGGAAGGCGGTGTCGTCGATTCCCGCGGCTTTCGCCGCGCGCGCCAGCTCGTCCACCGCCTTGGCGAGCTCGCGCACCCGCTCCCCCACCGCCTCCTGCTGGCGCGCGATTTCCTGCGCCCGCTCGCTCGCCTGGAACGGGAGCGCGCCGGTCTGCCCCGGCGGAGGCTGCCGCCCATTCGATGGGTCGCTGGTTCCGCGGGCCCGCTCCTGCGCCAGATCACTGGTGCGGTCGGCGAGCGAGCGTTGCGCCGCGCTGACCGACTCCGCCGCCGCCATGATGTCCCCCGCCGCGGCGCGCTGGGCCGCCCGCAGCTCCTCGCGCGTCGGCAGGCGCAGCGCGTAATCCGGGCTGCGACCCTCGTGCGGCGCCGGGGCGTTGTCCCACGCCGCCACCCGGAACCGGAGCGTGTCTCCCGGCAGCAGCCCGCGTCGCTGCGCGTCGAGAGCGCCCTGCACGATGGCGCGATCGCCCGCGTCGCGCACGTCGAGCGAGTCGCGCACGACCGTGCCGACCTTCCCCGTCTGGCTCACGCGCCAGCTCTCGATCGCGAGTCGGGCCACGCCGTGGTCGTCGCGCACGTCGATCACGAGCGGTTGCACGAGGGAAAACGGCAGCGTCGTATCTCCCCCCGGCACCGGCACCGTGACCACCGGTGCCGAATCCACCACCAGGCGGACGGCGAGCACCGGCGGGTCGCCCTCTACCGGCTGCCCGTCCGCGGTGGCAAGAGCGATGCGCCAGATCCCGCTCTGGGTCGGCATGAAGCGCCCGTTGAACCGCGACCCGTCCACGGCCAGCGTCGCCCCGCCACCGGAGGCTGCCGTCACCGCTCGCCACGCCGCCGCGGCGAGCGGCACGCTCGCCGTCCCGCGCGCGTCGAGCGACGTCCCGACCGGCAGCGAGACCGTGTCAGGAGTCGGACCCAGGGCGATCGGCTCGTCGGCGCGGTTCAGGTAAGTCGGGAACCGGGCGACCACCGCGAGGTCGGCGATGAAGGCGGGAAGCGCGACCGCGACGCGCAGCACATTGCTGTGCCGGCTGCCGCTCGTGGCCCGCACCCAGAGATCACTGTCGAGCGGCCCGAGTCGGCGCGCCCCGCTGCCGGCCGAGTCGAGCGCCAGCAGCGCCGGGCGCCACGCCTCCCCCGGCCGCCGCGTCCACAGCGTGACGTGTCCGCCGGCGGCGCCGGGGACCGAGACCGTCGCCGTGACCGCCTCGCCGCGACGCACGTGCGCGCGATCCAGGGCCAGCCGCAGCGGGGAGCGGGCCAGGGCGATGGCCCGCCAGGGCCGCCAGAACCCCTCGGCCCGTCCCGCCCCCGGCGCGGCGGCGACGAACGCCAGCGATCCGAGTAGCGCGAGCGCCGCGCCGAGCGTCACGCCGCCGGCCGTCCTTCGGACGAGCCCGCGGCCCACGACGGGCACGGCACGCGTCACGAGCCCCGCGGCGTGCCGGTCCGCGACGGCAAACAACGCCGCACTCGCCCCCTCGGCTCGCGGCGCGGCGAGCAGAGTGGCGATGCTCCCGGCCCGCGCCCCAGCCGCTGTTTCGGCAGCGCGCGCCAGCGGCAGGGCCGCGGCACTGCGGGCCGCACGCCGCGCGAAGCGCAACGCCACGACCCCTACCGCGGCGATCCCCAGCCAGGCGCCGATCACCGCGGCGAGGTGCGGGGCGAGCCGCACGCCGATGGCGGCCACGCCGAGCGCCGCACCGGCGCCGGCCAGCAGCACGGCGAGCGCGCGGGCGCCGGCATGGGGCCGCCCCAGCTGCCGCAGGGCACGTCTCGTCTCCGTCACCGGCTCGAGCTCACCGCGTAGGTGAAGAGATTGACGCCCATCTCGAGCGCGGCTTCGTGCAGCGCCGGCGGATCGTGATGGACGTCCGGATCCTCCCAACCGTCACCCAGATCGGACTGATATGAATAGTACACGACCAGGCGGTCCCCCAAAAAGATGCCGAACCCCTGCGCCGGGAGGCCGTCGTGCTCGTGGATCTTGGGAATCCCCTTCGGGAAGTCGTAGACCAGGTGGTAGACGGGGTGCGTCAACGGAACTTCGACCAGGGGATGATCCGGGAAGACCCGCGCGATTTCGCGCCGGAACGACTGGTCCATGCCGTAGTTGTCGTCGGCGTGCAGGAAGCCGCCCTGCTCCAGGTAGCGCCGCAGCACGCGCACGTCCTCATCGGAGAAATGGACGTTGCCGTGACCCGTCATATAGAGGTAAGGAGTGTCCCACAGCTCCCCGCCCTGGATGGTCACGACCCGCTCGCGATCGGCCACCGCGAGGCCGGTGCGCTGCTTGATCGCCGCGAGCAGGTTGGGCAGGCTCGACGGGTTGCCATACCAGTCGCCGCCGCCGTCGTAGTGGAGGCGGCCGATGGTGAGAGAGGCGGCGGATGGCCGGATAGTCGGATGGGCGGATGGCAGCGCTCCACCATCCGCCCATCCGCCCATCCGCCCATCCGTCAGGGATACCGTCAGCAGAAGAAGCAGCGGAGTCAGTTTCACAGCTCGTTCACCAACCGATACGCCGAGTTGCGCGAAATCCCCGTCTCGTCCGCCAGCGCGTTGGCGACGTCGCGACGGCTCATGCCCTGGGCGAGCAACACGCGTGCCCGCGCCTCGGGGTCGGGTGGCGGCGCCTCCCGGTGGGGCACTCCCGTGCCGGCCACAACGACCGTCACTTCCCCGCGCGGCGGCGTGTCCCGGTAGTAACCCGCCAGCTCGGGCAGGGTCCCGCTGCGCGTCTCCTCGAACAGCTTGGTGAGCTCCCGTGCGACGGCCGCGCGCCGCTCCGCGCCGCACGCCGCCGCGAGATCCTCCAGCAGCTCCACCGTGCGCAGCGGCGACTCGAACAGCACCACCGTCCACTCCGCCTGCGCGACGAGCTCCAGCAGGCGGCGGCGCTCCGGGCCTTTGCGCGGCAGGAATCCAAGGAAGACGTAGCGATCGGCGTTCAGGCCCGACACGGCGAGTGCCGCCGCCACCGCGCTGGGCCCCGGGACGGTGACGACCGCGAAGTCCCGCGCGCGCGCCGCCGCAACGAGCGCGGTCCCGGGGTCGCTCACGGCGGGCGTGCCGGCGTCCGTCACCAAGGCCACGTCGCGTCCCGCGGCCAGCACGGCGAGCACGCGCTCCAGCGCGGCCGCGGAGCTGTGGGCATGGACGGACATCAGGTCGGCGGTCGAGCCGACGTGGGCGAGCAGCGGCCGGGTATGTCGCGTGTCCTCGGCCGCCACCGCGCTCACACGGCGCAGCGTGTCGGCGGCGCGGGCGGAGAGGTCGGCGAGATTACCGAGCGGGGTAGCGACGACGTAGAGCGTGCCGCGCACGTTACCACGCGACCGGCCACGGCAGCCGCTCGTAGAAGCCGGCCGACTGCAGCAGGTAGCGGTGCTCGCGCGTCGCGTCACGCAACACCTGCGGGGCCGTTCCCGGCATGAGGATTTCCACCCCTTCGAGCAGCTGCTTGGCCCACTCGCCGAGGCCGCTCGCCAGCTCGTCGGGCTGGACCACCGATTCGGCGAGCGACGCGTCGCGCGGCGCGCCGAGCAGCTCGAGGGCGCGGTGCTCGGCGGAGAGAGCCGCCGAGACGCGCTGGGCGCGGCGCCGCCCTTCGCCCGGCAGCTCGTGCTCGACCGCGTCGGCGATCCGCCAGTACAGATCGCGGTAGGTCTGGATGAGCGACGGCGGCGCCTGCGGCGGCAGCTCGGCCGAGTAGGGGAACAGGCAGGCGGACAGGCTGGGCGGCTGCCCGTCGGGCCCGTCGCGAAACAGCGACTCGACGTATTTGGGCACCGGCACGCTCTCGGGCCGGTTGCAGAAATAGCCGCCGGCGAAGCGACCGCCGTCGAACCGCAGGTAGGACACGCGGCCGTTCGAGATCAGCTCCAGGACGCCCGTGGCCTGCTCTTCCGCCAGGCTCGGGAACAGCGCGTCGGGACGACGCGCGTCGACGGGGCGGACCATGAGCGGCTCCGCGCAGGACTCGTACATCCAGGCGAGCTGCTCCAGCGGCGCCGTGCAATAGGCGAGCTCGCCGCGCTCCACCTCCGCTTCCATCCGGCGCAGGGCATCGGCGATGGGCACGACGTCGCGGCCCGCGGTGTGGAGCGAGACGGCGTTCACGGCCTCGCCGGTGTGCAGCAGCAGCACGAGGCATTCGTCGGGGAGCCAGGCGACGAGATAGCCGTCGACGCGGCCGTCACGGTCGCGCTTGGCGAACGACAGGACGTTGTCGAGATGGATGAACGCCAGGCGGGTACGATGAATCAGCCGGCCCGTCTGCGGAAATGCGAGCTCCGCGAGACGGACCGGCGAATTCGTCAGGCGAGCCGAGCTCGCGCGCATCGCGACCCTCCGGGGAGGGAACCGGTCACTTCAGGTGCTGCTGGATCTTCTCGTCGAACGCCGCCTTCGGGTAGGCCCCCACCAGCGTATCGACGTGTCGGCCGTCCCGGAAGAACAGGATACTCGGAATCGACCGGACGTTGAAGCGCATCGTGGTCCGCTGATTCGCGTCCACATCCATCTTGGCGACCTTGATCCGGCCGGCGTATTCGCCCGCCAGCTGCTCCAGAATCGGGGAAACCATGCGACAGGGCCCGCACCAGGTGGCCCAGAAATCCACCAGCACGAGGCCCTTGTGCTGCTCGACGTCGTGACCGAACGAATCGTCGCTGACTTCCGTCGGGTGTGTCATCTCCGTCATCCCGTTTGCTCCTTCACGTTCCATCGTTAAGTTCTCGCCGTCATGGACGCTTCCACGCCGCGCCTCGCCCACGTCGGGATCGCCGTCCCTCGCATCACCGACGCCCTGCCCTTCTATCGTGACGTGCTGGGTCTCGAGCCTGGCCACCCGGAAACGGCCGACGGGGCCACCATCGTGAGCCTGCACTTCGGCGACGTGGACGTCGAACTGCTCGAGCCACTCGAGCCCGAAAGCCCGATCGCCAGGTTTCTCGCGCGCCGCGGTCCGGGCATCCATCACGTCTGCTACCGCGTTGCCGACCTCGACCACGCGCTGGACCGCGCTCGCGCAGCCGGCTACCGCCTGGTGGATGAGACTCCGCGCCGGGGCGCCGCCGGCCGCCGCATCGCGTTCCTGCATCCTGCCACGACCGCGGGCATCCTGCTCGAGCTGACAGAATGAAGAACGCGCCGGCGCTACGGCCGGGTTCCCGACCCCGCCGGACAGCGGCCCGCTTCGTTCGCGCTTTCCAGATGCACGTCGTACACGAGCCACCCGCCGCGGCGCGCCTGGATGACCTCGATCGGCTGCACGTGCACGCATTGCGCGCGCTGCAGCTCGACCCGGAACAGCCGCCGGTCGGTGTGTCCGGGAACCGCGAGCGGCCCTTCGATGATCCGGTAGCCGTTGGCGTTCATGTAGCGCTGCACGACCGTCAGCCGCATCTGCAGCGTCGAATCCGTCATCCATTCGATCGCCGGGCCGCGCGCCGTGCCCCACAACCGACCCATCTGCTGGATATCCTTCGCCTGTGCCGCCTGGAGAAACTGGGTGAGCGCGTCGTTCATCGTGGCGGGCACGGGGACCTGCGAGCGGCTGCCACCGCCGCCGCAGGCAACCCCCAGCGCGGTGAGGAACAGGGCCAGCCGTCGCATCGTGGAGCTCCTCGGGTGAGCGATTCGCCCCGAAGGTAAGGAATCATGCGCCTCTACGTCAACATCGACCATGTCGCGACGCTGCGACAAGCGCGCCGCACCGACGAGCCCGACCCGGTGCGCGCCGCGGCGGACGCCGAACGCGGCGGCGCCGACGGCATCACGGTGCATCTGCGTGAAGACCGGCGGCACATCCAGGACGCCGACGTGCGGCGGCTGGCGCAGTCGGTGGGCACGGCGCTCAATCTCGAGCTCGGCGCGCACCCCGACATCGTCCGCATCGCCGTTCGACTCCGCCCGTTTCAGGCCACGCTGGTCCCCGAGCGGCGCCAGGAGATCACCACCGAGGGCGGCCTGGCGCTGCACGGGGGCGCGCGCGACCGGCGCATCGCCGCCACGGTGCGCCGCCTGCGCGACGCGGGCATCCGGGTCAGCCTCTTCATTGACCCCGATCGCCGCACCATCGACCACGCTGCCGCCCTCGGTGTCGCGGCCGTCGAGCTGCACACCGGCCGCTACGCGCACACCTGGAAGCGCAGCGGCCGGGCCCTCGCCGCGCTGGCACGCGCCGCGGAGCACGCCGGCGCCCGCGGCCTCGCGGTGCACGCCGGCCACGGCCTGACCTACCGGAACGTCCAGCCGGTCGCCGCCATCGCCCGGATCGAGGAGCTGAACATCGGCCACAGCATCGTGAGCAACGCGGTCTTCTGGGGCCTGGAAGAGGCCGTGCGGCGGATGCGACAGCTTGTGGATACCGCCCGGGACGTGGTCGCTGATGGCTGAAAGCTGACGGCCTTCGTATTTTGTTTCCACCATGACCCAATCGTCCGGCGTGCCGACCGCGATGGCCGACTTCTTCGCCCTGGAGGCGGGGGAGTATCTGGAGCGGCTGGACGGTCTGCTCGCCCCCGAGGGCGCACCCGCGGCCGACGAGTTCGTGCGGCTGTCGCGGGCGCTGCGCGGCAGCGCGCTGATGGCGAATCAGACGCCGATTGCGCGAGCCGCCGCGGGACTCGAATCGCTCGCCCGGAGTCTGCGCGAGGGACGGCGCGGGTGGGATCCCGGCACGCGTCAGGTCGCGATCCGGACCGTCGACGACCTGAAGATCCTGATCCGCCGCGGCGCGTCGTGGACCGACGCGGATACGGCACGGGCGGAAACGCTGGCACACGAGCTGGAGCAGCTGTCGGGCCGCCCCGCGACGCGACCCGTTGAGGCGGCGGGCGGCGGGCTCGACGCCGGCGCCCGCGCCTTCGTGGCGCGCGAAGGCGCCGCCATCGCCAGCGCCCTGGACCGCGCCGCGACGGCGCTGCGCGCCGCCGTGCCGTCGCGTGAGCCGCTGCAGCACGTGCTGCGGACCCTGCAGCCGCTGCGTGGGCTCGCCGCGCTCAACGACCTGCCGCCGCTGCCCGACGTGCTCGAGGGCATCGACCGGGCGGTGAACGAAGTCCTGCGCGGCGGAGGACCACCCGCGGCGGCCCCCGATTTCCTGCAGCACGCGGGGACCGCGATCGCCCAGGCCGCGCGCGAGGTCGCCGAGCGGGGCAAGCCGGACCCCGAGGGGCCGGCGTTGCGCGCCTTCGCGGCCCAGCTCGCCCGGTTCTTCGATCGCGAGCCCGCCGTCATTCCCATCAGCGACCTCTACTTCGACGACGTCGGCCCGCACATCGTGCAGCGCGGCGCCGGGGCGGCCCAGGCGGCGCCGTTGTCCCGCATGGAGCTCGTGAGCCACGGCGAGCACCTGCGCCTCGCCGCCGACGTGATCGAGCGCGCGCCCAGCGTGACGCAGCGCGAGCTGCGCGTCCACACGCTCGCCGGCACGTTCCGCGCTCTCGCCGTCGCCGGTGAAGGACCGCTCCCCAAGAGTCTGAGCGAGTTCGTGGATGCGGCGCGGGAAGCCGTCGCGTTGGGGCACGCTGTCCAGGAGCCGGGACGCTTCGCCGCCGCGCTGCGGCGCGCCAGCGAGCTGCTCGCCGCCGCGGGGAGCGCCGACGACGCGCCCGTCGCCGCCGGCCTCGCCGAGGTCGCGACGCAGCTCCGCAGGCTGGCGACGCCGTCCGCTCGACCCTCCGCCCCGCCGAACCTCGTCGCGTTTCCGGGCGCGCAACCGCTCGGCGCGGCGCTCGAACAGCCGCAGCCCGGCCTGTTCGCGCAGCCCACGCCGATCGTTCCCATCGAAGAGCTGGAGCTCCCCCCCGAGCCGCCGGCATTGACTCCTGCAGCCAGCGCCCCGGTCACGGCCCCGCCTCCGGCTCCAGCCCCGGCTCCGCCTCCGGCCCGCGCGACGGGCAGGCCGACGATGCCGCCGCTGTTCCTCACCGAGATGTCGGAGACGCCGGCCGAGACACCGGACATCGTGGGCTCCTGGATCACCTACGACCGCATGGTCTCCGAGGGTGTCGGGCCGGCGTCGCTGGAGGAGCTGCTTGGCCTGGCGCCCGCTCCCCTCAGCGTCGAAGCAGCACCGCTCGCTCCGGTCCTCGAGGAAACGGCTCCCCCGATCCCGGCGGCCCCCGTGGTCGAGACCCTGCCGGTCGTGGATGTGCGGACGCTCCTCTATCAGGGGGAACGGGCGCTGGCACGCGTAAAGGAGCTGCGGACCGTAGCCCGGCGGGCTCCGCCCGAAGACCTCCCCGCGCTGTTCGAGGAGGTCTGCGATCTCGTTGATCTCGCCGCCCAGCCCGGCGCCTAGACGGCCGTCGCGCTGGACCTGGCCGCTGGGGATCGCGGTCACCGCCGCCTTTCTCCTCTGGGCGGTGCACGACGTCGATCTGCACGAGGTGCTGGCCGGCGTGCGGACCGCCAATCCCCTGCTGATCCTGGCCTCGGCCGGCGTCGCCACCCTCACCTTCCCGCTGCGCACGCTGCGCTGGCACGTGCTGCTGCGCGCGCCGGACGGCTCACCCTATGCCTGGCGCCCGTTATGGGACGCAACGGCCGTCGGGTTCATGGCGAACAACCTGCTCCCGGCGCGCGCGGGAGAGTTCGCCCGCGCCTGGGTCGCCAGTCGCCAGCTCCCCGTCCGGTTCACGACGGCGCTGGCCTCGATCGGCGTGGAGCGCGTATTCGACGGCCTGATCATGCTCGCGCTGATGGCCGCGGCGATCGCCGCGCCGTCGTTCCCCAGTCACGCGACGCTCGGCGGCTCGTCGGTCTCGCGCGTGGCCACCGGCGTGGCGCTCGTGTTCGGGGCAGCCCTCGCCCTGGCGTTCGTCGTGGCGGTCCGGCCCGCGCCCTGGCTCGCGTTGATCGACCGGGTGGCCATCACGGTGCTGCCGGAGCGGTTGGCGCGCCGGGTGCGCTCGCTGGCCGACGGCATGATCGAGGGACTCGCCGCGCTGCGCAGCCCCGGGCGGTTCGCGGCCGTGATCGGCTGGTCGCTCGTGCTGTGGCTCGTCAACGCCGCGGCGTTCGCGCTCTGCTTCCGGGCGTTTCATCTCCCCGTGCCGGCGGAGGGCGCGCTGCTGCTCCAGGGCCTCATCGGTTTCGGCGTGGCCATCCCGGCGGCGCCCGGGTTCTGGGGCGTGTTCGAGTACTGCACGCGCCTCACCCTGCAGTTCTACGGGATCGGTGCGACGCCGGCGCTCGCTTATGCCTTCACGTTCCACATCGCCGGGTTCATCCCGATCACGCTGCTCGGCCTCGACGCACTGTCGCGCGCGCATCTCCATCTCGGCGACCTGCGCCGCGCCACCCCTCCGCCGGAGCCCGCCGCGTGAGCGAGGTGGTACGGATCGCGGCGCACGCCAAGGTGAACCTCCTGCTGCGCGTCCTGGCCCGCGAGGCCGGCGGCCATCATCAGATCGAGACGGCGTTCGTGCTGCTCGAGCTCGCGGACGAGATCACCGTCGCGCGGACGGAGACGCCGGGGCACGTCTCGCTGACTGTGGACGGGCCGGACCTCGGGCCCACCGATCAGAATCTCGCGGTGCGCGCGGCGCGTGCCGTGCTCGAGGCCACGGGCGGGAAGTTCGGTGTGGATCTGGTACTCACGAAACACATCCCCGTGCGTGCCGGCCTGGGTGGCGGCTCGAGCGACGGCGCCGCCGTGCTCCACGCGGTGAACGCGCTCGCCCGCGCCGCAGTGCCGCGCCACGAGCTGCTGCTGATGGCCGCCCGCCTCGGCGCCGACGTGGCGTTCTTCGCGAGCGGAGCGCCGGCCGCGCTCGCCTGGGGACGCGGCGAACGGCTGTTCCGGCTCACGCCCTGCGCGCCGGCGGCCCCGGCGCTGATCGCCGTGCCCCCGATCGCCGTGGCGACCCCGGACGCCTATCACTGGTGGGACGAGATGCACCCGTCGCCCTCGACCCGTGGGCCGGTCGTGCTCGACGCCGAGGCGTTCGCGAGCTGGGGGAGCATCGGACGCCTCGGCGGCAACGACTTCGAGGTGCCGGTCTTCTCGCGCTACCCCGAGCTGCGCGCGCTGTACGAGCGGCTGGCACAGACCGGACCGCTGTGGGTGCGGTTGTGCGGCTCGGGATCCGCGGTGGCCGCCGTCTATCGCACCGTGCGTGATCGCGACGACGCGGTCGCCACGGCAGCCGGGAAGAACGTGACCATGATCGCGACGAGCACCCGGTCGGTCGCGGCGCCCGGCCCCGCATGAAGGCTCGTCGCCTAGGGCTGGCCCTCGCGCTGTCGGTCGCGGCCTGTCTCGCACACCCATTCGAGCCGGCGGGAGCGCAGCCCTTCACGCCCGCCGCGGTGTACGCCGTCTGGTGGCAACGGATGGAGACGTGCGCCGGCATCACGGCGCCGTTCGACCAGGTCGAGTGGTACGAGGTCCCGGGCGACCAGTTCGCCACGCCGGAGGGCGCGCGCTGGGGCTGGTGGAGCCCGCCGCACGAGATCTACGTCGCCGCGCCCCACCTCGAGGATGAGTGGCTGGTGGAGCACGAGATGCTCCACGATCTGCTCCAGACCGGTGAGCACCCCGCGGTGTTCGAGACCTGCGGCGTCCGCGGCAACGCGGTGGCCGAGCCCGGGCTAGCGGGTCCGGATGTGCAGCGGAACGATCGTCGTGCCCCAGTGCAGGTTCAGCACCGCTGAGTCTGGACCCACGACCGGGAAGTAGTAGGCGAGCACCTCCATGTGACTGCCCTGGACCGGGGCCGTCGTGACCCGCAGCACGTCGAACGATTCGCCGGGATAGGGCAGATGGAAGACGTGCACGGCGCGGCTGAAGATCACGGTCCAGCGCGTCGAGTCGGGAATCGTCCAGAGCGTATAGTCGCCCGCGGCGAGCGGCTGCCCTTCGATCAGCACATCGCGGCTGAACGTGATGGTCGTCGCCGAATCCGCTCCCGGGTGCCACACCCTGCCCCATTTCACGAGCTGCCCGAACAGCACCCGCCCGTGCGCCACCGGGCGGTTGTAGGAGATACCGATGTCGGTGTAGCCCACGCGCTGGGAGACGGTGCCGTGCTGGCTGAAGGGGATGCCCTGCCCCGAGACCGTCCCGGTCCCAACCACCAGCAGTGCAGCCGCGAGCAGGAGCTTCACTTCTGCTGCGGCTTGCATACGGCCGTCATGTCCATCGTCTCGCCCATGTCGTTCGTGCCCTTCACCCGGAGCGTGGCCGTCCCGCCCTGCGCGGTGAGCGTCGCCGTCCCGGTCTCCTTGAACCTGGGCTCGTTGGCGCGCACGACGTAGGCGGCGGGCGTCCCTCCCTGCTTGGCCTTGAGACTGATCGAGATGTAGAAGCTCGGCGTCGTCCTGCCGACAGGGAGCGTATCGGCATTGAAGTTGATGTCGATGATCTCCAGGTCTTCGCCATCGGGAAACATCAGGGTGAAACCGTCGACGAAGCCGGCCATGTCGCGGAGCGGGCCGTAGCCGCAGATCCGCGACATGCCGCTCGCCCGGTAGCTGCCGGCGTAGGTACGGCTGTTCCCCATGATGAGCGTGACATCGGTCGGACGCTGGGAGCTCGTGTCGGGGGCCTGGGCGCTGA
>DATGDT010000336.1:0-10607 GCA_035310725.1 Gemmatimonadales bacterium
CGGCACCACCTCGAAGGACCGGTGCCGCTGATCGCCGAGTCGCGCCCCGACCTGCCGGCGTACGTGTCGAGCGCGCTGGCCCGCGCCATGAGTCGCGCGCCGGCCGATCGCTTCCCCGGAGTGCTCGACTTCGTCACCGCCCTGTCGGGTGTGGAGGTCGTTCAGACGACGGAAGAGAAGGCGACGGCCGTTCCGGCGACGGTGGATACGACGGCGGAAGCGCAGCCGTCGCTCCCCGAGCCGCCGCCAGCCGCCACCGCTGAATCGACCGCCGTCCCCGCGACCACCGCGGAGTCGAAAGCCGCCGCGGAATCTGCCGCCGCCGAACCCACGTCCGAGCCGGAGGCGGAGCGGAAGCCAGAGCCCGAGCCCGAGCTGGTCGCCGCCATGAGCGAAACAGTGACGGCGACGTCGGCCGCCAGCCCCGAGGCGGCGGTCGCCGCACCGTCGGGCTCGAACGGCACAGAGCCCGTGGCCGAGCCGCCCGGCCCGCCGCTGCTGCTGGTGGAGCGCCCCCATGCCCACCAGGACGAAGACGACGAGGACGAGGTGGAGAACGCGCAGCCGAAGGAGAAGGAACCGAGGCTGCTCTGGGCCGACCATGGCCACGAGGACGCCGTCGCAGCAGCGGCGGCGGCCGCGGCGGCGGCTGCTGCCGCGGAGCAGGCTCCAGCAGTGGAAAGCAATCGCCCGCTGGAGAAAGCGTGGTCCCAGCTACGGTCGCAGCTGCGGTCGAAGGTGCGCCCGCGCCTGCAGCAGCTCGCGACGCAGGCTCGGCAGCTGGCCGCCCGCTGGTGGACCCTGCCGCGCAACCTCCGTTACGGCTCTACCGCCGGCGTCGCCGTGCTGGTGCTCGCCCTCGTGATGTGGCGCGTGGCCCTTGGTGGTGGAGAACCGAAGCGCCCTCCGACTCCCATCAACGAGCCACGGCCCATCGGCGTGCAGCCCCCGCGGCAGACCGCGAATCCCTCCGGATCCGCGCCGTCCCGGCCGACCCCGCCGCGCAGCCCGGCGAACACGTCCCGCGGCTCGACGTCTTCCGGGACCGCGACGCGTCCCGACAGTGGGACCCGCCGGCCGGGCCGTACCGTGGAGCCGGCGCACCTCTTCCTCAACTCGTCGCCCTGGGGCGTGCTCTACATCGATGGGCGCCAGATCGGCAACCTGCCGCAGGCCGGTGTCGTGGACGTGCCCCCCGGCACGCACACCATCCGCATCGTCCGCGACGGCTACCTCCCCTACGAGTCGGTGATCGCGATCGAATCGGGTGAGGCGTTGCGCCTGACCGACATCGTGCTGCAGGAGCGGCCGCAGTGACACGCGGATGGCTGCGCGCCGCGACGGCGCTCGGCGCCGTGGTGACGGCTGCCGCGCTCGCGGTCCCGGTCGCGCACGCCCAGGATTCGACCGCGCTGGGCGCGGCCGCCCAGGCGGCGCTCGAGCGTGGTGTACGGTTCTACCAGGGACTGCAGTACGACTCGGCGATCGTGTATCTGCGCCGCGCCCTGACCGGCGCGGCCGGCGATACGCTGGGCGATGCCGGCCGCACCCGGGCGCTCTCCTACATGGCCGCCGCCCAGCTGTTCCGCGGCCGGCGCGACTCGGCGTACGCGGTCTTCCGCCGTCTCGTCGTGCTCAACCCCCGCGCGCGCCCCGACCCCGTCATCTTCCCGCCCGAGGTCACGACCATCTACGACTTCGCGCGGGAAGCCACGAAGGTGGTGCGCGTCGAGGCGCCGCGCGATACGTCCATCCGCCTCGGCGCCGACCGCTTCCGGGCGCGCCTGTTCGCCAGCTCGTTCCACCAGGTGATCGTCGCGCTGGAACGGGAGGACGGGTTCACCATCAAGACGCTCTACGCGGGCGCGATCAGCGACACGCTGCAGGTCTTCTGGACCGGCGAGGACACGCTCTACCTCGCCAACGACTCCGGACGCCTCGTCTTCTCGGTCACGTCGCTCACCAGCGCCGGCCGGCAAGGCCGAGTCGTGCGGCTCCCGCTCGACCTGGTGCTTGGTCCCCAGGACACGCTGCCCTCACCGCCGCCGCTCCCCGATTCGCTCTTTCTCCCCGAGAAGGAGTCCGCCGGCAAGGGTCTCGGCGCGCTCGTGCGGGGAGCGGGAGTGGGCGTCGCGGTGGCGCTGCTGCCGGGACTCGTCGCCGGCGGAGACGCGCCCTCGGGGAGCCGCTACGTCGTGGCCGGGGGTCTGAGCATCGCGGGACTGGTCGGCTTCCTGAAGCACCGGCCGGGACGTCCCCTGCCCGACAACATCGCCACCAACCAGTCGCTGCGCGAAGGCTGGCAGGCGCAGGTCCAGACGACCGCGCAGGAGAACGTGATCCGCGCGCAACAGAAGCGGCTCGACATCCACGTCGGCCCGCCCGAAGTGATCGGCGGTGGCCCGTGAGGAAGACGACGACGATCGTGCTGCTGCTCGCCGCGGGCGCAGCGTCGTCTCCGGTCGCGGCGCAACGCCTGCAATGGGAGGCGGCGTTGTCCGGCGTCGGGATGCGGGTCCTCAGCACCACCGGGCCGACGACGCAGAAGCTGTCCGGCGCCGTCTTCGGCGGCCAGGGACACGTCCTCTTCGCCGGGCTGATCACGCTGAACCTCGGGTACTGGCAGGGCCAGATCACGCCGGCCGATGGCCAGTCCTCGATTGCGCCGCGGGACGTGGTGGAAGGGTACGCCCAGATCGGCGCCCGGCCGCTGCCCTGGCTGTGGCTGCGCGGCGGCCCCCACGCCTGGACCTACATCAGCAACGCCGGCCGGCAGCGCTGGCTCCTGATGGAAGGGCGCGCCCGGGTGCAGGGCGAAATCCTCCCCGAAGTGCAGTCCTATCTCGAGCTCTGGAACGTGTTCTCGGCGAACGTGAACGTGCCGCAGGGGTTCCAGTCGGGCCGGGGCGCCGAAGGCGGGCTCAGCCTGCGGATCCGCGACGTCCCCATCATCCCGGAACGGTTCCCGGTGCGGATCCGGGCAGCCTACGGGATCGAGCGGGTGCGCATGGAGGGCGGCGTGCGGACGGAAGTCGTAGACCGGCTGTCGTTCTCGATCGGTATCGAGAACCACTGATCCCGCCCCGTCAGCGGTCGGGCACGATCCGGTAGAGAATCTCCCCGTTGCGAATCAGGCCGAACTGCTCCCGCGCCACGCGCTCCTGCGTGGCGGGGTCGGTTTCGAGCGCCCGGGCGAGGCGCGCCAGGGAGTCGAGACCCGCGCGCAACGTCGCGACCGAATCGCGCTCGTCGGCGAGCTGACCCCGCAGGGTGAGCCAATCGACCGTGCTGTACTCCCCGCCGAACACCGCGAGCAGCACCAGGGCGAGGCCCCCGCCCAGCCCGATCAGTCGCGCGCGTTTCACAGCCCGTAGAGATCCCGGCCGGGATAGTGGCCCACGTCGCCCAGCGCTTCGGCGATGCGCAGCAGCTGGTTGTACTTGGCGATGCGGTCGGTGCGCGACCCCGAGCCCGTCTTGATCTGTCCCACGCCGCTGGCCACGGCGAGGTCGGCGATGAAGGTGTCCTCGGTCTCCCCCGAGCGGTGCGAGATGACGGCTCCGTAGCCGTTGGAGCGCGCCAGCTCGATGCACTGCAGCGTCTCGGTGAGCGTGCCGATCTGGTTCACCTTGATGAGGATCGCGTTCGCGACATCCTCCTCGATGCCCCGGGCCAGGCGATCCACGTTGGTGCAGAACAGATCGTCGCCCACGAGCTGCACCCGGCTGCCCAGGGCCTCGGTCAGCTTCGCCCACCCGGCCCAGTCGTCCTCGGCCAGTCCGTCCTCGATCGAGACGATGGGATAGCGGTCGATCCAGGACTTGTACAGCGCGATCATCTCGTCGGCGGTCTTGCGCCCCGCCCCGCTCTTCTTGAAGTCGTAGCCGCCGTCGGCGAACAGCTCGGAGGCGGCCACGTCGAGCGCGATCGCCACGTCCTTCCCGGCATCGAAGCCCGCGCTCTCGATCGCCGCCATGATCGCCTCGAGCGCGCCTTCGTCGTTCGGCAGGTTGGGCGCGAAGCCGCCCTCGTCGCCCACCGCGGTCGAGAGCCCGCGCTTGGCGAGCACCTTCTTCAGGGCGTGGAACACCTCGATCCCGGTGCGCAGGCCCTCGGCGAACGTCTCGGCGCCGATCGGCACCACCATGAACTCCTGGAAGTCCACCGTATTGGACGCGTGCGCGCCGCCGTTCAGGATGTTCATCATGGGCACCGGCAGCACGTGCGCCAGCGGACCGCCGAGGTAGCGGTACAGCGGGAGCCCGGCGTCCTCGGCGGCGGCGCGCGCCGTGGCGAGCGAGACGGCGAGGATGGCGTTGGCGCCGAGGTGGCTCTTGTTGGGGGTGCCGTCGAGCTCCAGCATCGCGTAATCGACGCTGATCTGATCGGTGGCGGTGAGACCCTCCAGCCGCGGACCGATCACCTCGTTGACATTCTTGACCGCCTCGAGCACCCCCTTGCCGCCGAAGCGCTGCTGGTCGCCGTCCCGCAGCTCCACCGCCTCGTGCTCTCCGGTGGACGCGCCCGACGGGACCGCGGCGCGGCCGTTCGCGCCGCTCGCCAGGGTGACGTCGGCCTCGACCGTGGGATTGCCGCGGCTGTCGATGATCTCCCGCGCGTGCACCGCTATGATCGTGCTCATGGTGGCGCGTACCTTAAGGGTGTAGGGGCGCGGCGTCAACGCGCGCCCGCAACGCCTCCACCGTCGCCCGCGCCTGCTCCCGCAGCCGTTCGCGGTCGCGCAGCGTGAGGCCGGCGGTGGGGATCGGCTCCCCCACCAGCACCCGGATCGGCAGCGGCCGCAGCCGCCAGGCGCCCTTGGGCAGGATGCGGAAGGTGGCGTGCACGTACAGCGGCACGACCGGCACCTGGGCCGCGATCGCGAGCCCGAACGGCGCGTTCTTGAACGGCAACAGCTCCCCGGTGCGGCTGCGCGTCCCCTCGGGGAACACCACGGTCGAGACGCCCAGCTCGCGGATGCGCCGCGCCGCCGTTTCGTAGGCTTCCATCGCGCGCGGCCGGTTGGCGCGGTCGATCGAGACGTGCCCCGCCGCCAGCATCGCCGGGCCGAGCAGCGGGTAGCGCGCGATCTCCTGCTTGGCCACGAAGCGGATCGACCCGGGCAGCGCCGCGGCGAGCGCCCAGATGTCGAACATGGACGAGTGATTCGAGGCGTACACCACGGGGCCGGCGGGAATGCGCTCGCGTCCCTCCACCAGGACGGGCGTCCCCGCTCCCCACAGGACCCACCGCGCCCAGTCCGAGGTGCCCCAGTCGTAGATGCCGCCGGGCCGGTGCTTCACGCGGAACAGCGCCCCCAACAGGGTGCCGACGGCGTGGATGACGGTCGCCACCAACAGCACGAGGTAATACCAGACGGTGCGCAGCATCAGGCGAAGTGATCGTAGCCGGCGGGCGGCGTGACCGGGGCACCGCGATCGGTGAAGCGCACGCCCGCACCCCCGACGCAGGACCCGATGCGCGTGAGCGGCACGCCCACGAGCCCGGTGAAAGCCCGCGCCTGGGTCTCGCCGAAGGCCGGCGGCATGGCCACCAGCAGCTCGTACTCCTCCCCGCTCGCCGCGGCCGTGAGCGACGGCACGCCCGGCCAGCAGGGGATGCGCTCCAGCGCGATCTCCATCCCCACGCCGGAAGCCGCCGCGAGGTGAGCGGCGTCGGCCGACAGTCCGTCCGATACGTCGATCATGGCGTGCGCTCCCTGGCCGGCGAGCCACTGCCCCGCGGCCAGCCGCGGCTCCGGCCGGGCGAAGCGCTCCGCCGCCGCCGGATCCGGCTGCCGGCCGACGAGATGGTCGCGCAAGGCGAGCGCCATGCCCCCCAGCCGTCCCGTCACCCACACCCCGTCGCCCGCTTCCGCGCCGATGCGGCGTACCGGTCGCGGCGCCGTCCCGATCGCGCACACGTCCACGATGAGCTGCGGCGCGTGCGACAGATCTCCGCCCAGCACCTTTCCGCCCGCGAGCACGACCGCCTCACCGACCCCGGCCATGATCTCCGCGGCCTCCGACGGAGGCCGGTCGGCTGGCATGGCGAGCGAGACCAGCAACCCCGCCGCGCGCGCGCCTTCGGCGGCGAGGTCGGAGAGCGCGGCCACCGCGGCGCGGTAGCCGATCTGCGCCGGCGACAGCCACTCGCGCCGGAAGTGCACGCCCTCGATGCTCAGATCGATGCTCAGGGCGATGGTCGCCTTGTCGGCCCGCAACAGTGCGCAGTCGTCGCCCAGGCCGTACGCCGCCGTTCCGAGCCGTGAATAGATGCCGCGGATGCGGTCGAACTCGGGACCGCCGCCCAGCCAGAGGTGCTCGCTCATCGCCGCGACTCGCCCGTCACCGCCGCGCGCGACAGGCGCACGGCGCCGCTGTCGGTCGCGACCCAGATCCACGGCGGCGCGGCCGCGACGTCCCGCACCGGCGCGGGGAGATCGCCCGGCACGTCGATGCGCCGGTAGATGCCGCGCGCGATGTCCCACCACGCGAGTCCGATCGTTCCCCCCAGCCACACCCCGGCTCCATCGGCGGACGCCGCGGTGAGCGTCCCAAGCGTGGCGCGCGGCCGCTCGAGCGTCCAGTGCGCCGTCGCCGGATCGCGCCAGGCCACCTGGTCCCGCTGCACCGCCACCAGCGTATCGCCCCCGGCGCGCACCAGCGCCACGACGGGCGCCTGCAGGGCCGGCTCCGCCGCTACATCGGGCGGCACGACCGGCTCGGCCGCCCCGGGCGTCAACACACCGAGGCCCGCCGTGCTCCCCACCCAGAGCGTGTCCCCCACCGCCAGCAGGCACGTCACCGGCTGCGAAAAGGTCCCGACGCGAGCCACCTTCTCGCCCGTGATCACGGCGAGCCCGCGTGTCGTACCGATCCACACGCCGTCGGGCGAGCGGGCGAGCGCGCGCACATCCTCCGAGGGCAGCCCGTCTTCGAGCCCGAAACGCCGGGTGCGCCCGGTCGCCGGATCCATGCGGTAGACGCCCGCGTCGGTCGCGATCCACAGGGCGCCGCCGACCGCGAGGAGGCGGCGCACGGCCGCGATCCCGAAATCCGCGCCCGCGGCGGGCTCGACCGGCGTGGTGGCCGAGAGGTCGGAGGCGAGCCAGGTGACGCCGCTCCGTCCCCCGGCTTCGCGTGTGGCCGCGCCCGCCACCCACACGCCGTCGGGCCCGAGAGCCAAGGCATCGGCCCGCGCGCCGAGCAGGGTGAACGTGAGCGGCTCCCACTGCCCCACGGCGGCATCGATCCGCACCAGGCCCAGTCCGTTGGTGCCCATGAACAGGTCGTCGTTGTCGGCGGTGCGGGCGGCGCCGGTGAACTGATAGTTGCGCAGCCGCGGGTCGGTGAGAATCAGGGCGCGCATCGCCTGCGCCATGGGCGTGGCGGCGAGCGCCGCCTGGACGTCGAGCGGCGCCACGCGCCGGTCCGGCGGCGGGAGGGGCGTTCCGGAAATGGGGAGCAGTGCACCGCGCGGCAGGAACTGCCATCCCGTGAGATCGCGGAGGAACACTCCGCTCCCCGCGTCGCCGGCGTCGAGCAGCAGGGCGGACACGCCGCCGGGCGTGGTGCCCTGCTCCCAGCGCTGCAGGTCGGCGTCGTAGCGGGCCCAGCCGTCGGTGGTGCCGAGCCACACCGCATTGCCGGCCGGATCGGCGAGCGCGGTGCGCACGCGCGCGCTCGGGTAGCCGTCGAGCGTCGTGACCGGCAGGCGCCAGCTGCGGGCGCGGCGGTCGTAGAGCAGCAGGCCGTGCCGCGTAGCGACGTACACGATCCAGGGCGAGGCCGCGACGGCGTCGACGACGGAGAAGTCGGAGACGAGCACGCGATCTTCGGGGCGCCAGAACCGACTCTGGGCGGATAGGCGGATGGCCGGATCGGCGGATTGAACAGCAACGGCCGCAACGACCAACCATCCGCCCATCCGCCTAACCGCCCATCCGCCGACGCTCATACCTCCTCCGGCACCTCGAGCACCGCGATCACCGGCGGTCCGTAGGAACGCACGGCCGCCCAGGCGCGCCAGACCTCGGGGAGCGCGGCGAGGACGTCGGCGGGGCGCAGGCTGCGCGCCGTCCAGGAGCGCGCCCCCAGCTCGGCTGCGCGGCCCAGCGCATGGGCGCCAAGGGCCGCGGCTTCGGGCGCGGCGAGGCCGCGCGCCAGGAAGGCCCCGATGAACCCCGAGAGCACGTCGCCGGACCCTCCGGTCGCGAGTCCCGCATTGCCGCTCGCCACGACGAGCGCCGGCCCGCGCACGTCGGCGATCACCGTGGGCACGCCCTTGAGCAGGATGCAGCCGCGCAGCTTCTGGGCGGCCTTGGCGGTGGCGGTCCAGCGATCGTTGGCCGCCGCATCGGCGAGCTGATCGCCCGCGAGCGCGCGAAACTCACCCAGGTGCGGCGTGCAGACGATGGCCCGTTCGGCCGTGCCGTCGTAGAGCGTGAGCGCGTCGGCGTCGAGCACGGTGGGCAGCGGTTTGCGCGCGAGCGCCGCGGCGAGGAACTTGCCGCGCGCCACCTCGCGGCCCAGTCCGGGGCCGATCACCAGCGCGTCCGCCCAGTCGAGCGCCTCCGCCGCGACCGGCTCGAGTTCGGGGCCGAGCTTCGATTCGACGGTCAGCACGTCGGGGAGGCTCGCCCGCGCCGCGTCGAGCGTGTCCTTGGCCGCCACGAGCTTGACGAGCCCCGCCCCGGCGGCGAGCGCGGCGCGGGCGGCGTGCAGCGCGGCGCCGGTCATGCCCGGAGCCCCGCCGACCACGGTCACGCGACCCCGCTCGCCCTTGTGCATCGCCGGCAGCAGCCTGGGGAGGCGCGCCGCGGCCCACGCATCGGTGACGAGCACCGACGCGGCCGGATCGGCCGGGGGGAATCCGATGTCCACCACGATCACCCGCCCGCACCAGTCACGCGCCAGGAGATGCCCGCGGCGCGCGCCGCCGAAGGTGACCGTGACGCTGGCGCGTACCGGACCGTGGGCTTCCCCGTTCGAGAGGTCGAGGCCGGTGGGACCGTCCAGGGCGAGGATGGGGAGCGCGCTGGCCGCGAGCCGCCCGGCGGCATCGAGCACGTCGCCGCGCGCCGGCCCGGCGGCGCCGGTGCCGAGCAGCGCGTCCACCGCCACCGCCGCCGCCGGCCACGGCTCATCGCGGGCCAGCTCCGTCACGCCGGCGATCCGGGCCAGGGCCCGGTTGTCGATCGCGTCGTCGGTCTTGGGGTCGAGCGCCGTGACCCACACCGAAAGCCCGGCGGCGTGCAGCGCGCGCGCCAGCACCCAGCCATCACCGCCGTTGTTCCCCGATCCGGCCGCGATGAGCACGCCCCGCGTCATGGCATCGGGGAACTCGCGCACCAGCACCGCCGCGGCGGCGCGACCCGCGCTCTCCATCAGGACGCGGCTCGGGATGTGATACTGCGTGCGGGCGGCGGCGTCCCAGGCGGCGGCCTCCGCCGCCGACAGCACCGGTATCGTCATCACGGAATCACCACCCCCCCGTAGCCCACGACGCGCGACTCGTCCCCCGTGACCCACCCCGAGTGGCGGTAGTCCACCACCTCGGCGCGGGTGCCGCCGAGCCGGCGCGCGGCGGCGAGCGTCGCCGCGACCGGCGCCCGGCCGCACATCGAGATCCGCTCGGTCCGGCAGCGGCGCAACAGCTCCGCGCCGTCCAGGGCCCGGATCGCCTCGAGCGCCTGCGCGTCCTTCAGCTCGGTGACGGAGCCGGACTCGTAGTGGTTGAGGTCACTCGAGGCGAGCAGCAGCACCGGCTCACTCCAGGCGCGCACCACCCGCGCGATCGCCTCCCCCAGCTCCCGTGCCCGCTCCCAGTCGTCCCAGGCCAGCACGAGGGGCACGATCGCCACGTCGTTCCGCCGCACCTGGAGGAACGGCAGCTCCACCTCGACGGCGTGCTCCTGCTCGTGCGCGGCATGATCGGCGCCCACCAGGGGACACGCGGCGCGCACCGCTTCGGCCAGGTCGGCCGCGACCGGCACCTCGCCGAGCGGCGTGGCGAACGCGCCATCCTCCCACAGGGAGACGCCGCCAGGGGCGTGGCACAACCCGGTGTGGTTGGGGGCGAGGATCACGACCAGGCGCGGCAGGTCGATGCGGGCGAACACGTGGGCGGCGGTGACACCCGAGTACAGGTAGCCGGCGTGCGGGACGATGCAGGCGCGCGCGGCCGCCGGATGCGCGATCGGTTTGAGCGGATCGAGCAGCGAGCGCACTTCGCGTTCCACCGCGTCGGCGGTGGCCGCATAGAACCGCCCGGCGACGGCAGGCCGACGAACGGCGCGCAAGCCTACTTCTGACTCTGGCCGATCGCGCGGCCGAAGGAGATCTCCCCGTTATCGATCCGGACGTTGAAGCCGCAATCGGGACTGGAGCACACCCACGCCTTGTAGGTGATGGGGGCACCGTCTCGCCCGTAATCGGACAGGGGGATCAACACGCCGCGCTGGCACTTCTGGCAGGCCGGCCACTCCTTACCGTCCATTGCGCCACCTCCACTTCCCCGGACTACGCCTGCTCCAGACCGGGCCAGCGGTAGCCGGCCCTGAACGCTTCAGCGAACTCATACACCCGCTCGAAGTCCTCGATTCG
>DATGDT010000337.1:0-1555 GCA_035310725.1 Gemmatimonadales bacterium
GAGGTACGCCTGACCGTGGGAGGAGCGCTCGTACACTTCGGCGACCCCGACGTGGCAGGCCCCGCAGGTCGCCGGGATGTTCCGGCGGTTCACCGACGACTCCGCGGAATCGGCCGGCAGCACCTTGTGGGCCCCATGGCAATCGTTGCAGGTCGCCGAGACGACCAGCCCGTCGCGCGTCAGAGCATTGCCGTGAACGGTCTTGAAGTACTGTTCGACGGCCGTGCGCGCCTTGGCCTTGCCCGCGGTCGCGAAGTACGTGCCGATGATACGGGGATCGGCGTGGCAGCTGCCGCACAGCGCCGCGACGTTCAGCGAATAGACCGGAGAGCGACGATCATCCGCCCCGTACACGACGTGCGAGCCATGACAGCGCACGCAGGTCGGGGCGTCTCCCTGAGACGCGGCGTTCGCGGCGTGGATGGAGGCCTGCCAGTCCCTGCCTTCGGCTTCATGGCATGTCTGGCACGGCACGACCTTGGTGGCGACGCGGTGCGGGTACCCGGCCTCGTAGTCCCGATGACAGTCGGGGCACCGCAGCCCGCGGTGCCGTGTGTCCTGCAGGAGCGCTGCGGGCACGTACAGCGAGGTATCCTGCGGGCCGCCCGCCTTGCCGGTGATGAAGTCCCGGTCGGCGTGGCACTTCTCGCACTGCACGACCTGCGACGCCTGACCGTGGAGCGGCCCGAATCCCAGCAATCCGCCGGCAGCCAGGAGCCCCAACAATCGAGTGAACGTTCGTGAGGACATGATCCCGCTATCCGCGTTGCATGGCCGGCACCTTGTGGCACGCCTCGCACGGCTTGCCGGGATTGTGACCGGTGGCCTGTTTCACATGGCACGTCGTACAGATCTGCGGTGACCAGCGGTTGAGGGTCGCCGCCCCCTCGTGGCACTCCACGCAGGCGATGTGCACCACTCGAGAATGCTGTTCCAGCACTCCGCCGCGATGGCAGGACAGGCACGTCCGGTCGGGCTGGTGGTGCTGATCGTGACAGTTGTCGCAATCGAGGCCGCGTGCGCTCATGGCGGGCGGGGTATGGCAGAGCGTGCACGCCAGACCCGCGGCGCGGTGGACGCCGTGCGAAAAGTCCCCGGTGGTCAGCTGCAGCGTCGTATCCGGAACCCCACCGGCGCCGGCGTGGCACGCCGCGCAGTTCGTCTGCCGTACGGGGTTGTGATGACACGCGTCGCACGCCGCCCGCGCAGTGATCAGCGTCCCGCCGTGATTCTCGAGCGGCGTATGGCACTCACCGCACGCCAGGCCGCCGCGCACCACGTGCGGCTCGTGCGCGAACGTGCCGCCGCCTTTGAACGGCACCGTCGACCGTTCCACCCCGACGTGGCAGCGGAAGCAGGCGTTCTCGCCCAGGGGCGGTCCCAGGCTCAGGGAAGGCACGCGGTACGGCAGTTTCCCGGCCGCCACCGCCTCCCGCACGAGCCCCAGGGACGCCCGCAGCAGATTGTCGGCGAACAGCACGTTGTGCGCGGCTTTGCCGACCCGCACCAGGTCGACGTTGTCCTGCGCCTGGCGCAGCAGGCTGTCGGCGACGGC
>DATGDT010000338.1:0-2204 GCA_035310725.1 Gemmatimonadales bacterium
TTCGGGTTCCGCCAGCTCCTGGCGCTGTTCAAGATCCAGGCGTTCTGGGAATTCCTGCGGGGACTGCGGCGCTGGGGGCGGCTGGAGCGGATCGGATTTGACAAGGCGCCGGGCGAGGCGCGCGTGTCGGTGGAGGTGCGAAGATGATGTGGCCGGTGGCCGGTGGCCGGTGGCCAGTGGCCTGTAATTGGAGCCGACCGCCGATCACCGGCCACTGACCACCGATCACTGACCACCGAGGTTAGATTCTGCTCCGATGATCGCCCTCGCCCGGAAGTACCGCCCCAAGCTCTTCGCCGACCTGATCGTCCAGGACCATGTCGCGGCCGCGCTGCGCGGCGCCGTGGTGCAGGGGCGCGTCGCCCACGGCTATCTGTTCGCGGGCCCGCGCGGGGTGGGGAAGACCACCGCCGCGCGCATCCTCGCCATGGCGCTCAACTGCGAGAAGAAGAGCGAGGGGCAGGGCGAGCCGTGCGGTGTGTGCGAGTCGTGCCGCCGCGTGTGGACCGGGCAGGCGAACCTCGACGTGGTGGAGCTGGACGCGGCCTCGAACCGCGGCGTGGACGACGCGCGCGACCTGCGCGAGCGCGCGATGTACGCCGCCTCCGCCGAGGGGCGCTCCAAGGTCTACATCGTGGACGAAGCGCACATGCTGACGCGCGACGCCTGGAACGCCCTGCTCAAGATCCTGGAGGAGCCGCCCCCGGGCGTGGTGTTCGTGTTCGCGACCACCGAGCCGCAGAAGATCGCGCAGAGCGCGGCGCCGGTGCTGTCGCGGCTGCAGCGCTTCGACTTCCGCCGCATCGGGCCGCACGCCATCGCGGAGCGGCTGCGCCAGGTCGCCGACGCCGAAAAGCTGGCGGTGGACGACGACGCGCTGGCGCTGATCGCCCGCAGCGCCGACGGCGGGATGCGCGACGGCCTGTCGCTGCTCGATCAGGTCCTGAGCTTCGGCGAAGGCCCGGTCACCGCCGACCGGGTGCGCGAGGTGCTGGGCCTGATCCCCGACGACCTCTACGGCGAGCTGCTGCGGCTCGTGGCGGAGCGCGACACCACGGCGGTGTTTCCGCTGGTGGACCGCCTCGCCGAATCCGGCGCCGATTTCGGCGAGTTCGTGGCCGGCGCGGGTGACGTGCTGCGCGCCGTGCTGCAGACCAATCTGGGCGGCGAGCCGGAGGGGCTGACGGAAGGGATGCAGGCCGTCATCCGGAAATACTGCTCCGTGCTCCCTGCTCCCGACATCGTGCGTCTCCTCACGGTCCTCAGCTCCATGGAGACCCAGCTGCGCTCCAGCGGCCACCCGCGGCTCGTGGTCGAGCTGCTCCTGCTGCGCTGGGCGATGATGGATAGGACGGTGGAGATCGGAGAGGTGATACGGGCGCTGGGCGCCTCGGGGACGGGGGACGTGGGACGGGGGACGAGTACAGGGACGAGGGACGCGGGACGGGGGACGAGTAGTCCGGAGCAGTTGCGGGATTCGGCTTCGGCAGCACCCATCCCCCGTCCCGCGTCCCCCGTCCCTCCGACGACACCCGTCCCTCGTCCCGCGTCCCCCGTCCCCGAGAAGGGGCCTCTGTCGGCGGACCGGCTGCGCGCTCTGTGGCCTGAGATCATCGGGCGTGCCCGAGCTTCGAGCGCCATGCTCGCGACGCTGCTCGCCGACACGACGATCGAGGGCGTCGCTGGGAACACCGTTACCCTCGCGGCGGCCGGTCACCGCGAAGGGTTGGAGCACAAGCGCGACGCGATCGGGAAACTGCTGGCCGAGTGGTCCGACGGCCCGGTCAAGGTCGTCCTCGGGGAGCCGGGAACGAGGACCGGGGAGCGGAACGGACCGCCTGACCGCCTCGACCGCCTGACCGCCCAGTCCGCCAATCTCGAACGCCTGAAGGTGTTGCGCGCGAAGGACCCGACACTCGGCGCTGCGGTGGACGCGCTGGACCTGGAGCTGCTCGAGTAGGGGAGTCCTCACCCGCTGTCCCCCTCTCTGCTAGGCGTCCTCACCCCCTGACCCGCTACGCGGCCTCACCCCCTGACCCCCTCTCCGCTACGCGGCCTCACCCCCTGTCCCCCTCTCCGCTACGCGGAGAGGGGGAACCAAGTGCGAGATATTGAGGTGCCTAACCGCTCGAACCTCGCCCGCCGTTCCCCCTCTCCCGACAGGGAGAGGGGGCCAGGGGGTGAGGCCCCGACAGGGAGAGGGG
>DATGDT010000339.1:0-1767 GCA_035310725.1 Gemmatimonadales bacterium
GGGACGGCTGGGGGCGGGGGCGGGGGAAGGGGGCGTCTCCATGGCGGTTAGAAGCCTCGCTTGGCCTCCCCGCATCCGCAATGGGGTGCTAGGTTAGCGACTCGTGATCCACAGCATCGTGCCGCTCGCGGTGCTCGAGGCTATCCAGAATCTCGACACTCCCGTCGAAGACGGTCTGGGCGAATTTGCCGACGAGCTCCTGGTCAAGCGTCTTGGTCTCTCGGCGACCATCCGGACCCAGCTCGCCGAGTACGAAGCCCTGGTGCGCCGTGACGCCCGGGTCTCGGGGGACCACGTCGAAGCGTTGCTGCGCCTGGTGGGCCGCCGCCCGGACGCCGAGCTGGTGTTCGCCGATGCCGGCCGGCGCGCCGCACGGCGGGCGGCGCGCCGGGCGTTCAGCGGGATGCGACTCCTGGCGAGCCTCGCGCCGCGCAGCCTCGGCTACGTCGTCGCCGGGCGGGTGTCGCGCACGGTCCTCGGCGGGGAGCTGACCCGCGAGGCCCGGGTGCCCGTGGTGCTGGTCTCCGACCCGCTGGCGATCAAGGCCACCCCAGGGGGCGCGGCGTGCGGGCTCTATGCGGCGGCGTTCGCCGAGCTGCTCCGTCTGCTGGCGGGTTTCGAAGGCGCGATGTTGCACACCACCTGCCGTGCCCACGGCGGCGCCCGGTGTGAATGGCGCGCCGCTCCACCCGATCCGAGGCATCACTGATGGCCGCTCCATCCGCTCCGCTCACCGGGTTCGATTTCGCCGCGCTGTCCGCCACGCTCGAGCAGCTCGGCGCCGATGCCTGGCTGCTGTTCGACTTCCGGGGAGTGAACCCGATCGCCGCGCGCGTGCTCGACGTGCACGGCATGGCGACGCGTCGGTACTTCGTCTTCCTGCCGCGCTCCGGCCGGCCGGTCGCGGTCGCCCACCGGATCGAGCTGGCTCCGTTCGAGCGCTTTCCGGGGGACGTGCGCCCCTACGCCGCCTGGCGCGAGCTGCAGGCGCAGCTCGAGCCGCTGGTCCGGGGGAAGACGCTGGCGCTCGAGACGTCGCCGCAGGACGGCGTGCCCTACCTCGATCGAGTGCCGCACGGCGTGGTGCAGCTGCTCGAGTCGCTGGGCGGGCGCGTGGTGTCGTCGGCCCCGCTGGTGACGCGGTTCGCGGCGCGCTGGTCGGACGCGGAGCTCGCCGGGCACCGGCGCGCCGCGGAGGCGATCGGCGCCATCGCCCGCGACGCCCTCGCCTGGGCGGGCGCGGAGCTGGCGCGCGGCACGGAAGTGCGGGAGACCACGCTGCAGCGCCGGGTGGTGGACGCGTTCGACCGGGCCGGCCTCGTCACCGACCACCCGCCGATCGCCGCGTTCGGCCCCAACGCCGCGAACCCCCACTATGAGCCGCGCGCCGGCGCCGACCGGCGTCTTGCGCCAGGCGAAGTCCTCCTGCTCGATCTGTGGGCGGGCGTGACGCGCGACGCGGTGTTCGCCGACCAGACATGGATGGCCTTCGCGGGCCGGACGCCGCCTGAGGAAGTGAGCCGCGTGTGGACGGTGGTGCGCGACGCGCGCGATGCCGCGGTGGCCCGTCTCGCCGAGCGCTGGCGCGCGGCGGCCGGCGGGGGGACCCCGGTGACCGGCGCCGACCTCGACGACGCGGCGCGCGGCGTGATTACCGCGGCCGGGTACGGGGAGTGGTTCGTGCATCGCACCGGCCACTCCATCGACCGCGACCTGCACGGCTCCGGGCCCCACCTCGACAATTTCGAGACCGCGGACACGCGCGAG
>DATGDT010000340.1:0-3134 GCA_035310725.1 Gemmatimonadales bacterium
CAGCTCGGCCGCCTCGTGCAGCTCCTCGGCCAGCAGGTTGCGCATCGTCCAGTGACTGTCGTTCACCAGGATGCGCGAGGCGCCCGCGTCCGCTGCGCCCTGGATGGCCGCATTGGCTTCGGCGGTCATCAGTCTACGGAAGCGGGAGTACTCCGCAGCGCAGCGGGGATCGGTGGGGTTGGTCTGGTCCTCGTGGACCACACCCGCCACCCCTTCCATGTCGACGGAGATGTAGACTCGCACCAGTGCTCCTCATGAGACGCCGGGACGCCGAGGGAGACGCCCAGCCGCCGAGCCGCCAATGTGGTTGTGAGGTGTGAGGGTCCAGGAAAAGACCCCTGATGTCCTGAATCCTAATACCCACTGGGCGGCTCGGCGGCTCGGCGTCTCTCTGGCCACTCGCCGTCTCTTGCCCCACCTTAATGGCATGACGGCGGGATACTCGCCACGAACCCTCGTGGAGAAACTGGGCATCAAGCCTCACACCCGCATCGCCCTCCTCAATGCGCCGCGCGGGTACGGCGTCACGCTCCGCCCCCTGCCTCCCGGGCTGCGGGTAACTGGGAGCCTGCGAGGCACGTTCCCGTTCATCCAGTTCTTCACGACGTCCCGCCGGGATCTCGAGCGGCGCTTTCCCGCGCTGTTTCGAGCCCTGGCCCAGGACGGTGCGCTATGGATCTCCTGGCCGAAGAAGTCCTCCGGCGTGGAGACGGACCTGACCGAGGACGTCATCCGGTCGGTGGCATTGTCCGGAGGTCTCGTGGACGTAAAGGTTTGCGCGGTGGACGATGTATGGTCGGGCCTCAAGCTGGTGCGCCGCACCCGGGACCGGGTTCGGCCGATAGCCGATAGCCGATAGCACTTTACAATACAAAGTACTTGACAGAAATGACCGATTCCCCCAAATTACCTTCCAGCATGGCGTCGCCGCAGCCGCTCGCCGATCGCGCGCTCGACAACCTGCGCTACATCCGGGCCACGATGGAGCGCGCGGGCTCCTTCACCGCGGTGCCTGGCTGGGGCATGGTGGCGATCGGCGCGAGTGCGCTGGCGGCGGCGTTCATCGCGGCGCGCCAGGCCTCGTTTCTGGACTGGCTCGTCGTCTGGCTGGTAGAAGCGATGCTGGCGCTGGCCATCGGTGGCTGGACGATGGTCCGGAAGTCCCGGACGGCGAACGATCCGATCCTGACGGGCCCCGGGCGTCGCTTCGGCTTGAGCTTCCTGCCCCCGGTGGCGGTGGGCGCCCTGCTGACGGTGGCGCTGTACCTCGGGGGTGATCGGCGACTCATCCCGGCCGTGTGGCTGTTGTTGTACGGCACCGGGGTCGTGACGGGCGGCGCCTTCTCGGTGCCGGTGGTGCCGGTGATGGGCGTCGGGTTCCTGGCGCTCGGGGGGGCGGCGCTGTTCGCCGCCGGTGCGGCGAACTGGCTGCTCGCCGCGGGGTTCGGCGGCCTGCATATCGTCTTCGGACTGTGGATCGCGCGGAGGTACGGTGGCTAAATCGAACGCAATCCGGCATCCCGCCGCCACGAGCGGCGCCGCGGCCTCCGCCCGCGGCGCGGCCCGCGCCGCCGCCGAGCTCGATCGCCTGATCCACGAGCGGGTCCGCCTGGGCATCGTGTCGGCGCTCGCCGGTGTGGAGCGGGCCAGCTTCACCGAGCTCAAGAGTCTGCTCAAGGTCTCCGACGGCAACCTCAGCGTGCATGCGCGCAAGCTCGAGGACGCCGAGTACATCGCCTGCACCAAGTCGTTCGAGGGCCGCACGCCCCGCACCGAATACCGCCTGACCGCCACCGGCCGCCGGGCGCTGGAGCGATATCTCGATCACATGGAAGCCCTGATTCGCGCCACGCGCTGACGGGGATTTTTTTTCGAGGTCTTACTTTATGACACAAAGTTCTCTGCACGTTGCGATCATCATGGATGGAAACGGCCGCTGGGCCGAGCGGCGTGGCCTCGAGCGGACCGCGGGCCACCGCGTCGGCGCCACCGCGGTGCGGCGCGTCATCGAGGCGGCGCCGGCACAGGGCGTCACCGCCCTCACGCTGTTCGCCTTCTCCTCCGACAACTGGAAGCGCCCGGCGCACGAGGTGAGCGCCCTGATGCGGCTGTTCGCCCGCCACCTGCGCACGGAAACGGCACGTTGCGTAGAGGAGGGCGTGACGCTGCGTGTCGTCGGGCGGCGCGACCGGCTGCCCGGCCCGCTGGTCGAAGCCATCGAGCGCAGTGAAGCGGCGACCACCGGCGGAGCGCGCCTTGAGCTGCGGCTCGCCGTGGATTACTCCGCCCGCCACGCCATCGAGACGGGCCGGCTCCTCCCGGACGTGGATCTGCTGATCCGCACCGGTGGCGAGCAGCGCCTCTCCGATTTCCTGCTGTGGGAGAGCGCTTACGCCGAGATCCTGTTCACGCAGACGCTGTGGCCCGACTTCGGCGCCGCGGACCTCGCGGCCGCCGTGTCCTGGTTCCACGGCCGGGACCGCCGCTTCGGCGGCCTCAAGGAGACTGCATGATCACCGACAGCATGGGTGCCGTCTCGTTCGGCCTGTTCATCGCCGCCGTGCTCGGCACGCTCGCCCTCGGCGCCGGCTACGTGCTGGCGCTGCTCCTGAAGCGCGCCGTGTGGGCGCGCTGGATCCTGCGGATCGAGCTGGCCGGGCTGGCGCTGTACGCCGCGCTCTTCCTCCTCGCGTCGCTCACCAGCGGGAACCGCGAGCTCGCGGTCGGCGAGGAGAAGCACATCTGCGAAGTCGACTGCCATCTGGCCTATGCGGTGATGGGCACGCGCACGGCGCGCCAATGGGACGGGAAGACGGCGCAGGGCACGTTCTACGTGGTCACCGTGCGAGTCCGCTTCGACTCCGGCACGATCGCCCCCTGGCGGCCGCGGAATGCCCCCCTGTCCCCCAACGGGCGCATTGTCGCGCTGGTGGACGACCGGGGACGCCGCTATCCTGCGGCCGTCGATGCGCTGCATCGCCAGCTCCTGCCCGGCCAGGAGTACTCGGCCGATTTCGTGTTCGACCTCCCGGCTGACGCGGCCAACCCGCGCCTGATGCTCACGAGCAGCGACTGGCCCACGCACCTCATGATCGCCCACGAGAACGCCTTCCTGCACGGGAAGGTGCTGTTCC
>DATGDT010000341.1:0-1933 GCA_035310725.1 Gemmatimonadales bacterium
AAATCCCGCGCGGCCAGCTGGACAAGGAATTCCTGCTGGTGATCGACTACGCCGGGACTCCCGAGGGGACGCGCTACGGCGGCGAGGAGCTCGACAGCCGCGTGGTGCGCTGGGAGCGGATGGCCAATCGCGTGCTGCTGCGCGGCAAGAGCTACGACATCGTGGCCGACAGCTCCACCACCGTGTCGCGGGCGGTGCGGTTGTCGACGATCGAGCCGGTGCTGATGAGCTTCGACGTCGCCGCGTTCAGTCCCAAGGACTCGAACCTGGTCATCGAAGTGACCAAGCTCTACACGACCGACGTGCCCGAATTCAACACGCGGCGGGTGTTCCGGCTGCGGCGCCTCGATCCGGCGCGCTCGCTCGTCGAATCGGCCCGGTCGTTCCCGACGAACATCGAAGTCCGCGCGCTGCACACCTTCGAAGGCGATTCCGTGCCGGGCAACGACCGCGGACTCGGAACCGCGACCTTCGAGATGCACTACTCCATGGTGCTCCTGCCCGAGCGGCCCATGGCGCGGCGGCTGTGCGACAACCGCGTCGGGTTCTTCGCGGTGCGGCAGGTCGACTACGGCCTCGACCGGCCCGTGGTCACGACGCGTTGCTACATCACCCGCTGGCGGCTCGAGCCCAAGGATCCCAGCGCCGCGGTCAGCGATCCCATCAAGCCGATCGTGTTCTACCTCGACCCGGCGACTCCCGAGCGCTGGGCGCCCTGGATCATCAAGGGCGTGCAGGCGTGGGAGCCGGTGTTCCGGGCGGCCGGGTTCTCCAACGCCATCACGGCGCGCCGCGCGCCGACGCCGCAGGAAGACCCCGAGTTCGACCTCGACGACGCGCGCTATTCGACGATCCGCTGGCTCCCGTCGCAGATCGAGAACGCCTACGGTCCGCACACCAGCGACCCGCGGACGGGGGAGATCCTGCAGTCGAACATCGGGTGGTTCCAGAACATCACCAGCCTGCTCCAGGCCTGGTACTGGGTGCAGGCCGGCGCGGTCGATCCGCGCGCCCGCAAGCTGCCGCTCCCCGATTCGATGATGGGGCAGATGGTGGCCTACGTCGCGACCCACGAGGTCGGGCACACCCTCGGCCTGCCGCACAACATGCTGTCGTCGGGCCTGTATCCCGTGGATTCGCTGCGCAGTCCCACCTACACGCGGCGCAACGGGACGTCGTATTCGATCATGGATTACGCCCGCAACAACTATGTCGCCCAGCCGGGGGACGACGTCCAGCTGATGCCGACCCTGGGACCGTGGGACTACTACGTGATCGACTGGGGCTACCGCCGCATTCCGGGCGCCGCGACCCCCGACGCCGAGCGCCCCCTGCTCGATTCGCTCGCTCGGCTGCAGGACGCCAGCCCGTGGCTGCAGTTCGGCAACCCGGACGGCATCGACCCCCGCACGCAGACCGAGGCGCTGGGGGACGATCCGGTGAAGGCCACGCGGTACGGACTGGCGAACATCAAGCGGCTCGTCCCAATGCTGCTTCCCGCGACGACTACCGAGACGCTCGAGGACTACGGGCTGCTCGACGACCTCTACGACCGGCTGATCTTCCAGTGGTCGCTCGAGATGAACCACGTCGCCGTGGTGCCAGGCGGCGTGTGGCGGCATGAGAAGTATCCCGATCAGTCCGGCGTCATTCACCAGCCCGTGCCGCGCGCGCGGCAGGCGGAGGCGGTGCGCTTCCTCAACGACAACGCGTTCGCCACGCCGAGCTATTTCCTCGACACCGCGGTGCTGCGGCGCATCGAGCCGACCGGATTCGTGGAGCGGATCCGCACACGGCAGACGGCGCTGCTGAATACGCTGCTCCAGGACTCGCGCCTGTCGCGGCTGGCGGAGCAGGGCGCCACGATGCCGGCGGGCACGGCCTACACCCTCACCGACCTGCTGGACGATCTGCGCAGCGGCATCTTTTCCGA
>DATGDT010000342.1:0-7901 GCA_035310725.1 Gemmatimonadales bacterium
GGCCAGAACCTCGGTCACGTCCCGCACGCGCGCGGCGAACCGTACGGCTTCGGGCTCGCCGTCCAGCAGGGCGCCGTAGCCTTTCAGCTGGGCGCCGCAGCCTGCGCTGTTCACGACGATCGGCGCGTCTCCTGGACCGAAAGCGGCGATGTTGCGGCGTGCCAGCGCCTGCGCCGAGCGGTGCAACCCGGCGTGGGCGTGCAGTGCGCCGCAGCAGACCTGTCCCAGGACCTCGCTGACCGCATAGCCGTTCACGCCGAGAGTACGAATGGTCGCGTCGTGGACGTGGGAGAAGAGACCCTCCATGATGCAGCCGCGGAACAGCAAGGCGGCGGATCGGCGGATGGACGGATGGGTGGATGGAATCGCGGCTGCACCGCTATCCGCCAATCCGCCAATCCGCCCATCCGCCCGCGTCGCCGCCAGCATCCCCATCGCGAACCGCACCCGCCCCCATCCCGCGACGAGCGCCGGCACGCGGCTGCCGCGCAGCACCCGCGCCAGGGCATACACGATCCCCGAGACGACGGGTGACGTCATGGCGGCGAGCGCCACCCGTGCGACGAGCGTCGGCGGGCGTCGCTCCACCAGGCGTGCGCGCGCCGCTTCCAGCCCGGCGCCGTAGCCCACGCCGGAGGGGCACACCGGCTCGCAGCCACGACAGCCGAGGCAGCGATCGAGATGCAGATTGAGGCCGGGATCGTCCGGGGCCAGCTCACCGTGCTCGAGCGCGCGCATCAGGACGATACGGCCGCGCGGCCCGTCCGCCTCGTCGCCGGTGGCGAGGAAAGTCGGGCAAGCCTGCAGACAGAATCCGCAGTGGACACAGTTGTCCAGGGCCGCGAAGCCGCCGCGTCCCGACCGGGTCATTCGTCGGTGGCCACCGGAACCACGAGCGTGCCCGCCGGATCGAAGGTGCGGCGCAGACCGGCCACCAGCGGGCCGACGCCTTCGCGGTAGGCGCCGAAGATCCCGACCGCGCGGCGCAGCTCCCAGGGAGCGCGCTCGAGGGTCAGCGGCACTTCGAGCGCGGCGAGGCTGCGGCGCAGGCGGCGCAGGTGTTCGGCGGTCGCCTCGCCGCTCCAGCGCACGGCCCCCAGCGCCGGTGCGGCCGAGATCCACTCATCGCCCAGCTGGTGCTGCAGCAGGTCGAGGAGGTCGTCGGTGGAGTCGGGCAGGCCTCCCAGCCGGAACGTCACGGTGCGTACCGCGAGCCCTTCCGCCGCGCGCTGCCAGAACGCGTGGCTCTCTTCCGCGCCGAGTCGCGCGAAGCGGCCGCCCGCCGCGGCGCGCACCGTCGACTCCTCGGCCTCCACCTGGGCGACCGAGCCGGCGCAGCGCACCGCGAGCACCCACCCGGCCCGTCGCGCCAGAGCAGGGGAGAGCAGCTCGAGCGCTGCCGGCCCGAGGCCGCTCTCGCGCAGCTCGTCGGCCGCGCGACTCAACTCCTCGCGGGGACCCTCGAGCACCAGCGTCAGGTCGGCGCGGGGGAGCGCGCGCAGCCGCAGATGCACGCGCGCGATCACGCCGAACGCCGCGAACGCTCCGGTCTGGAGGCGCGTGAGGTCGTAGCCGGCCACGTTCTTCACCACCCGGCCGCCGGCCGTGACGACGCGGCCGTCGCCGGTGACGGCGGTGAGGCCGAGCAGCTGGTCGCGGACGGCGCCGAATCCCTGGCGCAGCGGCCCCGCCGTGGCGCTGGCGAGGATCGATCCGACGGTGCGCCCGGCGAGGCCGGGCGGGTCCAGCGCCACCCACACGCCGCGCTCGGCGAGCTGCTGGCGCAGCCGGTCCCAGCCGATTCCCGCCTGGGCGGTGGCGACGAGGTCCTGGGGCTCGATGGACTCGACCTGATCGAGGCGGCGCGTGGTGAGCGCGAGGTCGGCGGGGGCGTCGGCCGATTGCCAGCTGCCGGCGCCTTCGACGCGGACCTTCCAGCCTTCGGCGGTGGCGGTGCCGAGCAGCAGGGCGGCGGCCTCGATCGACGGCGGGGCGATGCGCGGCGCGATGCCGGCGGCGCCTCCCCCCGGATCGAGCACCGCGTCGGCCCCGAGCAACGCGCGCACCTTCTCGAGCAGGCCGTTCATATCCGCAAGCTATCGGCTCCGGGAGGCGCCCGTCCATTCCCGGCAGGCGTGCAGGGGCACGACCTTGCCGGGATTGACGCGCTCGTCGGGGTCGAAGACGCGCCGCACGGCGTGCATCGCGGCGAGCGCGTCCCCGTCGAACACCAGCGGCATGTAGCGCAGCTTGTCGAGCCCCACGCCGTGCTCGCCCGTGATGGTCCCGCCCGCCGCGATGCACGCGGCCATGATTTCGGCCGACGCGATCTCGACCCGCGCTTTCAGCGCGGCGTCGGTGGCATCGAAGGAGATGTTGGGGTGCAGGTTGCCGTCGCCCGCATGGAAGACGTTGGAGACGACCAGGCCATAGCGCGTCGCGATCCCGCTGATCTGCTCGAGCACGTGCGGCAGGATCGAGCGGGGCACCACGGCGTCCTGGACGACGAGATCGCGGGACAGGCGTCCCATCGCGCCGAAGGCCTTCTTGCGGCCCTGCCACAGCCGCTCCCGCTCGGCGGGGTCGGCCGCCGAGCGGACGGTGCGCGCGCCGTGCTCGGTGAGCAGCGCCGCCACCGCCCGCGCGTCCGCGTCCACGGCCGCGGGCACGGCGCCGTCCAGCTCGGCCAGCAGCACGGCCGCCGCGTCGCGCGGGTAGCCGGCGGCGTAGACCGAGTCCTCCACTGCGTTGATGCAGGACCGATCCATCATCTCGAGGGCGGCGGGCACCACACCGCTGGCGATGACGGCCGAGACCGCTGCGCCGGCGTTGCGCAGCGACGGGAAGTCGGCGAGCAGCGTGCGGACCGCGCGGGGAGTGGGCGTGAGCCGCACGGTGATCCGCGTGGCCACTCCGAAGTTGCCCTCCGAGCCGACGAACAGCCCCACCAGATCGGGACCCCAGCCTTCACCGCCGGGACTGCCGAGGGCTACGACCGATCCGTCGGCGAGCACGACCTCCAGCGCCAGGATGTGCTGGGTCGTGGTGCCGTGTTTCAGGCAGTGCGGGCCCCCCGCGTTCTCCGCCACGTTCCCGCCGATGGTGCAGGCAGTCTGGCTCGATGGGTCCGGGGCATAGTGCAGCCCGTACGGCGCCGCAGCCGCCGAGAGCCGGACGTTGACCACGCCTGGCTCCACGATGGCGCGGCGGTTCCGGGCATCGATCTCGAGAATGCGGTTGAGGCGGGTGAGCACCAGCAGGACGGCGTCCGGAGCCGCGAGCGCCCCGCCCGAGAGCCCCGTGCCCGCCCCGCGGGGCACGAACGGCACCTCGAGTCGGGCGAGGGCGCGGACCACTGCCACGACCTCGTCGCGGGTGCCGGGCAGGACGACGAGTCCGGGCGTGCGCCGGTGTGTGGGAAGGCCGTCCGAGGCGTAGGTGAGACGCTCGCTCGCGGCGACGCGCACGTGGCGTGGCCCGACGAGCCGTGTGAGCTCCCGCGCGAGCGTTCCGGCAGGGTCGAGGGCGGCCGTCATGAGGCGAATACTATACGCTCAAACAACGAGGGGTCGGGAACGATTTCCCGACCCCCCGGATCTGCTCGACGTCCCGAAGATCAAGCCGCGCGCCAGAACCCCTTGAGCGCCCTGCCGTCGGGCGACCCGCGCAGCTTCTCGAAGGCCCGTTCCCGGATCTGGCGGATGCGCTCCCGGGTGACGCCCATGAGCGCGCCGATCTTCTCGAGCGTCATGGCTTCGCTGCCTTCTTCGAGACCGTAGTAGAGGTAGAGGATCTTGCGTTCACGGGGGGTGAGGTACTTCTGGAAGATGCGATCGATGAACTCGCGCATCAACCGGCCGTCGGTTCGCTCTTCGATCTCGCCGCCCTCGATGCCCGCGAACCGCTCGCCCAGGGTGGCCGCGTCCTTGTCGGTGCGGTCCACCGGCGCATCGAGCGACAGCTCGGCCGCGGTCATGCGACGCGCCGTGCGCACGTTCTCCACCGTGTCCTCGAGCGCCAGGGCGATCTCGTCGTCGGTCGGCTCGCGCCCCAGCTCCTGGGACAGGTACGTCTCGGTGCGGCTCATGCGGATCAGCTGCGAATTCTGGTTCAGCGGGATGCGGACGCTGCGTGTCTGCTCGGCGAGGGCCTTGAGGACGGCCTGGCGGACCCACCACACGGCGTAGGAAATGAACTTCACGCCCTGGTCGGGGTCGAACTTCTTGACGGCCTTGAGCAGGCCTTCGTTGCCGATCGCCACCAGCTCGGAGAGATCGAGTCCGTGCCCCTGGTACTTCTTCACGTAGGAGATCACGAACCGCAGATTCGCCGTGACCAGTCGCTCCGCCGCCTTTTCGTCGCCGCGCTGCACGCGCCGCGCCAGCCGCCGTTCTTCGGCGGGGTCTTTGATCAGGGGGAGCTTTTGAATGTCCTGCAGGTACTGGTCGAAGGCACCGGACGGTGTGGCTTTGAAGAACGATTTGGACTTTCCAGTCGACGCACGAGCCATGCGCTGGACTCCATAGCAGGGCATACGCGTTCTAGCCGGAGACGGCGCAACTGACCGCCTAGAGTGACCTGAAAGCGGGCACAATATAGGAACGCCCGTCCACACGTGCAAATCTGGGTAGTTTTCCACATCACAAATTGTTATCGCGCGCGCGACTGCACGATTTGTCCACTATCCACAAGGCCTGTGGAAAGCGTTTGGCGTGCAAATCGTGTGGGCGAGTTGTTGAAAGCCGGTGGAGTGGCTCTAAGTGAAGTGTCCGCAGCGGATTAAACAAGCCGCTACGAGCTCCCGCCCAGCGATTGACGCACTTGCGCCTCAGAAGGCGCAACGGTCCACTCGCCGCTGGCATTCGGCCCCAACATCCCCACCTGCGACGGCAACGCGAAGCGCAGCGCGCCGCCACGCACCTTTTTGTCGTGCCGCATCGCGTCCATCAGCGCGTCCGTGTCGGCCCCATCGGGCAACGCGACCGGGAGCCCATGCCGTTCGAGCGCCCTGACGATGCGGGCAGCGGTGCCGCGCTCGGCTACGCCGATCGTCTCCGCCAGCCGCGCCTCCGCGACCATCCCGATCGCTACCGCCTCGCCGTGCAGCAGCGCGTAACCGCTCGTGGCTTCCAGGGCATGCCCCACCGTGTGGCCGAAGTTCAACGCCGCCCGCCGTCCCGCCTCGCGCTCGTCCGCCGCCACGATCGTTGCCTTGATCTCGACCGACCGTGCCACCACCCGCTCGACCATCGCCGCCTCGGCCGTCACCGGGACGGGCGAGCGCTCCAGCAGGGCGAAATACTCCGCATCGGCGATCACCGCGTGCTTGATCGCCTCCGCCATGCCGGCGGCGAGCTGCGGGAGCGCGAGCGTCGCCAGCACGTCGAGATCGGCCACGACGAGGCGCGGCTGATGAAATGCGCCCAGCAGGTTCTTTCCCTGCGGCGTGTCGACGCCGGTCTTCCCGCCGATCGAGGAGTCGATCATGGCGAGCAACGAAGTCGGGACCTGCACCCAGGGGACCCCGCGGTAGTAGGTGGCCGCCACGAACCCCGCGAGGTCTCCGGTGACGCCACCTCCCACGGCGAGCACGGCACCGTCGCGGCCGACATGGGCCGCCAGCATCCGGTCGCACAGCGCGGTCCAGGTGTCGCGCGTCTTGTTCCATTCTCCAGCGGGAAAGGTGAGCAGCTCGGCCACCTTCCCCGCGGCGCGCAACGACGTGGTGACGCGCTCGCCGTACACCTTCGCCACGTGGGAATCGCCGATCACCGCGTACGCGGCGGCGGGACAGTGCTCGGCGAGGAGGGCGGGAAGCCGGTCGAGGATGCCGCGGTCGATCAGGATGTCGTAGGACGCGTCCCGCGTTTCCCGCAGGGGAACGCGGATGCTCACCACGGCAGATCGGCCGCTCCGGCGCGTGCGTTGGCCGCGCGCGCGAGCACGAACAGGAGATCCGAGAGACGGTTCAGGTAGCGCCGGATGGCGGGGGAGACCGGAGTCTCCCGTGCGAGACTCACCACAGTCCGCTCGGCGCGCCGGCACACGGTGCGGGCCACGTGGAACGCGGCCCCCTTGGGCGCGCCCCCCGGGAGAATGAACGCCTTGAGCGGCGGGAGGCCGGCGTCGAGCCGGTCAATCGCCTGCTCGAGCGCGGTGACCTCGGCGTCGCCGAGCGGCGGGCCGCCGAGGGCCTTCGCCAGACGCACCGGGTCGGGCGTCGCCAGCTCCGCGCCGAGCGTGAACAGGTCGCGCTGGATGGTCTGCAGCAGGGGGTCCTCGAAGTCCACGGGCGCGGTGGCGCGGGCGAGACCCACTGCGGCGTTCAGCTCGTCCACGTCGCCATACGCCGCCACCCGCCGGTGGTCCTTGGGAAGGCGCTCGCCGCCGAAGAGGCCCGTCTCCCCTTCGTCGCCCGTCTTGGTGTAAATCTTCATTGGAGAGCCTTTCCCCGCTCCCGGTCGCTGCGTCTTACTTCGTCTTTCCTATCTCCACGACTATCGAATCTATTTGCGCCAGCATCGCTCGCCCCGAGACGGCGTGCGCGTTCGCCTCGATGCTGAACACCAGGCGCCCTCCCGCCGGGCGATCGATGTAGCCCGACAGCGTGTTGACCCGGTCGATGCTCCCCGTCTTCGCGACCACGGCGCCTTCGAGCGGCGTGCCCACGAAGCGCCGCAGCAGCGAGCCCGGCTGGCCGGCGCGGGGCAGGGCGGCGAAGAACGCGTCCCGCTTGGGGTGACCGGCCATGTAACTCAGGAGCCGGGTGAACGCCCGTGGCGAAACCAGGTTGCCCGCCGAAAGCCCGGAGCCGTCCTCGAGCGAGAACGCGCTCGAATCGATGCCCACCGAGTCGACGAGGAAGCGACGCTCCACCTCGAGCCCGGCGTCCCATGACCCCACCCCACCCTGCTCCCGGCCCAGGATCTTCAGCAGCATCTCGGCGAACCAGTTCTGGCTGGAATTGAGGATCGGGAACAGGATGTCGGCGATGGGGCGGCCGCGGTACTCGACCAGCGCCGGGGCGCAGCAGCGCGCCGCGCGGTAGGCGAGCGAGTCGGTGGTGCTCGTCGCGCCCCCTTCGACCGTGACCCCGCCTCGCTCGAGCGCGACGGCCAGGGCGCGCGCGGCGTATCGGTTGGGGTCGGGAAGGGCGAAGCTCTCGGTCCAGGGCTTCCGTCCCCGCGCGGCGGTCCCCTCCGCCCAGATGTCCATCGTCCCCGGGGTGCGGAAGAAGTTGTCGCCGATCGTCGAACCCCCGCCGGCCGGACCGGTGCGGGCCCGGTTCTCGAAGGTGAACAGCCCCAGTTCGGGCGACCAGGTGATCGCCGGCGGCCGGTCCACCGTATCCGAGGGCGTGATGAGGAAGTCCACGCTGTTGTCGTGGAAGCCGAGCCCCGAGACGGGCGCCGCGTACCACCAGTTGAGGTCGAACACGTTCCAGGCGGGGCGCACGAGCTGCGGCTCGAAGTAGCTGCCGTCGCCCACGATGTGCCCGGTGATGCGGGTTACGCCGTGGGCGCGGATCGAGTCGGCGATGGCGTTGATTGCGGTGAAGGCCGAGTCGCAGGCGCCGGGGGCGAGGGTGTCGACGCCGTAACAGCGCTCGGAGAAGGTCGGATCGCCGCGGCCGTACAGGATCAGGTCACCGTCGAGTATCCCATCCTGCAGCACCCCGTTGACGTACACGCTGGTCCGCACGCGATAGTCGGCGGGAAGCAGCACGGTGGCGGCCGAGGTGACGACGAGCTTCGTATTGCTCGCGGGGACGAACAGCCGGTCGGCGTTGCGCTCGTAGAGCGTCCGCCCCCGCTCGTCCACGACCGACACGCCCCAGGTGACCCGGTCGAAGGGGCGCCGGTCGAGCAGCGCATCGAGCCGCCGGGCGAGCGACCCGCGGC
>DATGDT010000343.1:0-1806 GCA_035310725.1 Gemmatimonadales bacterium
GCGTTGCCGCTCATCAGCGTCACGCGCGAGGAGTAGCTGCCCAGATCCACCGGCGTGAGATCGGTATCGGCGGTGACGACGCGGATGTCGAACGGATCGACGCCCAGCACTTCGGCCGTGATGTAGGCGAGGATCGAGTCGGACCCCTGACCGATGTCGGTGGACCCACAGAACACGGTCACGCCGCCCGAGCGGTCGCACTTGAGCTGGACGCCCGAGTGCGGCATGTGGTTCCAGTAGATCGGCAACCCGGCGCCGCTCAAGTACGAGGAGCAGGCGAGCCCGACTCCCTTGCCGGGAGGCAACTTGCGGAACTTGTCCTTCCAGCCCGCGCCCTCGGTCACCTTGCGGATGCACTCCCCCAGCCCCATCGAGCCCACGCGCAGGTAATTCGCCGTGAGCGACTCTGGCGGCTGCAGGTGGGCCAGACGCATCTCCGCCGGATCCAGCCCGAGCTGCTCGGCGAGCTTGTCGAGGTGCACCTCGAGGGCGAAACGGGGTTGCGGCGTGCCGTGGCCCCGCTTGGGGCCGCACGGGGGTTTGTTGGTGAACGCGCGCGCGCCCTGGAACTTGTAGCGCGGCACCTGATAGGTGACGGTCTGCAGCGCGCCCGTGTAGTAGGTGCTCGCGACGCCGTAGGAGCCGTAACCGCCGCCGTCCAGCAGCGAGCGGAAGTGCATCCCCGTGATGGCGCCGTCCCTGGTGACCCCGGTCTTCACCCACATGAGTGTGGGATGCCGCCCGCGATGGCAGTAGAAGACCTCCTCGCGGGTCAGCGTGATCTTCACGGGCCGGCCGGTGAGCATGGCGATCTTGGCGACGACGATCTCGTGGCTGAAGGGATCGCTCTTGCCCCCGAAGCCGCCGCCGTTGGGCGTCGCGATGACGCGGATGCGCGCCGCCGGCAACTCGAGCACCTTGGCGAGCGCGCGGTGGACGTAGTGGGGCGTCTGGGTCGAGCTCCACAGCGTCACCTTCCCGTCGGCCGACCAGTCCGCCAGCGCGGCGTGCTGCTCCATCGGGAGGTGGGTGTTGCCCTCGAAGAAGAACAGGTCCTCGCGCACCACGTCGGCCGCAGCGAAGCCTTCCTCTACATCCCCGAACTCGAGGTTGATGAGCTTGTGCAGGTTGCCGGTGTCGCCGTAGTCGTGGATGCGCGGCTCGGGGTGCGCGAGCGCGTCGGCGGGGGAGCCGATCTCGCGCAGCAGCTCGTACTCGACGTCGATCAGGTCGAGCGCCGCGGTGGCCGTCTCCTCCGACGTCGCGGCGACCGCCGCCACCGGGTCGCCGATGAAACGCACCGTGTCCACGCACAGCGCGTGCTCGTCCTGGCTCACGGGGAGGATGCCAAAGGGAATCGGGAAATCCTTCCCGGTGAGGACAGCCTTCACGCCTTCGAGCCGTTCGGCCTTGCCTGTATCGACCCGGACGATACGGGCGTGGGGATGCGGGCTGCGCAGCAGCTTGCAGTAGAGCATCCGGGGCAGGGCGAGGTCGTCGGCGAACTTCGTCGCCCCGGTCACCTTCGCCACGGCGTCGACTTTGCGGTGGGCCTTCCCGATGACGCGCAGGGCGGTCAGGCGGTCGGGCGGTCGGGCGGTCGGCTCAGTGCGCACGCCTGGCTCAGGGACCGCCTGTCCGCCTGAACGCCTGACCGCCGCATCACCGACCGCCGCATCACCGACCGCCTGACCGCCCGACCGCCTGTCCGCCCTATCGCCCATACAGCGACTCCCTCGGCGCGTTCGCGTCTTCCCCCCGCAACCGTGCCGCCGCCAGCTCAACCGCTTCGTAGATCTTGATGTA
>DATGDT010000344.1:0-11510 GCA_035310725.1 Gemmatimonadales bacterium
CCCAGCTATCCCTGGAGCGAGCGCTACCAGCCGGTGAGCTACAGCATCGCCCGCAGCCGCTCGGGCACCGGCGCCGAGTTCCAGGATATGGTGGATCGCTGCGCGGCCGTCGGGGTCGGCATCTACGTGGACGCCGTCATCAATCACATGACGAACTACCCGAGTCCCGGCGTGGGCTCGAACGGCACCGCGTACTCCAAATACGACTACCCGGGGCTATATACGCAGGCCGACTTCCACCCGCCGTGCGCGGTCACGAACTACCAGGACGCCGCCAACGTGCAGGACTGCGAGCTGCTCTCGCTGCCCGATCTCAATACCGGCAAGCGCTCGGTACGGGAGAAGATCGCCGCCTATCTCGTGATGCTCGCGCGCGCGGGCGTTGCGGGGTACCGAATCGACGCGGCCAAGCACATCCAGCAGGTGGAACTCGACAGTACCCTGAGAATCGTGGACTCCACCATGAGCGCGGAGGGGCGGCCGATCCCGTACTACTTCCTCGAGGTGATCGGCGGCGCCGGCGAGGCCCTCGCGCCGCGGGACTACTTCGGCGAGGCGTATGGCTCCGGTGGCGCGGCGGACGTCACCGAGTTCACCTTCACCGGCGTGGGCGACAAGTTCCGCGAGCTGGGGGGACAGCGCATCGCGCAGCTCAATCCCAACGGTCCGCCTGGGAGCCAGTTCTCCGAGGTGGCGTGGGGGCTGATGCCGTCGGACAAGGCGGTGGTGTTTCTCCAGAATCACGACACGCAGCACCAGTGCGGCCTGAGCTACCGGGACGGCGACGTGTTCCGCCTCGCGAACGTCTGGATGCTGGCGCAGCCGTACGGCTACCCGTCCATCCTGTCGAGCTTCGCGTTCGCCTGTCCCGCGGGCAATGCCATGGGCCCGCCTTCGGACGGCAACGGCAACACCAACGACGTGACCTGCGCGTCGAGCCTCGAGACGGCGACCACGGGCCAATGGGTGTGCGAGCACCGCGACCCGGCCATCCGGAACATGGTGAGATTCCGGCGCGTCGTCGCCGGGAGTGACGTCAACCACTGGTGGGACGATGGCGCCAATGCGATCGCCTTTTCCCGCGGCGACAAGGGATTCGTGGCGATCAGCCGCGAGCCCGCGGCGCTCGATACGACGCTCGCGACGGGGCTGGCGCCCGGGACCTACTGCGACGTGATCACGGGCGGCTTGGTCGGCGGAGTGTGCGCCGGTACGACGGTCGTCGTGGATTCGGGGCACGCCGTCGCGCTGCACCTCGGCCCGAACTCCGCCGTCGCCATCGACAGCGAGACCCGGCTGCCATGACCGCCGCGATCGCGCTCCTCCAGGTGACCCTGCATCTGACCGCCGTGCCGGCGAGCACACCCGCGAACGCGTCCATCTACGTCACCGGCACGTTCAACGGCTGGAACCCGGGTGCCTACGGGTACACGCTGAGCGCGCAGAGCGCGGGAGGGTACGCCATCACGCTCCCCGCATCGGTACGCGGACGCCTCGAGTTCAAGTTCACCCTCGGCTCGTGGGAGACGGTCGAGCTGGACAGCGCCGGTGGCGACGTCTCCAACCGGAGTTTCACCGTGCCGGACAGCGGCCCTGCTGAGTACACGGGCGCGGTCATGCGATGGCGCGACGGGACCCCGCGTCCCCCACCGGCGCACTCGACCACGGCATCGGTCACCGTGCTCGACACGGCGTTCGGCATGCCGCAGCTCGGCCGGGCCCGTCGGGTGTGGATCTATCTCCCGCCCGGCTACGCCGGGTCGCGCGCACGGTACCCCGTGCTGTACATGCACGACGGCCAGAACGTGTTCGACGCCGCCACGAGCTTCGCCGGCGAATGGGGCGTGGATGAATCGCTCGACAGTCTCGCGGCAAAGGGCGATCCGGGCGTGATCGTCGTGGCCGTGGACCACGGCGGCCAGCGGCGCATGGACGAGTACTCCCCCTGGCGCAATCCGACCCGGGGCGGGGGCGAGGGAGACGCGTACGTCGACTTCCTCGTGAAGACGCTCAAGCCGTGGGTCGACCGGCACTACCGCACGCAGGCCGACCGGGGGCATACGGGCGTCGCCGGCTCCAGCATGGGCGGTCTGATTTCCCTCTACGCCGCGCTCAAGTACCCCATCGTCTTCGGTCGCGTGGGCGTGTTCTCGCCGGCGTTCTGGTTTGCGCCTGCCATCTACTCCTACGCCCGCCGAGCCCGTCCCGGACGCGACACGAGGGTCTACATCGTCATGGGGGGGCAGGAAGGGGACACGCCGGAGGTGTATGTCCGGGACGCCCAGCGCATGGCCGACACCCTGCGGGCGGCGGGATTCAAAACGGTGGAGTCGGTGGTCCGCCCCGACGGCGCCCACTCCGAATGGTTCTGGCGCCGCGAATTTCCGGCGGCGTATCAGTGGCTCTTCGGGGATATGGCGCCCAAGCCGTCCCGCCCGCCCGCGCGACGGGCACCGCCGGCCGCGTGGACCCGCGGCGCCGTCTGCTACGAGATCTTCGTCCGCTCCTTCTATGACTCGGACGGCGACGGCATCGGCGACCTGAACGGCCTCACGAGCAAGCTCGACTATGTGCGCGGACTCGGTGCCAGCTGCATCTGGCTCATGCCCGTGGCCGCGTCCCCCAGCTACCACGGGTACGACGTCAGTGACTACTACAAGGTCGAGCCCGCCTACGGCACCACCGACGACTTCAAGCGCTTCGTGGTGGAGGCGCACCGCCGCGGGATCGCGGTGCTCGTGGACATGGTGCTCAACCACACCTCGAACGAGATCTCCTGGTTCCAGGCCGCGCTGCGCGACACGGCGTCGCCCTATCGACACTGGTATCGCTTCTCGCCGGTGCAGGGCGGCAAAGGGCCCTGGGGCGCCGAAGCCTGGCATCGGTCACCGCTGCGCGACGAGTACTACTACGGCGTCTTCTGGAGCGGGATGCCGGACCTCGACTATCACACGCCGGCCGTGCGGGAGGAGATGAAGAAGGTCGCCACCTACTGGCTGCACGACATGGGGGTGGACGGCTTCCGGCTGGATGCCGTGCCGTACCTCGCGGAGGATGGCCCCTGCATGACGGGGTGCCCGGGCACGCACGCGTTCCTGCACGAGTACGCGGCCCACGTCGACAGCGTGAAGCCCGGTGCCTACACCGTGGGCGAGGCGTGGGGCAACATCGCCACCTTGCTCCCGTACTACCCGGACCAGCTGACGTCCTACTTCGGCTTCGAGCTGGCCGATTCGCTGATTTCAGTGGTGCGGAGCGGATCGAGCGCGGGGCTCCTGCCTGGCTTCCTGCGACTGCAGGACACGCTGCCGGCGTACCGCTGGTCGCCGATCCTCTCCAACCACGACGGCACCCGGAGCATGACGTTGCTCGGCGGGGACATGGCCCGCGCGAAACTGGCGGCGACGTTGCTGCTGACATTGCCGGGGTTGCCGTTCGTCTACTACGGCGAGGAGATCGGCATGACCGGAGACAAGCCCGACCCGAGACTGCGGACCCCGATGCAGTGGGCCCCGGGTCGTGGCGTGGGCTTCACCACCGGCACGCCCTGGGAGACGCCTCAGCCCGACTCGCTGACGACGAATGTGGCGCTGCAGGATTCCGTTCCGGGCTCGCTGCTCAACCTGTACCGGCGGCTGATCCACCTGCGCAAGGAGAACGACGCGCTCGCGACCGGCCGGCTCGTGCCGCTCGTCGCTTCGAGCCCACAGGTCACCGCTTACCTGCGACGCGCGGGTGACCACGCCGTGCTCGTGGTGGCGAACCTGGGCGGCACGGCCGTCTCAGGCGTTTCGATCGGATCCGGGTCGGGGGTGCTCCAGGACGGGAGCTACGCTCCGCATGACCTGGTCGGCGGTGCGGATGCCGTGACGCTGCGCGTGAGTCGGGACGGACGAATCGCGGACTACGTGCCTGCCGTCTCACTCGGGCCGCGGGAGAGCCTGGTGCTCGACCTCATTCGCCGCTAGGGGGAAGGTCTGCTTGGGTGGGGCGACGCCGGGGGTGGGGGTGCTCGGACGCGTTGGACGCGGGGGCGCTCGACCCGGACCAACGTTGCCGATCTCATTGCCGGCCCAGGAGCAATCATGTCCGGGCCGTGCGGCCCCCGCGTCCTCGCGTCCTCACCCCCACCCCCGGCGCCACACGGACTTGTGCAGAGGTTCCCTAAGGCGAGCGCTTCAGCACCACCGCACTGTACGCTTGGAGCGCAATGGTGTCGCCTGCCAGCGTGCGGTCCGACAGCAGGTCGCGCGCCCCGGTCACCGCGAACCCGGTGACCACCACTCGCACCGGGCGGGACCGGGCGTTCGCGAGCACGAGCACGGCGCCACGGCGGTAGGCGATCACGTCCTTGGGGGCGCTCGTCTCGACCTGCTCGAGGGGTCCAGTGAGAAACGCCGAGTCGGTCTGCGCCAGGTCGAGGACGCGTCGATAGAAGGAACGGGTCCCGATCGTGTCATGCTGGGCCCAGACGATCGAGTCCCGTCTGAACAGGCCCAGCTGCTGCGGGCTTTCGACCTCCTGCCCGTCGTAGATCAGCGGCCGCCCCGGCAGCAGCGCCATGGCGACGAAGGCCGCGCGTGCGCCCGCCGCCCCGTCGAACAAGGTCACCGGCGGCTTGTCCCACGCGGTCTCGTCATGGTTCGTGGTGAAGCGCAGCCGCATGCCGCCCGGCGGCATGGCCGACAGGTCCGTCAGCTCGCTGCGCACGAACGTGTCGGCCGGCGCCCCGCGCCACACGGCCTTGAGGCGGCTGTAGGAGTCCCAGCCGTAGGTGAGGTCGAACCCGAGCCGGTGCATCTCGAGGTCGCCCCACTCGGCGAGCAGCAGGATCGGCCGCGGGGCCGCGGCGCGCAGCGCCGGCACGGCCTCGCGCCAGAAGGCGTCCGGCACGAAGCCCGCGACGTCCACGCGGAAGCCGTCGAGGTCGAACTGCTCGAGCCAGTGGCGCATGGCGGCGATCATGGCGCGCCGCAGTTCGGGATTGCCGTAATCGAGCTGCGCCACGTCGGTCCAGTCGGTCGGCTTGCCCTGCTTGTCGCGCGGCACGATCGGCTGGCCGCGCTCGTCCCGGATGTAGTAGTCGGGGTGCTGCCGCATCCAGACGTTGTCCCAGGACGTGTGGTCCGGTACCCAGTCGAGGATGACCTTCATGCCGCGCGCATGCGCCGCCCCGACGAGCTCCCGCAAGTCCGCCGCGGTACCGAAGGCGGAATCGATCGCGAGGAAATCGCGCACCGCGTAGGGTGAGCCGAGCGGTCCTTTCGCGTTCAGGATCCCGACCGGGTAGATCGGCATCAGCCAGACCACGTTCGCCCCGACCGCCGCGATGCGGTCGAGCCCGCGCGTTACGCCTGGCAGATCGCCGGTAGGGGAGAAGTCCCGGACGTTGACTTCGTAGATGGCGCTGCGCGCGACCCAGGACGTGTCGGGCGCCGTGACGCGCGCCGCTGCCGGGCGGCTCGGGGCGCAACCCGCTGCCAGCGGGAGCAGGACCGCGATCGCGGCAACGCAGTTTCTCGTGTGCACGAGGCCAATGTAGCGGCTCCTTGCGTCCTCCGCCGGGCGGCGGAAGCTTGGGAGACCTTCTCTCGGAGCTCGCGCCTTGTCCCGTGCCATGCTCGCCTCGTTCCTCTGCTTTCTCTCTGCCATCCCAAGCACGAGCGCGGCGCAGGGAGAGGGGACGCGTCTGCTCCGGCAGCCCACTATCAGCGAGCGCCAGGTCGCGTTCACGTACGGTGCGGACATCTGGATGGCGGACCGCGCCGGAGGCACGGCCCGGCGACTGACGAGCACGCCGGCCGTCGAGGCGAACCCGCACTTCTCGCCCGACGGAAAATTCATCGCGTTCACCTCCAACCGGTCCGGCACGATGCAGGTCTACGTGGTGCCGGTGGAGGGTGGCGACCCCACGCGGCTCACCTGGTATCCCGCGCCGTCGTTGGCGCGCGGCTGGACCCCGGACGGGAGCCGCGTGCTCTACGCATCGACCCGGGAAACGGCGCCGGTCGGGTACGCGCGGCTCTGGACCGTGCCGCGCACGGGCGGCCCGTCCACCCTCCTGCCGGCGCCCTGGGGCAACGATGGCTCCTACGCGCCGGACGGGCGGCGCATCGTCGTGGACCGGGTGCGCCGCTGGGACGTGGAGTGGCGCGGCTACCGCGGAGGACAGAACACGCCGCTGACGATCCTCAACCTCGGCACGCTCGAGGAGATGCGGCTGCCCAACGAGCGCACCCAGGACATCGCACCAGTATGGCTCGGCGACAAGGTCTACTTCATCTCCGATCGCGACTGGGCGTCGAACGTGTGGTCCTACGACGTGGCGAGCGGCGCCGTGCAACAACTGACCAGGTTCACCGGCGCCGAGGTGAAATCGCTTTCCGCGGGTGCCGGCATGCTGGTGTTCGAGCAGGACGGCTGGATCCACACGCTCGATCCGGCCAGCGGGCGCACCCAGCGGCTCGATATCACCGCGCAAGGCGACTTCCCGTGGATGGAGCCGCGCTGGGAAGACGTGAGCGACCGCGTGGCGGCGGCGTCGCTCTCCCCCAAGGGCAAGCGCGTCCTCCTGGAGGCTCGGGGGGAGATCTTCACCGTGCCGGTGGAGAACGGCAGCCCGCGTGACCTCACGCGCTCGCCCGACGCAGCCGACCGCGCGCCGGTCTGGTCCCCCGACGGCAAGCGCATCGCCTGGTTCAGGGACGCGGGTGAAGGATACGCGCTGATGGTGGCCGACCAGGATGGGCTGGGCACGCCGCGCAGCATCGCGATCGGCGAGTCGAAGATGGCCTGGGAGCCGGCGTGGTCGCCCGACGGGAAGCAGATCGCCTTCGAGGACAACAAGGTCAGGATTCGCGTGGTGGACGTGGAGTCGGGGCGGATCCGCACCGTGGACGCGGGCGGCGCCAACGTCGAGCGCGGCGGGATGGAGCTCGCCTGGTCGCCCGACTCCCGCTACCTCGCCTACGCGAAGACCTATCCCAACATGTTCCGCCGTATCGTGGTCTGGTCGCGGGACAGCGGCAGCGTCACCCCGCTCACCGACGCACTGGCGGACGCGGCCGCGCCGGTCTGGGACCGCAACGGGCGGCATCTCTACTTCCTCGCCAGCACCAACCTGGCGCTGGGCTCGGGGTGGGCCAACACCAGCTCCATCGCGGCTGACCCCAGCTACGGTGTCTACCTGATGGTGCTGCGCGCCGACGATCCCACGCCGTTCGCCCCGCGCAGCGACGAAGAGGGCGACACGACGGCGGCGAAGAAGGGCAGCGACACGGGCGCCGTGCAGGTGCGCATCGACCGCGCTGGGATCGAGCGTCGCATCGTCGCCCTGCCGATGCCCGTGCGCCGCTACACCGACCTGTTCGCCGGGCCCAAGGGCACCGTCTTCGTGGCCGAGCAGATCGAGAACCAGACCGGCGTGGTGCTGCAGAAGTTCTCGCAGGAGGACCGGAAAGCGACCGAGTTCGTCCGCGGCGCTACCCGGATCTCGGTCTCACCGGACGGCGAGAAGATCCTGTTCCGTTCCGGGACGCAGTGGCGCGTCGTGGGGACGGCACGCACGCCGGAAGGCAGCGCCGGAAATGTCGCCGTGTCGCTGCGGATGTACCTCGATCGTTCCGCGGAATGGAGCCAGATGTTCGACGAGACCTGGCACTACGAGCGGGACTTCTTCTACGACCCGGGAATGCACGGCAACGACTGGAACGCGGTGCGCGAGCGCTACCGGCCGCTGGTCCCCTGGGTGCGGCATCGCGACGACCTGAACTACATCCTCGACCTCGTGAACGGCGAGCTGTCGGTGGGGCACTCGTTCGTACGCGGCGGCGACATGCCCGCGGTGGACACGTCGCGCGTCGGAGTGTTGGGTGCGGATCTCGTGGCCGACGCGGGCCGCTGGAAGATCGCACGCATCTACACCTTCGAGAGCTGGAATCCCGATCTGGTGGCGCCCCTGGACCGGCCCGGCCTGCGGATACGGGTCGGGCAGTACCTCGTCGGCGTGGACGGACGCGAGCTGACCGCGGGGGACGATCCCTATCGCCTGCTCGACGGGACCGCGGGGCGCCAGACCGTCCTGCTCGTCAACGACCGCCCCTCGATGGACGGGCATTGGACCGTGACGGTGGAGCCGGCGCGCAACGAAGACCAGCTGCGCCAGCGGGCCTGGGTGGAGGACAACCGGCGCACCGTGGATTCGCTGTCGGGCGGGCGCCTGGCCTACGTCTGGATTCCGAATACCGGGGGGCCAGGCGTCGTGTCGTTCAACCGCTATTTCTTCGCCCAGCAGGACCGGGAGGGCGCGGTGATCGACGAGCGCTTCAACGGCGGCGGCAACCTGGATGATTACATGGTGGACTACATGACGCGCTCGCTGCGGGCGGCGATCACCAACGAGGTGCCCAACGGCGCCCCGTTCCGGCTGCCGGCCGGGATCCTCGGGCCCAAGGTGCTGCTGATCAACGAGCTGGCGGGCTCGGGGGGCGATTACTTCCCCTGGGCGTTCCGCCAGCAGCAGGCGGGGCCGCTGGTCGGCGCCCGCACGTGGGGCGGGCTGGTCAAGTCGTCGGTGCACTACCCGCTGGTGGACGGCGGCTCGGTCACGGCGCCCGACAACGCGGTCTTCGACCCGATTAACAACAAATGGATCGCCGAAAACGAGGGGGTGCCACCCGATGTCGAGGTGCTGCTCGACGCCCGCAGCCTCGCGGCCGGGCGGGACCCGCAGCTGGAGCGCGGCGTGCAGGAGGCGCTGCGGCTGCTGCAGGCACGGGGCACGCAGCGTGTCACACCGCCTCCGTTCTCGCGTCCCTCCAGGCGCCCGAGGTGAGCGTGCGAATCCTCCCCTTCGTTCTCGTGGCGGCCTTGACGCTCCCGGAGCCCGCCACCGCGCAGCGGCAGCACCTCTCCATGGACCCGGGCTGGCGCTTCACCCTCGGCGATCCCGCCGGCGCCCAGCAGCCGGGCTTCGACGATCATGAGTGGCGCCGGCTCGACCTGCCGCACGACTGGAGCGTCGAGGGCAGGCCGCAGCAGAACGCACCGAGCGGCGGCCGCGGGGGCTACTTCCCGACGGGCTTGGGCTGGTACCGCAAGGCATTCCGGCTTCCCGCTGGGGCGCGTGGCCGGGAGACATGGCTCGAGTTCGACGGCGTCTACATGAACAGCGACGTCTGGATCAACGGCGTCCAGTTGGGCCGCCGTCCCTACGGATACTCCGGCTTCGTCTACGACATCACCAAACACCTCGTGCCGGGTGTCAACGTCGTCGCCGTCCGCGTGGACAACTCGGCGCAGCCCAACTCCCGCTGGTACACGGGGAGCGGGATCTATCGCCACGTCTGGCTGACCCTCGTGGATCCGTTGCACATGGGCCATTGGGGCACCTACGTGACGACCCCACGGGTCGACTCGTCCAGCGCCGAGGTGGTCCTACGCACGCACGTCGAGAACGATTACCCGGCCGCGCGTCGGACCGTACTGCGCTCGACCGTGATCGACGGATCCGGGCACGAAGTGGCGCACGCGGATACATCGATTTCCGTTGGCAGTGGCGGGAGTGCCGACGTCGAGCAGCATATCCAGGTCCCATCGGCGAGGGTCTGGTCGGTTGAAACGCCAGCGATGTACGACATGCGAACGGAGCTGCTGAACGCCGGACCGCCCGACCGCCTGTCCGCCCGCCTGTCCCCCCGCCCGTCCGCCCGCGACGAGGTCCACACCCCCTTTGGGATCCGCACCATCGCCTACGACAAGGACAAGGGGTTCCTGCTGAACGGCAGGCAGGTCAAGATGCGGGGCGTCAACTTGCACCACGACGCGGGGGCGATGGGCGCGGCAGTGCCGGAGCGCATCTGGGAAGTGCGGTTGGAGCGCCTCAAGGCGATGGGCGCGAACGCGATCCGCACCTCGCACAACCCGCCGGCGCCCGAGTTCCTGGACCTGTGCGACCGCCTGGGATTTCTCGTCATGGCCGAAGCCTTCGACGAGTGGACCATCGGCAAGGTGCCGGAGGGTTACCACAAGTACTTCGCCGAGTGGTCCGAGCGCGACGTGGTGGACTTCGTGCACCGCGACCGCAACCACCCCTCGATCGTGCTCTGGAGCGCCGGCAACGAGATCGGGGAGCAGACGACGCCCGACGGCGCGGACGTGCTGCGGCGGCTCGTCGGCCTCTTCCATCGCGAGGATCCGACGCGCCCCGTCACGACCGGCAACGACCAGATCTACGCCGATGGGCGCCCCGCAACGCTGGCCTTCCTCGAGGCCGAGGACATCGTCGGCTACAACTACGTGGACCGCTGGCACGAGCGCCGGGAGCTGTTCGCCGAGCAGGACCGGCACGACCACCCCGACTGGAAAATGATCGGCACCGAGAGCGGCTCGCTGTTCCAGTCGCTGGACGAGCGGTACTCGCTGGGCGATGACTCCACGCTCGTGCGGCCCAACTACACGAGCGGGATGACGCAGGCGGAGCGGCTCTGGAAGTGGGTCACGCTGCATGACTACTTCGCGGGCAACTTCATGTGGACCGGGATCGACTACCTGGGCGAGAGCTTCTGGCCCTTCAAGGGGTTCGGGTCCGGCACGATGGACATCACGGGGCACCCCAAGGACGCCTACTACCTCTACCAGAGCCTGTGGACCGACCAGCCGGTGCTGCACCTCTTCCCGCACTGGAATTGGCCCGGGCGCGAGGGGCAGGTGATTCCCGTGGTCGCCTACTCGAACTGCAACAGCGTGGAGCTGTTTCTCAACGGGCGCTCCCTGGGGGAGAAGCGGGTCGAGTTCCCGGCGCAGGGGACGTCGGGCGGCTGGAACAGCTATGCGTTGCCGGTCGTCCGGTCCACGACCAACGACCTGCACATGAGCTGGGACGTACCCTACGCCCCGGGAGTGTTGCGGGCGGTCGGCAAGAAGCGGGACGGCACAGCGGCGTGCGAGGAGGAGGTGCGCACGGCCGGTGCGCCGGCGGCGATCCGGCTTTCCGCGGCACGCGACACCGTCACCACCGCACCCGGGGACGTGGCGCTCGTGACGTTCGAGATCGTGGACTCCGCCGGTACGGTGGTGCCCACGGCGGGGAACCTCGTGCAGGTCACCGTGACCGGCGGGACTCTTCTGGCGCTCGACAACGCCGACATGCGGGACCACGATCCGTATCGGACGGATCGTCGGCATGCGTTCAACGGGCGGGGGCTGGCGATCGTTCGAGCGGCCGGACCCGGCCTGCTTCGGGTGACGGTGAGGGGCGAGGGGTTGCGGGAGGGGAGCGTGACGACGGTGGTGCGCTCCGGTACGTCGCCTCAGGTCGTCCCGGCGGCACGGTGAGTGGTCTGCAGTGCGTGACTCGCTGTCGATCCGTGCCCTGAAGGGCCGGCTCGGCGGTGTGCGGCGTCCTTAAGGACGCGCCAAGAGCCGAGCCGGCGTTTCAACGCACGGAAAACGAGGGAACTCCATGGGTTCACCTGATACCCGATTGATGCTCATTGCCCTCGCGATGCTCG
>DATGDT010000345.1:0-4362 GCA_035310725.1 Gemmatimonadales bacterium
GATCCAGAAAGGAGGTGATCCAGCCGCAGGTTCCCCTACGGCTACCTTGTTACGACTTCGCCCCAGTCACTGAATTGACCTTAGACGGCTGCCCCCTTGCGGTTGGCCCACCGGTTTCGGGTCCCTCCAGCTTCCATGGCGTGACGGGCGGTGTGTACAAGGCCCGGGAACGTATTCACCGCGGCGTGGCTGATCCGCGATTACTAGCGATTCCGGCTTCATGGAGTCGAGTTGCAGACTCCAATCCGAACTTAGCCCGGCTTTTAGCGATTGGCTCCCTCTCACGAGTTCGCGACGCGTTGTACCGGGCATTGTAGCACGTGTGTCGCCCTGGACGTAAGGGCCATGATGACTTGACGTCGTCCCCACCTTCCTCCGGCTTAACGCCGGCAGTCCCCCCAGAGTCCCCGGCCGAACCGCTGGCAACTGGGAGCGAGAGTTGCGCTCGTTGCGGGACTTAACCCAACATCTCACGACACGAGCTGACGACAGCCATGCAGCACCTGTGCTGGCGCTCCGAAGAGGGGCCGATGTTTCCACCGGCTTACACCAGCATGTCAAGCCCAGGTAAGGTTCTTCGCGTTGCTTCGAATTAAACCACATGCTCCACCGCTTGTGCGGGCCCCCGTCAATTCCTTTGAGTTTCAGCCTTGCGGCCGTACTCCCCAGGCGGGGCACTTACTGCGTTAGCGACGGCACCGGGAGGGTCGCTCCCCCCGACGCCTAGTGCCCATCGTTTACGGCGTGGACTACCAGGGTATCTAATCCTGTTTGCTCCCCACGCTGTCGCGCCTCAGTGTCAGCAACGGCCCAGCAGAACGCCTTCGCCACTGGTATTCTTCCCGATATCTACGCATTCCACCGCTACACCGGGAATTCCATCTGCCCCTACCGTGCTCAAGTCCGACAGTCTTGCCGGCAGCCCCGGAGTTGAGCCCCGGGATTTCACCAGCAACTTACCGAACCACCTACGCGCCCTTTACGCCCAGTGATTCCGGACAACGCTCGCACCCTCCGTATTACCGCGGCTGCTGGCACGGAGTTAGCCGGTGCTTCCTTTGGAGGTACCGTCACTCGAGATCGCCTATTCGACGTCCCGCATTCGTTCCCCCTGACAGTGGTTTACAATCCGAAGACCGTCATCCCACACGCGGCGTCGCTGCGTCAGCCTTGCGGCCATTGCGCAATATTCCCCACTGCTGCCTCCCGTAGGAGTCTGGGCCGTGTCTCAGTCCCAATGTGGCTGATCATCCTCTCAGACCAGCTACCCGTCGTCGCCTTGGTGGGCCGTTACCCCGCCAACTAGCTGATAGGCCGCGAGGCCCTCCGTCGGCGCAACCTTGCGGCTGCTTTCCTCGCCCAGGGATGCCCCCGAACGAGCGTATGCGGTATTACCCGGCCGTTGGGCCGGCTATCCCCCGCCACCGGACAAGTTCCTCACGTGTTACGCACCCGTCTGCCACTGAACTTGGAGTTGCCCCCAAATCCCGTACGACTTGCATGTGTTAGGCACGCCGCCAGCGTTCGTCCTGAGCCAGGATCAAACTCTCCAATAGAGAATTCGAACAGCTCAAATCGAACGACTGCGTTACTACTTCATGTCGTCCGAATCACATTCAGAGTCAAACCCCTGACGACACGCGTCTGACCGCGTATCGCTCATATCGGGGCCGCACTCCACACGCTCGACCATCAATTCTCAAAGAGCGCACCACGAAAAAACTCGTGGTGAGACTCACATACTACCCAGCCATCCGCCGCGCGTCAATGGGGCCCCCTACTTGGAGATACGACCCCCGACCCCCACCGCCCCGCCTTTGCCGCCCCCGCCCCCGAGGGCTAAATTCGCGCACGCGTCCCCAACCATGACCTCGCCCAACGCCTGCGCCCACTGCGGCGCTCCGCTCGCCCCAGGCGCCCGCTTCTGCTCGCGCTGCGGTCACGACGTGTCCGGCGTCCAGGGCGGCCTCGCCACCGAGCGTCTGGCCGTGCCCCCGGAGCTCGAGGACCCCCAGGCCGGCCTGATCGACGAGCTGCGCCAGGCCACCCTGGGCGAGTTCGAGGTCGCCGGCGAGCTGGGCCGCGGCGGCATGGCCACCGTCTTCCTCGCCCACGACATCTCGCTGGACCGCAAGGTCGCGATCAAGGTCATGTCCCCGGCACTGCTCGCCAGCGGCAAGGGCATGGCCGATCGCTTCAAGCGGGAGGCCCGCACCGCCGCCGCGCTCTCGCACCCCCACATCATCCCGATCTACGCGGTGCGCCAGTCGGGACGGCTGCTCTTCTTCATCATGAAGTACGTGCAGGGGCGCGGACTGGACGCCATCGTCAAGCAACACGGCCCGCTGCCCATCAAGATGGTGCAGACGATTCTGTCGCAGACCGGCGGCGCGCTCGACTACGCCCACCGCCACGGCATCATCCATCGCGACATCAAGCCCGCGAACATCATGCTCGACGTGGAAGGGTGGGCCGTCGTGACCGACTTCGGCATCGCCAAGGTGACCGAGTCGCAAGGGCTCACCATGACGGGCGCTACCATCGGCACGCCGACCTACATGAGCCCCGAGCAGTGCGCGGCGAAGGAGATCACCGGCGCCACCGATCAGTACTCCCTCGGCATCGCGGCCTACGAAATGCTCACCGGCCGCGTCCCGTTCGACGCCGATTCGGTGATGTCGCTCATGTGGCAGCATTTCCACGAGCCGCCACCACCGATTCTCGATCGCCGCCCGGACTGCCCGCCCCACATCGCGCAGGCGATCGAGCGGATGCTCGCCAAGAAACCCGCGGAGCGCTGGGCGTCGCTCGAGGAAGCCGTGGAAGCCATCGGCACGCCACCGCACAACGATCCCGTCCGCCAGCAGATGAAGGCACTGGCGCGCGGGGGCTCGCTCGCCGACGCCGCGCAATGGGCCACGCCCGTGAGCCCCGTGCCGCCCTACGCCAAGCCGGCGACACCGCCTCCGTCTCCCGTCATCACGTCGGCCCCCACGACGCCGCTGCCGTCCACGCCGACCACACCGATCCCGGCGGCCCCGACGACGCCGATCCCCGCCACCGCGGCGGCGCCGGAGGCGCCCCCGTCGCTGCCGGTCACGCCGGTCGAGCCGATCACACCGGAACAGCCGCCCGAGGTCGCCGAGGTCCCCACAGCGGTCTTTGCCAAACGCACCCGCGCCCCGGCGCCGCCACCGCAGCCACCGGCGCCCCGCACAGCGGGACGGCGCCCGTCAGGCGGAGTCCCCGCACCCGCGCGTGCCTCACGGGCCGAGCCCGCACCGCCGCCGTACACGGCACCGAAGCGCACCAATACAATGCAGCTCGTCGGAGCCGCGGCCGTGCTCGTGGTCCTCGGCGTCGCGGCTTGGACGATGTTCGGCCGCAACAAGACCCCCTCGCCACCGGCCGCCGTGCCGCAGGCGCCGCCGCCGGCGGAAGTGGCGTCCATTTCGGTGACGCCCTCCCCTACCGCGATCGCGGTGGGGCGGACCGCACAGCTGGCGGTGCTGCTCAAGGACGGCAGTGGCAACGTCCTCGATGGACGTCAGATCGGCTGGGGCTCGAGCGACACCACCGTGGCGCGTGTGTCGCCGGGTGGGCTCGTGACCGCCGTCGCCCCCGGATCCGTGAGCGTGCAGGCCACGAGCGAGGGGCGCAGCGGGACCGCGAGCGTCACGGTGACGGCGATCGCCGCCCCGGTCGCGCGCGTCGACATCCCGCCGGCCACGGCGATCGCCCTGGGCGACACGGCCGCGCTCACCGCCCAGCCGAAGGACGATCGCGGCAACGCGCTTTCCGGTCACGCGCTGACGTGGAGCTCGAGCGACCGTCGCGTGGTCGCCGTGTCGCCCAGCGGCACGCTGACCGCTCTGCGTCTCGGCGCCGCGGTGATCACCGTCGAATCCGAAGGCAAGTCGGCGACCACGCGCGTCACCGTCACGCCCCCCGCCGTCGCGATCGTGGAGATCACACCGCCCACGGCCTCGCTCCAGCCCGGCGCCCACGTGCAGCTCTCGGCGCGCGCGCGCGATGCGCACGACCGGCCGATCAGCGACCGCAAGGTGAACTGGAGCTCGAGCGATCAGACCGTCGCGACGGTCACCCCCCAGGGTGCGGTCACCGCCGTCAAAACCGGCCGGGCGACCGTCACGGCGCAGATCGAAACCCGCAGCGCCTCGGCCGCCGTCACGGTCACCGCGGTGCCGGTGGCGAGCGCCGCCGTATCACCCGCCTCCCTGACGCTGTCGGTCGGCAGATCCGCGCCGCTCTCCATCGCCCTCCGCGACGCGCGCGGCGGCGCCCTGCGCGACCGGGACGTGCAGTGGGCGACCGGCAATCCTGCCGTGGCCACCGTCTCCC
>DATGDT010000346.1:0-1566 GCA_035310725.1 Gemmatimonadales bacterium
CCTCGACGACCTGCGGCGCTGCTACCATCAGGTGTGCTTCACCACGGGCGCTCAGACCGATCGCCGGATGGACATCCCGGGGGAGGACCTGGCGCGCAGTCACGCCGCGACGGAATTCGTGGCGTGGTACAACGGGCATCCTGATTACCGGGATTTGACGTTCGATCTGTCCGTGGAACGGGTCGCTGTGGTCGGCGTCGGCAACGTCGCCGTGGACGTGGCCCGGATGCTGTGCCGGACCACCGAGGAGCTGGCCGCGACCGACGTCGCCGATTACGCGCTGGAAGCGCTCAGCTGCTCGCGAGTGCGCGAAGTGTATCTGCTCGGCCGGCGTGGGCCGCTCCAGGCTGCCTTCACCAATCCCGAGGCGAAGGAGCTGGGGGAGCTCGCAGGGGCGGACCTCCGCGTCCTGCCCGAAGAGGTGGCGCTCGATCCGCTGAGCCGGGCGGAGCTGGAGCGCGGGGACGACAACGCCGCAAGGAAGAAAATCGAGATCCTGCGGGAGTTCTCCGGGCGCCCACCAGCCGGCAAGCAGCGCCTGCTGACCATCCGGTTCCTCGTGTCACCGGTCGAGCTGCTGGGAGACGACCAGGGCCGGGTGCGGGCGATGCGGCTCGTGAGGAATCGCCTGGTTGAGGGAAAGGGCGGTTCGTTGCGAGCCGAGGCGACCGACCAGTTCGAGGAATTGCCGGCGGATCTGGTGTTCCGGTCCGTGGGCTATCGCGGTGTGGCGCTGACCGGATTGCCGTTCGATGAGCGATCCGGGGTCGTGCCCAACGAACGGGGCCGCGTGGCGCCCGGCCTGTACGTGGCCGGCTGGATCAAGCGGGGGCCCACCGGTGTGATCGGCACCAACAAGCCCGACGCCGCCGAGACGGCGGAGACGATGTTCGCGGATCTCGAGCGGTTGGCGCTCCTGTCCCCTGGAGAGCCGGCGGCCGCGGCCGCGGAAGCCTGGGTGCGCCGCGTTCAGCCCGCCGTAGTGACCTACGCCGACTGGCAGCGCCTTGACCGATACGAAACCGAGCGCGGCAAAGCGCTGGGCCGGCCGCGGCTCAAATGCACGACCGTTCGGGAGATGCTCGAGGTCATCAGCCGGCGCTGACGCATCCCGGTGCAGGGGCCTAGATCAGCCGCGAATCGTAGGCCCAGTGGAGCAGCGCCTGCCGCTGTCGCGGGCGACAGCTCCAATCGCCGGTCGCGCAGGCGCTGCGGAGCTGGACCACGTGCCGGCGTACGGCGCGCCAGCGACGGATCTGCCGCGCGTCATCGTCGCACCGGCGGCCCATGTAGTAGCGACAGTACCACTGGAACCAGCCGCGCGGATCCTCCGCCGAGATCCAGCCCTGCTTGCGCCATACCGACAGCGGTTGTGAGGCGTTCACGCCGAAGAAGTTCAGCGTCGGGTCGTGGCGGTCGTGACACAGCTTCGCCCGCGCGAACCAGCTCGCGGGGAATTCCTTCCGGCAGTCGGTCATGTACTTGCCGCCGAACACGCCGAGCTGGAGCATCTGCTTCGGCGTGAGCTCGGGCCGGAAGTCCGGATGGAAGTTCCGTCCCGTGGGC
>DATGDT010000347.1:0-14315 GCA_035310725.1 Gemmatimonadales bacterium
GGTGCCAGACGACCGCCTCCAGCGGGAGTGAACACCGAGACCGTGCTCGCGCCCCAGTTGGAGACGAATACCGCCCCGTCGGCTCCCACGGCGACGCCGTACGGGTAGCGCCCCGTCGCCAGCCGCTGCACGACGGCACCCGATGCCAGATCGACCACCGCGAGGGAATCAGCGAGGTCCTCGGCGACGTATAGTGAGCGCCCGTCGGCGGAGAGCGCGATACCCGCCGGGTAGTGCGTCCCATCCGCGCGCGGCGCGCGCGGCGCCAGGACAATCGAGTCCGCGAGACTCGCCGAGTCGTCCGTCCAGCGGTAACGGTACACCACGTCGGTATTGCCACCGGAGGCATAGAGCGAACGGCCGTCCTTCGAGAACGCGAGCCCGACGAACGACGCCGCCTGGGGCAGCATCTGGGTCACGCGGCCCGCGCGATCGACGACCTGAACCCCGTGCTCGAGCCATCCACCGAGCAGCAACACCACGCGGCGGCCGTCGGGCGACGGCAGCATACCGAGCGGCATTTGTCCCACCGCGGAGGTAACGCCGGCCGGGTCGAGCGAACGGCCGGTGGGCAGGCGCGGCTCGCCGCCGCCGGGAGTCGATCCTTCCTGCGGCGCGTGCGGCCCGCAGGCGGCGATGAGAAGGGCAAGCGCCGCGAGCGATCTGTTCATGGGCAGGTTACCAGCGTTGCAGGAGGACGGTGCCGCGCGCGGCGCCGCGCAATCTGGCCTTCAGGGTCACGTGACTGTCGGAGAGCGGAATGGAGAGCAATATCGCGTCTCGCCGCCCGGGCGCGGTGTGGGCGAGCTGTGAAGCGGGTTGCCCGGCGACGCTCAGCTCCAGGTCGCGGAGCTCGACCGGGTCGCCGCTCTCGGAAACGAGGCGCAGCCGGTAACGGCCGGCCGTCGCGGCCTTCCCGCTCAGGTCCAGACTCAGAGTGTCCCCGCTCCAGCTGCCGACCGCGTCGTCGGCCCAGAGCTGAGCCGTGTCCCGCCAGGTTTTCGGGGGTGCGACACCGGCATCGTAGGCTGCGAAGCGGCGCACCACCGCCTCGCCTTCGCTCCGGGTCACCGTGAGACGCAACATGGTGTACCCGTCGGGCCGCACCGGAAGGATCCGCTTGTGCCCGATGGCTGATCCCTCGTCCAGGGGTTGCCAGTGTTCCCATGCGTAGCCTTCCAGCTTCCAGGCACGGACGCGCTCGCCCCGGTTCAGCGCTTCCTGCAGGACCACGTGGTCCACGCGAGTCGGGCGCTCGAATGTGAGCACCATGCTCCGCCCGGACCCGCCCGTCTGGCCCAGGGGGGCTCCGAACCGACGCCGAATTTCGTCGCCGAACTGCTTCGCCCGGCTCGCGTCCGCTTCGGGGATCCGGCCGGTGCGGTCGGGCGGGAGGTTCAGCAGGAGCTGCGTGCCGCGCCCGACCGAGCGGTAGTAGATCTCGACGAGATCGTCCAGCGAGACGAGGTGCGCTGCGTTCGTCGTGCTCCAGAACCAATTGGGACGGCGAATCGAGACGTCGACCTCGACGGGCATCCACACGTCCCCGGAAGGATCGCCGTGCAGCGCCGTCGCGATCCCGGTCTTCGCATCGGTGGCCGCGATGGCGTTCCAGCACGGGTAGGGCGCGAATCCGTCCTCGTTGCCCACCCAGCGGATGGTGGCCTCCGGACCCTGAAACACCATTGCGTTCGGGGCGTGACGCGCGACGAGGTCCCCGGTCGGCACGACGCTGGAGCCGTCGAGCCACAGCTCCACGATCGGCCCGTAGCGGGTCAGCAGCTCGGTCAGCTGGGTGCGGTAGATCTCGTTGTAGGCGGCCTGGGCCTCCGGAGTGGCGCAGCGGCCCGAAAGGCCGGCCCCATGCCGGTCATCGCGCGGCGAGAGGTAGACCCCCAGCCGGAGCCCCCGCTGGGCGCACACGGTGGCGAGATCGGCCATGACGTCACCGTGGCCTCCACGCCACGGCGTGCTCCGGATGCTGTAGTCGGTGGTGTCCGTCTGCCACAAGCAGAACCCGCCGGTGTGCTTGGCCACGAGCACGATGTAACGGGCGCCGAGGGCGAGAGCGGTCTCGGCCCACTGCGCCGTGTCGACGGCCGGCATGAGGTCGGCCGGGGCGCTGGAGAGGTCGTCGTACTCCTTGTCCTGCCACGTGTTAGGGGCGAAATGGACGAACATCCCCAGCTCCAGATCCTGCCAGTCCTGCTGGGCAGGGGTCGGCAGGGCCAGCGGGGAGTCCCCGACGACCCGCAGGCCGGACCAGGGGCGCACCGCGGGCAGGGCCAACCCGGCCGCCAGCAGCTGTGAGAGCGCTTCTCTGCGTGTAGGCATGTATCCTGCGCACGTGGCCGCGAAGTCCGTGGCATGGTAGCCGCGCGCCGCCGATCTGTCACGCCCTCCCCTTGCCCGGTGGGGCGTCACCCCCAGATTGGCTGCGGTCTATTCCCTTCACTGATGGAGGACAAGCGCATGAGGCTCCGCGTCACCCTTGCCGTCATGGGCGGCGCGCTGCTCGCCGTCGCGTGCAGCGATTCCAGCAATCCGATCACACAACCGGCCGCGCCGTCGTTCCTCGACGTGGCGAACAGTCCCGGGCACATCCATGTGATGCCGACCCGCGCCGTGGCTCTGGGCCTGGACCAGGCGAAGCCCGGCGGCGGTGCGAAAGTCAACAACACCGGCATCTTTTATCACGGCGGACCCATTCTCGCGGCCACGAAGGTCGCAGCGATCTACTGGGGGACGAGCCCGATCTACAACGGCGGACCCGCGGCGGGGACGACCGGCACGGGCAGCGCGGACGGCTCGCTCGTCGGGTTCTTCCTGCGGAACCTGGGCGGCTCGCCCTACTTCAACATCAACACGACCTATTACGACGGCAACACCGTACACGTGAGCAACAGCATCGCGTACACGGGGTTCTGGGCCGACAACTCGAACCCGGGCTCGACCGTCAGCGACGCCGCCATACAGGCGGAGGTGGTCAAGGCGTTTGCCAACGGCCTGCCGTACGACGCGTCCACCGTGTACCTGGTGTTCAGCGGCTCGGGCGTCAACCTGGGGGGCGGGTTCGGTTCGCAGTACTGCGCCTACCACGGGCATTTCACGTCGAGCGGCCGGGACGTCAAGTACGCTGCGCAGCCGTACAACGCCGACTTCGTGAGCGGCTGCACCGCGCTCAGCGGGTCGCCCAACGGGGATTTCGCGGCGGACGCCGAGGTGAACACCCTGGCGCACGAGATCGAAGAGGCGGCCACCGATCCCGATCTGAATGCCTGGTACGACCGGCGCGGCTACGAGAACGCGGACAAGTGCGCCTGGACCTTCGGGACGACCTACACCGCCAACGGCGCGAAGGCCAACATGAACCTGGGCGGCAAGGATTTTCTCATTCAGCGCAATTGGGTGAACGCAGGCTCCGGTGGGTGCGCCCTGAAGTACCCGTAGCGGCGCGCCAATCCTCGATCTCCCGGCCCCCCGCGCAGACTGGCGGGGGGTCGTGGCGTTCAGGAAGCCCCGGGCCGCGGGCCGTACTTCTCGAGGATGCCTGAAATGCGCCGGATCCGCTCCGGATCGGTCACGGCGCGGTCGAATTCGTTGGGCAGCGGCTGCTTGAGCAGCGACAGGTGGCGTGGGCGGTAGGAGGCGGGGCTCTCGAGCAGCGCGGTGGCGCGCACGTGCACTTCCTGCACGCCGGTGAGCTCGGCGACCCGGCCGATGTTCTCCTCGCTCAGCCCGCCGCCCGCGAGAATGCGGATCCGGCCGGCCGCGCGTGTCACGAGACGGGCGAGGGTGCCGATGCCCTCCACGGCCATGGGCGCCTGCCCCGAGGTCAGGACGCGATCGATCCCGAGCCCGATGAGGGCATCGAGCGCCGCATCCGCGTCCGGGGTGAAATCGAATGCCCGGTGAAACGTGACCGACAACGGCCGGGAGACGCCCAGGAGGGCGCGCGTGCGCTCGACGTCGACGGTGCCGTCGGCGTGCAGCGCGCCGAACACCACGCCCTTCGCACCGAGCCGGCGGGCGAGCGCGATGTCCCGCTGCATCACTTCGATTTCGACGTCGGAGTAGACGAAGTCTCCGCCCCGCGGGCGGATCAGCACATGCACGGGAATGTGCAGCCGCTCCCGGCAGACCTCGATCATGCCGGCGCTGGGGGTGGTCCCGCCCTCCAGCAGATCATCGCACAGCTCGATGCGGTGCGCGCCCCCCGTCTGGGCGGCGATCGCCGATTCCACCGAGTCGACGCACGCTTCGAGGATCACGCGCGCCAAGATAGCGCTTACTTGATGCCGGTCGCCACGATGACGTCCTGGTGATAGGTCAATGCGCCCTCCTCCAGCCACGGCTGCCACCGCGCGACCACCTCCCGCTCCAGCGCCGCCCGACGCCCGTCGGCCAATTGCCCCGTGGTGCCGGCCAGGGGAGTGCTGTGGATGTATTGCCAGAGAAACTCCTCCGGTGGGGGGAGACGCAGGGTACGACCGCTTCGCCCAACGGCTACTTTCCGGAGGCCGGCGTCGCCGAACAGGCGTTCGATCTCGTCGGGGTCGTGCAGGGAGAACACCAGCTGCACGAAAGCGGCCGCCGCCGGGCCGACGTGCCGCCGCAGGGCCTGGTCCATGATCTCGAAGACCGGATTCGGCGCCGCCACGCTGATGATCAAGCGACCCTCTGGGACCAGGACGCGCCACATCTCCCGTACGGCGGCTCCCTTGTCCGGGACGAATTGCAGTCCGAGCTGGCACACCACGACATCGAACGTCTCCTCGGGCAGCGGGATGGCCTCGGCACTCGTCTCATACCAACGGATCTCCGCGCCGGCCGGGGAAGCGACCGAACGGGCTACCGCCAGCATGCCGGCATTCACGTCCAGCCCGGCCACCATCCCGGAATTCCCCACGCGCTGGGCGGCCAGCCGGGTCACGATGCCGGTGCCGCAGGCCACATCGAGCACCCGCTCGCCGGGACGCAATGCGGCGATCTCGAGGAGATCGGCTGCCAGAGGTGCGCCGATCTGCGGAACGAAGTACCGCTCATAGTTCTCCGGGGCACTGCCGCTGTACGTCTTCCAGTAGGGGTGCTGGGAATCTGTCGTCGCCTTCATAGGGTCCTCCCGGTGTGGCGTCCGAAGGCGACGCTAATGGACGCGACGCCGCTTCCGCTTCGGCGGAAACACCCAGGAGGAAGACCGCGGAATGTGGGTAATTCTGCGTAGCGGGCTACACGATGCCGTGCTGGTAGGCGTAGGCGGTGGCGGCCGACCGGGATGAGAGGCCCAGCTTGGTCAGAATGTTGCTCACGTGACGATCCACCGTGCGCTCGCTGATCGCGAGCTCTCGGGCGATCGCGCGATTGGTCCTCCCGGCCGCGATGAGCCCGATGACCTGCAACTCCCGCCGGGACAACCCGGTGGCGGCCCCGGAACTCACCGACGCCGGCAGCTTGTCCAGACGAGCCAGATCGGGGGCGGCCTCGAGCCGCTCGAAGACGCGGCGCGCCGCCTCGACCTCCATCGCCGCCGCCTCTTCATCGCCGATCTCGCGGCAGGCAAGTCCCATCAGCACCCGGGCTCGCGCGGCTTCGTACGGCACATCGATCTCTTGCCAGGCCATCCACGCGACACGCAGCGCGGCGAGTGCCTCCCGTGGATCCCCCTCGGCGAGGAGCGTGTGCCCCCGGGCCTGAGCGGACAAGCCGCGCAGGTACGGCGCATCGATAGCGGCCGCCGTCGCGGACAGTTCTTCCGCGGCGGCGCGCGCCGTCGGAAGATCACGAGCCGCAATCATGATGTCGACGCACGCGGCCAGGACTTCGGCTCGGGACAGCCGTTTGCGCGGCTCCTCGAGCACCCGCCGGATCGCCGTGGCCGCCGTACTGACGCGGCCCTGAGCCAGACGCAGCAATGCCAAGCCGGGCTCCGGCGATCGTCCGTGCCGGCTCGCCTCACGATAGGCCTCCTCGGCCTTGTCGAAATCGCCCCGTCTCCGGTGGAGCTCGGCGAGCTGGTAGAATGCGGCGCCGACGGGAAACGCCCGCAGCGACAGGTCGGTTTCCTCGCCGGCGACCTCCGATGGCCTCGCCAACCCGGACAACCACCGGCAGGTGCGCTGGGCTTCTTCCATCGCGTTATGCCAGGCACCGCTGAGCCGCAGGATCTCGACGCGATGCACCAGACACTGGCCGCGGAAGGGAACGAGATCGGGCTGCGACCCGCACCAGCGCGACAGGACCGCCGTCCACTCCCGGATGCGCCGGAGGTCGAAGATGTGGTGACACGCCTCGATGACGGCGCAATACACGAGCCCCACGGCGATCGGCGAGACGTCGCCGACCGTAACCGCGACCATGATCTCGTCGAATAACGCCACGGCTTCGGTCGCGTGGCCCGTCATCGCACGGGCCTGGCCCTGGCCCAACCGGCCGAACACCTTCAGCTCGGCGTGGTCGAAGCGATCGCCGATCTCGGCGGCACGGCTGAAGGTTTCGTACGCGACCGCGGCGTCGCCACGTTTCAGGTGTCCCAGCCCGACCACCACGAGCAGGAGCCCGCGTTCCGCGCCCTCCTGCCGGGCTTCATCCAGCAGCCGCTGCGCCCTCCCCAGCCAGCCGCTCCCACGCGCGGTTTCGCCGCTCGTGAGCAGCTCCATGATCATCCAGAACGCGCACCGGACCGCACGTGCCACGTCGTGCGCGCGCAGGCATTCGTTGTGCGCCCGGGTCCAGAGTTCCGCGCTGACGCGGTCCCTGCCGGTCAGGTACGCGGCGACCGCCAGCAGCTCGAGATCGGAGATACCGAGTGGCGCAGCCCGATCGGCGGCCAACAGCTGGGCGTACGCGTCCCCCCAGGCCCCCTGCCTGATTGATTGCCGGCCGCTCTGCAGGGCCTGGGAGGCTGTCACATCCATTGACAGCCAGCAGCAATCGGCTGAACCACGAGCCAGCTCCGAGCGATGTCCAGCGGTGATCGACGAAGGTGCCTTCCCGACTCAGCTTATAGCCCGGCGCGCGAAGGACCGGTAGCCCACGGTCCAGAGCACCGCCGACATGACGAGCAGTGCGAGCACGATGAGCGGCCACGGCATGTGCGGCAGCCCGGGCGTGAGCGCGCCGCGCATTCCTTCGGCCACGAACACGAGCGGATTCACGAGGACGGCGTACTTGACCACCGGCAGCGGCGTGAGTCCCTGCCACGGGTAATACGCGCAGCCGAAAAAGATCATCGGGGCCACGATCATGCTGAACATGAGGCCGATCTGCTGCGGCGGAATCCCCGTGCCCATCCACAGGCCCAGCGTGGAGAACGCCAGGGAGCCGAGCAGCGTGATCCCCAGCAACGTGCCCGCATGGGCGAAGCTGAGCGCCTCGATCGGCCCCATGATGAGCCGCGCCACCGGCAGCACGAACAGCGCCGCGACGAACCCCTGGATCACCCCCGCCACCACCTTCTCCGCCGCGATAAGGCGGATCGGCACGGGCGCCAGCAACCGATCCTCGATCTCCCTGGTCCAGCCGAAATCGGCCATCATCGGGAGCGCGACGGCCTGGAGGCTGGAGAGCGCGAGCGAAATCCCGAGAATCCCGGGGAGCAGCGCGGCACCGTACCCCGCCTGCACGAAGCCCATCCGGGGCAGGAGATACCCGAACACCACGACGAACAGGAGCGGCTGCAGCGTGGTGCGGACCAGGAACGAGACGATCTCGCGGCGCGCCACGCGCAGGTCGCGGGCCAGCAGCGCCAGGAAGACCCGCGTGGCAGGAACCGGAGCTCTCATACGAGCTTCCTCCCGGTCAGAGAGATGAACAGCGTCTCGAGACTCGGCGGGGCGAGGTGGATGTCGTGCACGATGCGGCCGGAACCCTCGAGCCGGCGGATCAGCTGCGCCAGCACTTCCCCGGGACGCTCGGCGTACACCGAGAGGACACTGCCCTGTGCTTCCGCCTGGAGGACCCCCGGGTGACCGCGGGCCTGCTCGACCGCCTGGGCGGCGTCCCCTTCGAGCGTCAGCTCGATCAGCGTGCCGCCGGGCGCCCGGCTCTTGAGCGCGCGTGGCGTGTCGCAGGCGAGGAGCCGGCCCCGGTCCACGATTGCCACGCGCTCACACAACCGGTCCGCCTCTTCCATGTAGTGGGTGGTCATCACGATCGTGCGACCCTCGCGGTGCATGCCGCGCAACAGATCCCAGAGGTCGAGGCGAGCCTGCGGATCGAGGCCGACCGTGGGCTCGTCGAGGAACAGGATCTCCGGGTCATGGATCAACGCGCGCGCGATCATCAGGCGCTGCTGCTGGCCGCCCGACAACTGGTCCACCTTCGCGCCACCCCGGTCGGCGATGCCGATCGACTCGAGCAGCGCGAGCGCTTTGCGGGTGGCGTCGGGACGGGGGATCCCGAAATAGGCGGCGTGAAACACGAGGTTCTCGAGGACGGTGAGGCTGCGGTCCGCGTTGGGACGTTGCGGCACGACGCCGATACGCTGCTTCACCGCGACGTCGTCGGTCACCACGTCTACGCCCGCCACGAACGCGGCCCCGGAGGTGGCCTTCACCCGCGTCGTGAGGATCCCGAGGGTGGTGGTCTTGCCGGCGCCGTTCGGTCCCAGCAACCCGAAGAATTCCCCGGCGCGTACCTGGAGATCGAGCGCGTCCAGCGCGACGATCTCCACCGGACCCGCCGCCTTGCCGCGAGGCAGCATGCCGGGCGGCGGGGTGCGATACACTTTGCGCAGCGCCCGCGTTTCGATGGCGGGCGGCGCTACCACGGCAGGCTCGACGGCCTGAATCTCCCGGGCCTGCCGTACCAGCCCTGCCAGCGCATTGCACGAAAGCGCCGCCTCCGGCCTCCCATCATGATCGCCAGGACCACGAGACCGAAGATCCAGAACGGCAGGAACAGCCCGATGCCCCAGAATACGAGCGCGGCGAAGAGCGCGCCGAGGGCGACGCCCCGGACCAGCCGGGCCACCATCCACAGCCACGGCACACGCCGGGGAGCGTGCGGCATCGGGTCGACCACGGCCGGCAGGTCGCGTACCAACTGACCCAATTCCTCCCGGTAGCGGGCGGCGCTCGCGGCAGCGAGTCGCTCGCCCCCTTCCTCCGGAGTCAACCGGCCTTCCGCCACGGCGCGCTCCAGCACGCCGGTCACGTGTTCGCGCTCCGCGTCGGACGCGCGGATGGACATCGTGGTCATCCGAGGACCTCCTCGACCTCCTTCGCGGTCCGCGCGAGAATCTCGGCGATGCGGTGACGTGCCTCATCGCCGCCGCGCCAGCCACGACGGTACACCGCCTTCATTACCCGGGCCACGCCCTGGTTGATCTCCGCCATCGAGCCGCCCAGCGCCTCTTCGACGGTCTCGGCCACGCGGTCGAAGATGTCGGTCACGACGTCCTTGTGCTCGTCCAGGAACTTGATCCCAACATCGGTGATCTCGTAGACCTTCTTGCCCTCCTGCTCTCGCGCGCGGACCAGTCCCTCGTCCTCGAGCCATTGCAGGGTGGGATAGACGGTGCCGGGCGAGGGAGAGTAGCAGCCGTGCAGCTGCTCTTCGAGCTCCTTCATCACTTCGTACCCGTGGCGGGGCTTCTCCCGCAACAACTTGAGAATGACGTACTTCATGTCCCCCGACTCGAACCACTGGCGGCGACGGCGGTGGCGCGGGCCCATACCCATGGCGAAGCCTCGCGGGCCGAACCCGAAGGCGAAGCCGTTCCAATCGAATCCGTGTCTCATGGTGCTCTCCCGTGGTGCGTTATGTCTTGAGATGCTACGTCACGATGTTACGTGAGATACGTCGCCACGCTATATCGTGTTTCAGCCGCCGTCAACCCGCGCTTCCAACCCCATCAGATGCTTGCGGTTGCGCGATGGGCCGTCAGGGATACATTCTGCCCGCCCGTTCCAGCCACCCCTTACGCGCGACGGCCCATGCGACCGCATCGACTGCTCCTTGCTCTCCTGCTCTGTGCTCCGGCGCTTTCCGCCCAGGGCTTCGATTTCTACTCGAGAGGCCCCTACCGGCCGGCGGTGCCACGCCCGGAGGCGATCACGGGCTACCGGGCAGGCGAGCAGCACACGATGTACGCGGTGCTGCAGCAGTATCTGGACACACTGCTCGCCACGGCTCCCGATCGCTCCCGCGCCGAGACATGGGGCTATACGGTCGAGCACCGGCCGTATCGGGCGCTGATCATTTCCGATTCCGCCAACCTGGCACGCCTGGACCAGATCCGCGGCGCGATCACCGAGCTCACCGACCCGCGCAAGACGACCCCGGCGCGCGCCAACGCGATCGCCGCCGCGGAGCCGATCGTCGTGCTGTTCCAGTACTCGGTGCACGGCGACGAACCGGCGGGATTCGAGGCGGCGCTGCAGGTCGCCTACCAGATGCTGGCGGGTGAAGACTCGGTGACGCGGGCGATCCTGAAGAACGTCGTGCTGGTGCTCAACCCCTCCGCCAACCCGGACGGTCACGAGCGGTTCGCCGCCTGGTACAACTCGGTGGCCGTCGGCGCCGACAACCCGTGGGCCTTCGAGCAGAACGAGCCCTGGAGCATCACGGGGCGCTACAACCACTATCGCTTCGACATGAACCGCGACCTGGTGGCGCAGAGCCAGCCCGAGGCGCGCATCATGATGGACGGCATCCTGCGCTGGCATCCGCAGGTGTTCGTGGATCACCACTCGACCACGCAGACGTTCTTCTTTCCCCCGGTGGCGCCGGCGGTGAACCAGAATCTGCCGGCGCAGGCCCCGCACTGGTTCGAGGTGTTCGGCCGGGGCAACGCGGCGGCTTTCGACCGCTACGGCTGGCAGTACTTCGTGCGCGGCGTGTTCGATTTCTTCTACGTCGGCTACTGGGACGAGTGGACGACGTTTCAGGGCGCCACCGGCATGACGTACGAGACCGACGGGGGCCCGGAATTCAACAAGCGGCGCGACGACGGCACGATCACCACCTTCCGCGACGGCATCGCCCACCACTTCATCGCGTCGCTGGCCACGCTCGAGACGGCCGCGCGCAACCGGCAGGCGCGGCTGCAGGACTATTACGCGTTCCGCAAGTCGGCGATGGACGAGGCGGCGGGCGATCGCATGAAGCGGATCGTCCTGGTGCCGGGCACCGACCCCCGCATGGCGGCGCACGTCGCCGGGCTGCTGTTGCGCAACGGGATCGAGATCACGCGCCTCACGCAGCCGGCCGCCGCGACGCTGGCCCACGCCTACATGGGCGGCCCCGCGGGGCGGCGGACCTTCCCCGCCGGGAGCTACGTGGTGGAGCTCGCACAGCCGCAGCGCCGGCTCGCCAAGGCGCTGCTCGAGCCCAATGCCGTGCTGGAGCGGCCGTTCGTCCAGGACCAGGTCGACCGGTTCCGCCGCAACCGCCGCCGCGGCGAGGACGCCGACAAGGACGAGTACGGCTTCTACGACGTCACCGCCTGGTCGCTCCCCTACACGTACAACGTCGAGGCGTACTGGACGGAGGACGCCGCCCCGCTGGGCGGCCAGGCGGTGACCGATACGGTGCTCCCCGCGCCCGCGGCGCCCGGCGCGGCCCGCTCCGCGTACGTGTTTGCCAACGACAACCTGGGCGCCGCACGGCTCGCGCTCGCGCTCGAGCAGGAAGGCTTCAACGTCGCGGTGGCGCTCCAGCCGCTGGTCGCCGACGGCCGCACCTTCCCGCGCGGCAGCTTCGTCGTCCGGTTGCAGCGCAACCCGGCCACGCTCGGCGAGCGCATCGCGGCACTCGCCCCGCCCCTGGGTGTGCCCGTCACACCGGTCCAGAGCGCATTCGCCGATACCGGGAACACGGGAACCGGCTCCGACGCGGTGACGAGTCTCGCGCCGCCCCGCATCCTACTGGCCGCGGGGGACGGTATCTCCGAGACGAGCTACGGCTGGCTGTGGCATTTCCTGGTGCGCGACCTCGGGGCGAGCTTCACGCCGGTCGCCTTGAGCGCGCTCGGCAACATGGACGATCTCCATGCCTTCAACGTCATCCTGATCCCCGACGGGTCGGGGGGGCGGATGCGGCGGCAGCTGGGGGACGGCGGCATCGCCCGGCTGAAGGACTGGGTGCGCTCGGGCGGCGCGCTCATCGGCATCGGCGGCGCGGGTGACCTCGCGGCCGACAAGGATGTCGGCTTCTCGACCATCGCGACCGTGGGCGCCGACAGCGGCAAGGCCGACAGCACCATCCAGACCGGTGCGCCGCCGGTGCTCTCGCCCTCGGCACCGCCACGCGAACGGCCCGAGTGGCTGCCGGGATCCATTTTCCGCGCCACGCTCGACCGCACGCACTGGCTGACGCTGGGATACGAGCAGGACCAGCTGCCGGTCTATCTGGACGGCTCGACCTTCTGGAAGCTGTCGCGCAAGGGTGCCAACCCCGTGGTCTTCACCGGCGATTCGCTGACGCTCTCGGGGTTCACCTGGCCCGACAACACCGAGCGCCTGCTCAAGGGCACGGCCTGGGCGGTGGTGGAGAACCAGGGAGACGGGCGGGTGGTGCTGTTTCTCGGGGATCCGCTGTTTCGTGGGTTCTGGCGCGGGACGGCGCGCCTCGTGACGAACGCGATTCTGATCGGGCCGAGACGGCGCTGAACACGAGCAGGGAGCACCGAGCAGTCTGCTCCGTGCTCCCTGCTCCGTGTTTCGGCTCCGTCAGATCGCGGTGATGCTCAGCCGCTTCTGCATCCGCACGCGCAGCGTCTCCAGCCGCTGATTCATCGACTGCAGCGCCCGGCCGCGGGCAACTTCGGACACGCGCCGCTCGCGCAGCGCGTTCTGCAGCGACCGCTCCACGGCCACCCTCGCCCACTCGTTGGCCGCTCCCGGTGCGAGCCAGAGGCTCTGCTCTCCGCGGGGGCGCGCGGGGCGCACGCGACGCATCTCCCCCGTCTGAGGCACCGTCCAGGAGAGCGTCTGGCGCCGCTGATGCCGCATGATCTCGATCGACACCGACTCCCCGGCGTCGTAGGAGCGCAGGATGCGCATCGCATGGGCCGGCGTCGTCGGCTTGCGGCCGCCGATCGAGAGGATCACGTCGCCGCTCTTCAGTGGGAGCGCCGAGTCGCCCGGGGCCTTGATCACCAGCACGCCCTCTTTCGTCCCGAAGTAGTCGCCCAGATCGGAGTTCAGGGTCACGAGATCGAGGTCGCACCAGGCGTCGCCGAAGCAGACGCTCCAGGCACCCTGACCTTCGGGGGCCGTCATGAACGGCATCTGCATCCTGGGCATCTCGAACTCGCGCATCGACGGGAGTGGCCCGCTGAAGGCGAATCCCTGCTGCTCGTCGGTCACCAGGGTGGCCGTCTTGGTCTCGGTGCCGCGCCGGTATTCCAGCTTGACCGTGTCCCCGACATCGAGGTCGCCGACCAGATCGACCAGCTTGGCGCCGGGACCGGAATCCTCGTCGTTGTCGCCCCCCACGCCGGCGAGCGAGGTGCCATTGAACTTCGTGATGATGTCGCCCGCCTTGAGGCCGGCCTTGTCGGCGGGACCCTCCGGCGTGACGCCGTCGATCTTGGCGCCGTATTTGTCCGACTCCGCATTCGCCTGTCGGTTGACGAGCACGCCGATCCGGGCCCGATTCCCAGTGAGGGTGTAGCTGTAGGCCCGTGCCCGCGGGGCCACCTTGGGGCGCGGAGTCTGCGCGCCGAGGGTGAGCGGGACGATCCCGGCCACAGCCAACGCGGTGACGATCCACTTGCGAGTCATGATTCCTCTTCGATGCTAGGGGCCGTCAGAGGCCCAGGTACGTGGCGCGGGTGACGCGCACCTGCACGAGCTGCTGCATCAGATCCACCCGCTGCCGCCACAAATCCACCAGCTGCGCCTCGCGCGCCGCCTGTTCGTTCACCTGCGCCAGCCGCCCGTCGAGCGCAGCGATCTGATCCTCCAGCCGCGCCGTGAGCTCCGCCTGTGTGCCGCTCATCACGCGCCCATCGAGGTCGTACAGCTGCAGCGAGTCCTCCAGCTGCGCCGATTGCCGCTTGGCATCCGCGAGCTTCTCGGCGTATCCGGGGCGCCCGATCATCGGGCCCACCACCATCACGCCGGCCAGCGCCGCCGCGAGCGCCAGGCCCGCGCGCGTCCACCGCCGGCGCCGCCGCGTCCGCTCCGCCACGATCGTGTCGCGCACCGCCGCCCAGCGATCGCGCGGCGGCCGCAGCGCCGGGAGCGCCTTGAGCTGCGCCACCCGCTGATACAGCGCGTCCATCTCGCCCCGACAGGTCGCGCATTCCTCCACGTGCCGGCGCGCCCAGACCGACCCCTCCCCATCGCGCACCGCCACCAGATCATCCA
>DATGDT010000348.1:0-2979 GCA_035310725.1 Gemmatimonadales bacterium
CTGCTGTTCAACGAGCGGGGGCGCTGGCTGTGGCTCACCGCGCATCGGCTGAGCGACCTGCGGCGGCTGGTGCGGCAGTATGGTCGAGCGGCGAATTCCGTGTTCCCGACGGGGGCGTACTTCAAGGTGCAGGTGCCGACCTACGGGAACGACGTGAACTTCCCGGTCCCGATCGACGAGCTGAACAACCCGAACTTCACACAGTGCATCGATCGGAACCCCTGACCGGCTAGAGCGCCGGCGTAACACGAGGGGGGAGGGACCACCTGGTCCCTCCCCCGTTGCACGACCGGCCCAGCGGTCCGGCGGCTACTGCGACGGACCCTGCTTCGTGCGCACCAGGATCACGCCGCTCACCGCGTCGGTGCCGTAGTAGGTCGTCCCGTCGATTCCCGAGAGCACCCAGATGTCGCGCAGCACGGACACGGGGAGCTCATCGAGGACCTTGAAGTCCGACATCCGGACACCGTCCACGAACACCATGGGAGGGTTGTCGAGCAGGATGCTCGCCCGCCCGCGGCGCTCGAAGCGCGCCGGCTGGCCGTAGCGGTTCTCCCGGTAGGTCAGCACCGGGGCTTCCCGCTTGAGAACCTCCCAGGCCGTCGAGCCGCCCGAGCGCTGAATGCGATCCTCGTCGATGAACAGGCCGATCGGCTTGGTCGCCGCATGCTGGTGGCGCGCCGCATGCGCGCACCCGAGTGCCAGCAGTGCGGTGGCGACGAGGCAGGGTCCACCCAGAGCGTTCATGATCCCTCGCGGTTGATCACGGCCTGATTCAAATAAGCCGTCAATTGCCGATGTCGTCAAGCTATGGAGTACGGCCGCCGGGAGTGTAGCTTTGCGGCAACCACCATGTCTCTGCTGCTCTGGCTGCTCGCGCAGACCGCACAGCCACAACTGCCTGCGCCACGCGGGTTTGTCAACGACTTCGCCGGTGTCGTCCCCGCTCCGGCTGCGGCCCGGATGGAAGCGGCGTTGCGTGACCTCCAGCAGAAGACCCACGGGGACATCGCCGTCGTAACCCTGCCGGATCTGGGCGGGCGTGCACCGGAAGAGGTGGCGCGGCAGATCGGCCGCCAATGGAAGGTCGGAGGGACGGGGGAGGCCGGGGACCCGGCGCGCAACCTGGGCGTCGTGGTGCTCGTCGTGCCCAGCAGCCGGGACCTCTTCATCGCCACCGGGCGGGGCGCTGAAGGGTTTCTTCCCGATGGGCGCGTGGGGCGCATCCGGGACGCGATGACGCCCTACCTGGCGCAGGGAGACTACGGACGCGGCCTCGAGGTCGGCGTCGGCTTGCTCACGCAGGCGTTCGCCGACGAGTTCCATGTATCGCTGGACAGCTCGCTGGCCGTGGCGGCGCCAACCGGGCAGGAGGAGGGGCGTCCACTGCCGGGGATCGGCATCGGGATCATTGCGGTGATCGCGCTGCTCATATTCCTCAATATGGCCGCGCGAGCGGCGCGGGGCGGCCGTCGTCGCGGCAGCTGGTGGACCGGTGGGGGATGGGGCGGGTGGGGCGGGGGCGGCTGGTCGGGCGGCGGGTTCGGTGGCTTCGGCGGGTTCGGGGGAGGGGGCGGAGGGGGTGGAGGTTTCGGGGGATTCGGGGGCGGCGGCGGTTTCTCGGGCGGCGGTGCTGGGGGAAAATTCTGATGGCCGGAACGATCACGTCGGTCGAGGAGCTGGCCACGCGGGTCTCCACGGGGCTCGGCGCCAGGCTGGTGTGCCTGCTCGTCTACGGGTCCGCCGCACGCCCCGGCGCTCCGGGTTCGAGCACCGGGGTGAACACGGTGCTCGTCGCCGACGGCGTGGATCAGCGGCTGCTCGATGAGCTGGCGGCGGCGGTGGCGCCGTGGGTCCGCGCCGGCAACCCGCCGCCCATCGTCTTCTCCGAGTCAGAATGGCAGTCCTCGGCCGACGCGTTCGCCATCGAATACGAGGACATGCGCGCGGCCTACCGTCTCGTCGCCGGCCGGGATCCGTGGCCCGTCATCACGGTACAGCGCGAGGATGTGCAGCGTCAGCTCGAGCACGAGCTGATGGGGAAACTGGTGCGCCTGCGCCAGGGCTACGTCGGGGCGCAGGGGGATGGGCGACGCCTCACCGCGCTGGTGGCGGCGAGCGCGTCGGGGTTCCTGACGATGCTCCGCACGACCCTGCGGCTGGCCGGTACCCCGGTGCCGGCGTCGCCCGCGGAGGTGGTGCTGGCCGCCGCGGCGGTCATCGGATTCCCCGCGTCGGACCTCGCCGACGTGGTGGCCAACGTCGAGGGGCGGGCGCGGCTGGCGCTCGAGCCCCGCGACCCGCGGGCGGTGGCCTATCTCGAGGCGGTGGCCAAGACCGCCGACTACGTGAATCGATCCTGACCTGGAGAAACGGAGCGACTGCGCGTGAACACCAAGCGTCGTCTTTTGGGGTTGCCGTTGCTGGCCCTGCTGGCCGCCGGCTGTGGGTACAACACGATCCAGACCTATGATGAGCAGGTCAACTCGGCGTTCTCACAGATCAAGGTGCAGCTGCAGCGCCGCGCCGACCTGATTCCCAACCTCGTGAGCACGGTGCAGGGGTACGCGAAGCAGGAGCGGGACATCTTCACGGCCGTGGCCGAAGCCCGCTCCCGCCTCTCGGGCGCCATTCAGACCGGCGATCCGCAGCAGATGGCGGATGCGAACCAGGCGCTCAACGCGCCGCTGGGCCGGCTACTGGCGATCGTGGAGAATTACCCGCAGCTCAAGTCCGACGTGAACTTCCGCCAGTTGCAGGACGAGCTGGCCGGCACGGAGAATCGCATCGCGGTGTCGCGGCAGGATTACAACGATGCCGTGAACCAGTACAACGCCTACATCCGGCGGTTCCCGCAGGTGCTGACGGCAAAGGTGACCGGAGCAAAAGCGCGGACGTACTTCCAGTCGTCGGCGGCCGCGGACACGGCGCCGGTGGTGAAGTTCAACGACTAGGCGGTCAGGCGGTCAGGCGGTCAGG
>DATGDT010000349.1:0-4890 GCA_035310725.1 Gemmatimonadales bacterium
CGCCTCGCGGACGAGCCGGGTCGCATCCTGGCGCGTTTCGGTCCAGAAAACGAAGTCGTCCATGTAACGCACGTATCCCCGCGTCGCGCTGGCTTCGAGCAGGAAACGATCCAACGGGTCGAGGTAGTAGTTGGCCAAACATTGGGAAGTCAACGCTCCGATCGGCAGACCTTGGCCTGATCCTCCCCCGTGAGCGGCGAGGATCCGACCGACGAGCGAAAGCACGTCGTTCCCTTTGATGCGATGGTGGAGTCGCTCCATCAGGATGGAATGCCGGATGCTCGCGAAGTACGCGCGGACGTCCATCTTGGCATACCACGGGAACCGACGGACGTGGCCATAAACGCGCGTGATCGCCGCGAGCGTGCCTTTTCCCGCGCGGCAAGCGTAGGAGTCGTTGATGAGGGCCCGGTCGAGGACGGGGCCGACCTGGCCAATCAGCGCGTGATGGAGCACGCGTTCGCGAAAACAAGGAGCGAAGATCGCGCGTGGCTTCGGGTCGCGAATCTCGAATCGATGTCGGTAACGGTCTGAAGGCGCATCACTGTTTCGGTCTGGTGAGCGTCAGACCGAAACCGGTGGGTTTCGGCGAGGTGGCGCGCGCGGATGTTGGAAGGCGGGCAGATCGGCCGTAGGGTAGGGAGAAGGGATCGGCCACGAAGGCCAATCGGATGAGACAAGGCGCCTCGGGGCGGAGTGCAACGGACTCCGCGCCCGAGGCTTGGCCGTCGGAAGTTCGCCGCTTCCTTGGGCCCACTCCACGCTCGCCGCCCGTTGGGAGCCCGTCAAGGGCCTCGTCGGCCCAGGCGGCGGCGGTGTCTGCTCAAGGGGTGCGAGAAGCCGTTCCGGCCGACCCACCCCCAGGCCCGCTACTGTAGCCCCGAGTGCCGCGCGGCGGCACGGCGATGGCGGCGCAGGCGCGCCTGTCGGCAGTACCGACGCACCACCAACGGCCAGGAGAAACGCCGGGGCCAGTGCCGGCGGTACCGGTGTCGCTGTGCCGAGCGGCGGCGTGCCGCCCGAGCTCAGGCGGCCGACTCCCCAGGTCCGGATACCGTGTCATCGCCCTGCGAGGGCCAGCGCGCAGCCGACGGATCCGATTTTTTCTGCTGCGATCGTCCGGGATGCGAGGAGCACTTCCTCCCCTCGAAGCGGAGCCCGTGCCAGCGGTTCTGCAGCCCGGCCTGTCGTCAGGCGTTGCGGCGCGTCCTCCAGCGCGAGCGGCGGTGGCGGCAGCGGGCACGCCGGGTTCGGTCCGGACCTCCCGCCGACCGGTGCCGCGGGCCGTGAGTTGGTCGTCGCGTATGGTCCGCCCACGCCACCGCCGCATACGGTTTCAGTGCCCCCAGAAGGAGGAAGGGGCGGGAAGGTGCTGGAGCCCGTCCACTCCGGGCCCCCCGCTCCCTTTCTCCGATCGTCTCCCGGACAGGAGCCAGGGCGATGGACGTGTGCGCCGGCGGTCAGGTCACTGCGGTGCGGCTCGACGAGCTGGGCGACCATTTCCGCCGCTACCGCCTGCGGGTGCCGCAGGCCGTGCAGGCGATGGCCGTGTCGCTACGGCGCTGGGGCCAGTGCGCGCCGATCGTGGCGACGGTGCGCGAAGAACGACCCCAGGTGCTCGACGGCTTCACCCGCTGGGAGGCCGCGCGGCAGGTGCACGGTATGAGCACGCTGCTGGTGCGGCTCATCGCGGTCGACGACCGCCACGCCAAGGCGGCGATCTACGGACTGAATCAGTCGGGCCGGCGGCCCTACGAGCTGGAGGAGGCCTGGATCGTGCGGTCGCTGGTGCGCGACGACGGGCTGACGCAGGCCGAGGTGGCCGAGCTGCTGGGCCGGCACAAGAGCTGGGTATGCCGTATGCCGGCGGCTGGCCTTGCTCGAGAAGCTCTGCACCGAGGTGCGCCAGGACCTGGAGGTCGGCCTGCTCACGCCCACCGCGGCGCGGGAGATCGCCCGGTTGCCGGCCGGCAACCAATCGGAAGTCATCGATGTGTCACGGCGCGAGGCGCTCAACCACGAGGAGCTCTCCGGCGTGGTCCGCCTGCTCCTGGGGGCGGTCACGGCCGAGCAGAAGCTGTTCGTGCTGACCAAACCACGCGAGGCGCTGGGCCATGCCGGTGCACCCGAGCAGAAGGGCTGGGACCCACGCCTCAGCGCACGCGGCAACCGCGTGAGCCAGCAGCTGGCCGTGCTGCTGGACCGCCTGGCGTGGGCGGAGAACTTCCTGCAATGCCGCGGCTGGACGGCATTGGTCGCCTCCGACCGCCTGGTGCTGGGACCGGTGTTCGCACGGCTCTCGCGTGACGCGCGCTGCGTGGCCGAGGGGGCCGGCGACCTGGCCGTGGAGATGAGTCGACCATGAATGACACGTTGCGCGCCGAGATCGTGGCCCGCTTCCGCGGCGGTGCGTCCCTGCGGCGGATCGCCCGGGAGCTGAGGGTCAGCTACCACGCGGTCCGCCGGGCGCTGCACGAGATCGAGCAGGCGCGCAGCGGCTGTCCGATGCCTCAGCCCGCGCCGCGCGGCAGCCAGCTCGACGCCCACGAGCCGGCCATCGTCGCGTTGCTGACGCGCTATCCCGACATCACGGCACAACGAATCCTCGAGGAATTGCGCCCGCACGGTTACACGGGAGGGTACACGATCCTCTCCGAGCGCGTGCGGCAGCTCCGCCCCCGTCCGCCGGTCGCGCCGGTGCGGCGGTTCGAGACGGCTCCCGGGGTCCAGGCTCAAATGGACTATTCCACCTATGATCTGGACTTCAGTGACGAGGGCCGCCGCCGCGTGCACGCCTTCAGCTACGTGCTCGGCTACTCGCGCCGCCAGTACCTGCACTTCGTCGCGGCCCAGGACTTCGCCACCACCGTGCGCGAGCACATCCGCGCCTTCGAGCACCTGGGCGGAGTGGCGGCGACGTGTCTGTATGACAACATGAAGGTCGTCGTCAGTGGCTACGACGGTGACGAGCCGGTGTACAACCCGCGGTTCCTGGCGTTCGCGGCCCACTACGGTTTTCGACCGGTGGCCTGTCGACCGCGGCGGGCGCAGACGAAGGGGAAGGTCGAGCGCCCCTTCTGGTATGTGGAAACGAGCCTTCTCGGCGGCCGGACCTTCCGCGGCCTGGAGCACCTGAACGAGACCGCGGCGTGGTGGCTGGCCGAGGTCGCCGACGTGCGGCTGCATCGCCAGACCCAGGCGCGGCCGATCGACCGCCACGCCGAGGAACGCCCGCACCTGATCCCGCTGCCGGCGCGGCCGTACGACACCTCCGAGGTGGTGTACCGCACCGTCGACGCCGAGGGGTTCGTGGTGTACCGCCAGAACTTCTACGCGGCCCCCTGGCGACTGCTGGGCCAGAGCGTCGCGGTGCGGGTGACCGAGGACGAGGTGGTGATCCACGACCGGACCTTCGTCGAGGTGACGCGACACCCGCTCTTCCCGCGCGGTGTCACGGGCCAGCGGAGCTGTCGCAAGGAGCACGAGCCGCCCCGCGACACGCAACGGCGAAGCGAGCAACTGGCGGCACAGTTCGCCGCATTCGGCACCGCGGGCACGCGGTTCCTGGAGGGTCTGCTCGCGGGCAACCGGTTCGGCAAGAGCCAGGCCGAGCGGGTCCTGACGCTGGCGGCGGTGTACCCGCGTCGCGACGTCACAGCGGCGCTGGAGCGTGCCGTACGGTATGGCGCCTTCAGCCTGGCGGCCATGCAACGCATCCTCGCGGTGCGCGGTCGGCCCCGGACACCCCTGGACGTGCTGGCCGACGACCACCGCACCACGCTCGAGCGACTGTGCGACGGCCCCCCGACCCCACCGCGCCCCACCTCCGACTACCAGGCCCTGCTGGGCGAGGACCCCCACGATGCCCAAGCGATCGACCCCGAAGCGCCCCTCCACGACGAAGAGGACGGCGGCGCCGAGCCTGCATGAGAACGTCACCGCCGCACTGCGTACGCTGGGCGTGGCGCTGGCCCCGGGTGCGCTCGATGCCGCGTTGTCAGCGGCGGAGAAGGAGTCGCTGAGCCACCTGGAGTTTTTGCACCGCCTGCTGGCCGGCCCGGCCGAGGCGAAGCTCCAGCGCGCGCTGCAGCGGCGCATCGGCGCGGCGAAGTTCCGCGAGCTGACGAGCCTGGAGGGGTTCGACTGGAGCTTCAACGCCAAGGGCCTGGACCGCCAGAGCATCGAGCACCTGGCCACCTGCGACTTCGTGCGGCGGCACGAGAACGTGATCCTGGTAGGGCAAACCGGCCTGGGGAAAAGTCGAATCCTCCAATCGGTGGGCCACGCCGCGTGCGTGCAAGGCTACCGGGTGCGATACGTGACCAGCGCGAAACTGCTGAAGGAGTTCACCGCGGCCCTGGCCGACGGGACCTGCGAGCGGATGCTCGCCGGGTATGCGCGGCTGGACCTGCTCTTGATCGACGAGTTCGGTTTCGACCACCTGGAGCGTGAGGCGCAGCCTCAGGCGAGCACGTTCTACTACCGCCTGCTGGCCGCCCGCATGGGACGGCACTCCACGGCGCTGGCCACGAACATCGACTTTGTCGCCTGGGCCGACTACCTGGGCGATCCGCCGCTGGCGGCGGCGTTTCTGGACCGCCTGGTGGACGGGGCCGTGGTCTTGAAGCTCACCGGTCGTTCCTACCGTGCCCACCGTGCCCGCCCGGCCTCCGATCCGGCCTGACGACCCGTCTCCGTCCCGTCCCCCTTCACATCCCCGCCGACCTCGTCACGACCCTGCCAAGGGACGGCCTACCGCGCAGGACTCCTCGCCGCTCTTGGACCCTCCTCCAATGACTCGCGCCGCAACCGCTCAGGTGTCGCTCGCGCGACCGAAAGAGTGATGCGCTACCTGACCGAAACCGACAAATCGATGACCCTCGCCGACCC
>DATGDT010000350.1:0-9187 GCA_035310725.1 Gemmatimonadales bacterium
CGCCGAGCTGTCCAATGTGGTGAACGAGGCGGCGCTGCTCGCGGCCCGGCGCAACAAGCAGGCCGTGGACATGGCCGATCTCGAGGACGCCAAGGACAAGGTGATGCTGGGCCTCGAGCGCAAGAGCATGGTGCTCTCCGAGGAAGAGCGGAAACTCACCGCCTATCACGAGGCGGGGCACGCGCTGGTGAGTCTGTACGTGCCGGGCGCCGATCCGATCCACAAGGTCACGATCGTGCCGCGCGGCCGCTCGCTCGGCGTCACGCACTGGCTGCCCGAGGAAGACCGCCACAACTACACGAAGGAATTCATTCTCAGTCACCTGGCCACGGCCTACGGCGGACGCGTCGCCGAGGAGTTGGTGTTCGGCCCCGACAAGGTGACGACCGGCGCGGCGCAGGACATCCAGCAGGCGACCGACATGGCGCGGCGCATGATCACGCAGTTCGGCATGAGCGACGTCGTGGGCCCCATCGCCGTCGGCGACCGCGAGGCGGAGATCTTCCTCGGCCGCGAGGTGGTGCAGCGGCGCGAGATCTCCGAGCACACCGCCGAGGTGGTGGACGAGGAGCTGAAGCGCATCCTGGGGACGGCGTTCGAGCGGGCGCGGCAGATCCTCCTCGAGCACCGCGACGCGCTCAACCGTCTGGCCGCCGCCCTGCTCGAGCGCGAGACGCTGGATCGGGAGCAGGTGCAGATGGTCGTGGATGGCAGGCCGCTGCCCCCGGTGTCGCCGCCCCCGGCGCCGCTCCTCGCGGAGCCGGGAGCTCGCAAGTCGGCGCCGCAACCGGTGCGCGGTCCGATGCTCGGCAACCCACCCCCGGAACCCGCGGGGGCGTGAAGGTCACGGCGCTCGCGACGCACGGCCCTCCTCAGGCGGTGCGCGCGGCGCTTGCGGCCCGCGGCTGGGATTCCGAGCGGTCGCGCCTCGCCGCGGCCGGCCTGGCCCCAATCATCCTCCTGATGGAAGACGTCGGCGACCCGGCGCGTGAAGCGCTGGTGCGCTGGGGCATCCGCGCCGGGGCCGACGTGCTCACCGGCGACGGTTGGGCGCTGGTGAGCGCCGCCGCGAGCCGGCTCTCGGTACTCGCCCGGCCCGACCGCGCGCCGCCGGAGCTGGCCGACCTCGTTCCCGCGCTGGCGCGCGTTCTGATCGACTACGCCGATCCACCGCGTCGCTGGGCGATCGCAGGCGGGGAGATCGCGCTCGACAGCCCGGTGCTTGTCGGCATTCTCAACGTCACGCCGGACTCCTTTTCCGACGGTGGTCGCTTCACGACGCTGGATGCCGCGCTCGAGCAGGCTGACCGGCTGAAGGCTGACGGCTGTCTGCTGATCGACGTCGGTGGGGAATCGACCCGGCCCGGGTCGCAGCCGGTGCCGGTCTCCGAGGAGACCGAACGCGTCGTGCCCGTGATCGACGCCCTCGTGCGTCGCGGCCTGGGGCCGGTCTCGGTGGACACGCGCAAGGCCGACGTCGCCGCGGCGGCGCTCGACGCCGGGGCGAGCGTCGTGAACGACGTCTCGGGGCTCGCCTTCGACCCCGCACTCGCCGGCCCGGTGGCGCGGGCCGGGGCCGGGCTCGTCCTGATGCACATGCGGGGCACGCCGGAAACGATGGACGCCCTGGCGCGATACGAAGACGTGTCGGTCGAGGTGGCGGGCGAGCTGCGGGAGGCGGCCGCCCGGGCCGAGGCCGCCGGTATCGCCCGCGAGCGCATCGTCCTCGACCCCGGGTTCGGGTTCGCCAAGACGCCCGAGCAGAGTTTCCGGCTGCTCGCGGAACTGGACCCGATCGTCGGTCTGGGGTATGCTGTGCTCGTCGGTCCGTCGCGGAAACGATTTCTCGGCGCGGCCACCGGGCGGCCACCGGAGGACCGCGATCGCGCCACCGCGGTCGCGTGCGCCCTCGCCTGGCAGCGCGGCGCCCGCCTGTTCCGCGTGCACGATGCCCGCCTCGCCCGCGAGGCGCTCGCGCTCGCCTGCGCTCTGGACGCCGATCCATGAACTTCGACGCCTACCGTTTTCTCATTCCGAAGCTGTGGCCGGACGCGGTCGAGATCCTGCTCGTCGCGATCGTCATCTACCGCTTCCTGCTGTTCCTGGTCGGGACGCGCGCGCTGCAGATCGTGGTCGGCCTGGTCATCCTGTCGCTCGCCTACTTCGCGGCGGTCGTGGCCAAGTTCACCATGGTGAGCTACCTGCTCGGCGTCCTGTTCACCTTCGCGCCGTTCGCCGCCGTCGTCATGTTCCAGCCCGAGCTGCGCAACGCCCTGGCGCGGCTGGGACAGTCGCGCCTGATGCGGGCCTTCTCCCGCAGCGACCGGCAATCCGTCGCGGAGGAGATCGCCGAGGCGCTGGACCGGCTGGCGCGCGCCGGGACCGGCGCCATCATCGCCGTGGAGCGCGACATCGCGCTCGACGAGCTGCTGCCCTCCGGCGTGTCGATGGAGGCGAAGGTCTCCGCGCCGCTGCTGACGACGATCTTCACCCCCTACTCGCCGCTGCACGACGGGGCGGTGCTCGTGCGCGGGGACCGCATCATCGGGGCCGGCTGCGTGCTGCCGCTCACCCAGTACAAGGTGTCCGACAAGTCCCTGGGGACGCGCCACCGGGCCGCGCTGGGACTCTCCGAGGAGACCGACGCGACGGTATTCGTGGTGTCGGAGGAGACGTCCACCATCTCGATCGCCTCCGGCGGCCGGCTGTACCGTCCGCTTACGGCCGATCAGGTCCGGGAGGTGCTGTCCGGGTCCATCGGCCGCCTCGAAACCCTCATTTCCGCAGGCGCCACCTAGGTTTTCGCCCTCCGAACCGCCGGACGATTGTTTCGGGTCCCGCTCGGGGGTACTATATCCGGCTATGAATTTTGCCGGTCTGCCGGAGCGGCTCGCCCTCATTCGGGCGGAGATCGCGCGGCGGCAGGCGGCAGGCGGGTGGACCCATCCCGTCACGATCGTGGCGGTGACCAAGGGGTTCGGGCCCGACGCGGTGGCCGCCGCCCGGGCGGCCGGCCTCCCCGACGTGGGGGAGAACCGGGTGCAGGAGGCGCTGGACAAGATGGCCGCGGTGGCCGACGCAGGCGTGGTGTGGCACCTGATCGGTCATCTGCAGCGCAACAAGGCCAGGCTCATCCCCGGCCGGTTCGCGCTGGTGCACTCGGTGGATTCGCTCCCGCTGGCCGAGGAGCTGGCGCACCGGGCGGCCGGGCAGGGCGTGCGCCAGCGGGTGCTGGTGCAGGTGAATGTGGCGGCGGAGGAGCAGAAGAGCGGCTGCCCGCTGGCCGACGCCCCCGCGTTACTGCGGAGTGTGGCGGGGCTGGAGGCGCTGGCGCTCGAGGGTCTGATGGCCATGGCGCCGCTGACCGACGATGCGGAGGTGCAGCGAACGACCTTCCGCGGGTTGCGGCGGTTGCGCGATGCAATGAAGGAGGAGGGACTATGGGTGCCGACATTGTCGATGGGGATGTCCGCCGACTTCGCTACGGCAGTCGAGGAGGGAGCAACGGTGATCCGATTGGGTACCGCCCTGTTCGGAGCGAGGACGACGGGAACGGCGTGACCGACGACGTCTTCCATCTGACGCCGCTCGATGTGCGGCGGCAGGAGTTCCGCCGCGTTCTCCGCGGCTACGAGACGCTGGGCGTCGAGGATTTCCGCATGCGCGTGGCGGACGAGCTGGAGCGCGTGCTGCGAGAGAAATCGGTCCTGGAGGAGCGCGTGGCGGCACTCACCGAGCAGCTGCGGGTGTTCCGCGAGCGCGAGACGGCGATGAACGAAGCGCTGGTGGCGGCGCAGCAGCTGCGGGAGGAAACGCGCGCCGCGGCCGAGCGCGAGGCGCAGGTGATCCTCCGCGAGGCGGAGGCCGAGGGGCGGCGGCAGATCGACGGGGCGGAGCGGGCCGAGCAGGATGCACACCTCCGGATGGCGGAGGTGCAGCGGCAATTCGCCGGGTATCTGGCCGGCTTCCGGGCGCTGCTGGATCGCCAGCTGGCCGAGCTGCGCGCGCTGGAGGGCGATCGCGGGTGACAGTGGCAGAGACGGTGCAGGCGGTCCGCGCCCGCACCGGCCTCGTGCCGGAGGTGGCGATCGTCCTGGGCACGGGTCTCGGCGCCCTGACCGAATTGCTCGATGCCGACGCCGTGATTCCCTACGCCGAGCTCCCCGGATTCGCGGTCCCGACCGTGGAGAGTCACGCCGGGCGCCTCCACGTGGGTACGCTCGCGGGGCGTCCCGTCGCGATGCTGCAGGGCCGCTTCCATCGCTACGAGGGCTACGCCCTCGATCAGGTGACTTTCCCGGTGCGCGTGCTGCGCGCGCTCGGCGCCGGCACGCTGATCGTCTCCAACGTGAGCGGTGGGATGCACCCCCTGTGGGAGGCCGGCGATCTCGTGCTGCTCGCCGATCACATCAATCTGCTGGGTGACAACCCCCTCGTCGGTCCGGACGACGGCGCAGGATCGGCGCGGTTTCCCGATCTCACCGAGGCGTACGACCCGGCCCTGCGCGGGCTCGCTCGCGACGTCGCGCTCGAGCAGGGCATCACGCTGCGCGAAGGGACCTACGTCGCGGTGGCGGGGCCCAACCTCGAGACCCGCGCCGAGTACCGCATGCTGCGCATGTTGGGAGGCGACGTGGTCGGGATGAGCACCGTGCCCGAGGTGATCGTCGCGCGCCAGCTGGGGATGCGGGTGCTGGGGCTGTCCATCATCACCGACCTGTGCCTGCCGGACGCGCTCGAGCCCGCCTCGGTGGAGCAGATCCTGGCGGTGGCCCGCGTGGCCGAGCCGCGACTCGCGACGCTGGTGCAGGGCCTCATCCCGCGACTGCACTGATGGCCTACCCGCCGCTGCCGGCCGACCCGAGCGCCGACGCGCTCGAGAAGCAGCTGCTCGCGACCTGGAAGCACGAGCGGCTGTTCGCGCGCGTCCAGGAAGCGGCGCGCTACGGTCCGCCGTTCGTGTTCTACGAAGGCCCGCCCACCGCCAACGGCCGCCCCGGCATCCATCACGTCTTCGCGCGCACCATCAAAGACCTGGTGTGCCGCTACCACACGATGCTGGGCCAGGGCGTGACGCGCATCGCGGGATGGGACACGCACGGGCTCCCGGTGGAGATCGAGGTCGAGCGCCAGCTCCAGATCAGCGGCAAGAAGCAGATCGAGGCGTTCGGCGTCGAGCGCTTCAACCAGCTGTGCCGCGAGAGCGTGTTCACGTACAAGACCGACTGGGAGGCGCTCTCCGACCGGATCGCCTACTGGCTGGACTACGAGCATCCCTACATCACCTACACCAAGGATTACATCGAGACGGTGTGGTGGCTGCTGCGCCGGCTGCACGACCGCGGCTACCTGTATCGCGGGCACAAGGTGCTGCCGTACTGCCCGCGCTGCGGCACAGCGCTGTCCTCGCACGAGCTGGCCCTGGGCTACGACCAGGAGCAGACCAACTCGGTGTATGTCACGTTCCCGCTCGCCGACGACCCGAAAGGCCAGCTCGTGGTGTGGACCACCACGCCCTGGACGCTCGTCTCCAACGTCGCCGTGGCGGTGCATCCGGATCTCGAGTACGGGGAGTACGCGCTGCCCGATGCCCACGGCGAGGTGCGCCGCTACCTCGCCGCCGCCGCGCGCGCCGGCGACATCCACGTGGGCGGAAAGACGCTCGCCGAGGGAGAGCTGGTGCGCCGCTTCCGCGGGCGCGACCTGGTCGGCCAGGCGTACCGGCGGCCGCTCGACGTGGTGCCGCTGCCGCCGGACGGCAAGCGCGAGGTGGTCGTCGCCGCGGAGTTCGTCTCGGCCGAAGAGGGATCGGGCCTGGTCCACATGGCGCCCGCGTTCGGCGCGGACGACTACGCCACCGGCCAGCGCGAGGGGCTCGCGTTCGTGAACCCGGTCGCTCCCGATGGGACGTTCCAGGGGACGTCGTGGCCGGAGATCGAGGGGAAGCTGGTCACCGACAAGGCGACCAATCACGCGATCATCGAGCGGCTCAAGCACGACGGCCGCTGGCTCGAGACGCGCCCGCTGACGCACACGTATCCGTTCTGCTGGCGCTGCGATTCGCCGCTGATCTACTACGCGCGCAGCTCGTGGTTCGTCCGCACCACGGCCTACAAGCAGCGGCTGCTCGAGGTGAACGCCGGCGTCCAGTGGCACCCGCCCGAGATCGGGACGGGCCGGTTCGGGGAATGGCTCGCGAACAACGTGGACTGGGCGATCTCGCGCGACCGCTACTGGGGCACCCCGCTCAACGTGTGGGAGTGCGAGCACGACCGGGAGCATCGCGAGGTCATCGGTTCCTACGAGGAGCTGGCCGCCCGCTCGGGGCGCGCGGTCCCGGCGGACTTCGACCCGCACAAGCCGTTCATCGACGCGGTGACCTGGACGTGCCGCAGCTGTGCGGGGACGATGCGGCGGGTGCCCGAGGTGATCGACGCCTGGTTCGACTCGGGCGCCATGCTCGCCGCGCAATGGCACTTCCCGTTCGCGCACGAAGCGGAATTCAAGGCGCATTTCCCCGCGGACTTCATCTGCGAGGGGGTGGACCAGACGCGCGGCTGGTTCTACTCGCTGCTGGCGATCGCCGTCGGGTGCTTCGACGCGCCCGCCTACCGCAACGTGATCGTGGGCGAGCTGGTGCTCGACGCGCAGGGGCAGAAGATGTCCAAGAGCCGCGGCAACATCGTGAACCCGTGGCAGGTGATCGAGCGCCACGGGGCGGACGCGGTGCGGCTCTACCTCCTGACCCAGAGTCAGGTCTGGCTGCCCAAGCGGTTCGATACGGAGGACGTGGGGAAGGGCGGGTTTCTCAACACCCTGCGCAACACGTACCAGTTCTTCCAGATGTTCGCGGGCGATTGGACGCCGCAGGCGCCGGTCCCGGCCCCGGCCGAGCGTCCGCTCGTGGATCGCTGGCTCCTGGCCCGGCTCGACCAGACCATCGCGGCCGTGCGCACCGCCTGGAACGACTACGATGTGACGACCGGCGTCCGCGCGATCATCGAGTTCGTGGTGGAGGATCTGTCCACCTGGTACGTGCGGCTCAACCGCCCCCGCTTCTGGGCGCCCGACCGGGCGGCCGACGAGGCGGCGGTCGCCACGCTGCACGAGGCGCTCGTGACCACGGCCCGGCTGCTCGCGCCGGCGGCCCCGTTCATCGCGGACTGGCTGCACCGGTCCCTGCTGGGCACTTCGGTCCACCTGGAGCGGTTTCCACAGGATCAGGGGCGGCGTGAGCCGGAGCTCCTGGCGGCGATGGCGGCGGTGCGCCGCCTCGCCTCCCTGGCGCGGGCGGCCCGGGAGTCGCGCAGCCTGCGGGTGCGCCAGCCCGTGGCCCGGATGCAGCTGGCCGTCCCGGCGGCGGTGCGGGGGCCGCTCTTGGCGGACCTGTTAGATATCTTGGTCGCCGAAGTGAACGTGAAGTCGTACCAGGTCGTGGAATCCGACGACGAGCTGGTCACGCTGCACGGGAAAGCGAATTTTCGCTCCCTCGGCCGGCGCTACGGCAAGGCGACGCCGCAGGCGGCCGCCGCCGTCGCGTCGCTCGCGCCGCACGAGCTGCACGCCCTCGAACGGGGCGAGGCGGTGCGCAGTGGGGAGTGGGAGTTCCTCCCCGAGGATGTGACCGTCACGCGAGACGTGGCCAGCGAATGGATCGTGCAGGCCGACGGCCCCTACGTGGTGGCGCTCGATCCGTCGCTGACGCCGGATCTCGAGCAGGAGGGCCTGGCGCGGGAGGTGGTGAACCGCGTCCAGCGGCTCCGCAAGGAAGCCGGGTACGAATACACCACGCGCATCGAGCTGAGCGTCTCGGGGGCCCCGGAGGTCATCGCGGCCGTGGAGGCGTTTGAGGGGTACGTCGCGGGGGAGACGCTGGCCCGGCGCATGCAGGTGGTCGGCACCCTCGAGGACGCGGATATCACCCGGGAAGTCGACATTGAAGGGCGGGCGGTGACGCTCGCCTTGCGACGCCACGACGCACGAAAGGGCGGAACCCGAGAATGACGACGAAGACCAAGGGGCTGAACAAGAAACAGCTGGCGCACCTCGAAAAGCGGCTGCTGGAGGAGCGCGCGCGCGTGATGAAGGAGCTCGGCCATTACGGCGAGTCCTTCAACTCGAGCCTGCAGGCCTCCGACGGCGACCTGTCGAGCTACTCCTTCCACATGGCCGACCAGGGCACCGACGCGATGGAGCGTGAGAAGGCGTTCCTGTTCGCGTCGCAGGAAGGGCGCTATCTCTGGCACGTCAACCAGGCCCTGCGCCGGTTGTACCAGACGCCCGAGAAGTTCGGCAAGTGCGAGCAGTGCGGGGAAGAGATCGGGTTCGACCGTCTCGACGCCTTGCCGCACGCCCGCCTCTGCATCAACTGCAAGGCGAAGGAAGAGGATGGCAAGCGCCGCTAGCCGCCGGCTGTTCTGGGGCACGATCGTGGGCATCGTCGCCCTCGATCTCGTCACCAAATACCTCGCCGAAGGCGTGCTGTCGCGTCGGCCGGTGCCGGTGATCGGCGATTACGTCGTGCTGCGGCTGGTGTACAACCAGTGCGCCGCGTTCGGGCTGTGTCTCGGGCCGCCCGAGTATTCGCGCTGGATCTTCCTCGTGCTGGCGCTCCTCGCCCTGACCGTGCTCGGCTCGATGGTCCGCCACACCCCGGACAACGACCGGCTGCGGCTGTTCGTGCTGGCGCTGCTCGTCGCCGGGGCGATCGGCAACGTGCTCGACCGGCTGCGCAGCGCCCAGGGCGTCGTCGACTTCATCGAAGTGGGCATCGGGAACTACCGCTGGCCGACCTTCAACGTCGCCGACTCGGCCATCACGGTCGGCGCGATCGCGCTCGCGGTGTCGCTGTGGCTCGAGGGACGCGCCCGCGGCGGCGGGGCGGCGAAGGAGGCCGGGACGGCACCCTCGTGACCCCCGACGGCACCACCTTCTGCATCGTGGTGCCTCTCACCGAGCGCCTCGACCGCTTTCTCGCCGACCAGCTCGCGCTCTCCCGTACCCAGGCTGCCCGTCTGATCGCCGACAAGCGCGTGAGCGCCGACGGCAAACCGTTGCGCGCCTCCGCCCTGCTGGAGCGCGGCGCCGTCGTGACCGTGGAATTCCCGCCCACCGAGCCGCCCCGCACCTACGCCCCCGCCCACACCGACCTCCGGTTCGTGTTCGAGGACGAGCACCTCGCCGTGCT
>DATGDT010000351.1:0-9605 GCA_035310725.1 Gemmatimonadales bacterium
GGGCTGTTCTACGTCTCGACCAACAACCTCTGCATGGACTATCAGGCGGCGCAGGTCACCCGCCTCGCCGGCACGCCCTACATCGGCGCCGCCACGCCCTACAAGCCCGGGCCCGGCGGTCACATGGGCGCGTTCATCGCCTGGGACGCGCGGACGGGACGCAAGGTCTGGGAGATCCGCGAACGCTATCCCGTGTGGAGCGGCAGCGTGACGACGGCGGGTGACGTGGTGTTCTACGGAACGCTGGATGGATGGTTCAAGGCGGCGGACGCACGCACCGGGAATCCCCTCTGGAAGTTCAAGGTCGGGTCCGGCGTCGTGGGGTGTCCGATTACCTACCGCGGACCCGACGGCAGGCAGTACGTCGCGGTGTACGCGGGCATCGGCGGCGACTGGTTTCTCCTGTCCGGCGACGTCCGCTCCGACGATCCGGCGGACGTGCGCGCGCCCGCGGACTTCATGCCGGATATCGCCCGCCACACGAGCCAGGGCGGCATCGTATGGATCTTCGCGCTGTAGCGGGACTCGGTCTCCTGGCCGCGGCCGGATGTCGCGGCGCCTCGCGCGATGCCGGACAGGCTCCGCCGTCCATCCGGTACGAGCAGCACGTGGCCGCCGGCGGGGTCGCCCCGGTTGCCGCGACCCTGGTGAATCCGTTCTCCGACGATCGGGCCTCGGTGGCCGAGGGCGAGCGGACGTTCGTGGCGATGAACTGCGACGGGTGCCATGGGGGCGGCGCGACGGGGTGGGTGGGACCGAGTCTGGTAGACGGGCGCTGGCGCTACGGCGGGACCGACGGTGCCGTGTTCCAGTCCATCTTCTACGGCCGCGCCCGCGGCATGCCGGCGTACGGCGGCGTGCTGTCCCCCGATGCGATCTGGAAGATCGTCACCTACCTCCGTGCCCAGCCGGTCCCCGCCGACGTGCCCACAGAGCGGTGGCAATGACGACGGCGGGACGATACGGATTTCTGACCGAGACCTACGCGACCGAGCGACTCAAGGTGCTGAGCGTATGGAGCATGTTCGAGGACGACGACCTCGCCGTGCGTCCACATCGCACCGATGCGCGCGGGCGGAGCGTGCTCGAGCACATGGTGCACCAGAGTCTGAGCGAGGACCTGTGGTTCCGGACCATGCTGGGCATCGACGTCGGGGGGCCGCCGTTGCCCGACACGGAGACACGGACGGCGTTTCTGCGGAGGTACGGGGAGCGGTCGGCGAAGCGACTCGCCGCGCTGCGCGCGAAGCCGGACGAGTGGTGGGAGGAGGAAGTCGCGTTCTTCGATGTGCGCCGCAGCCGTGCCTGGGTGATGGTGCGCCGCATCGCCCACACCGCGCATCATCGCGGGCAGCAGACGACCTTGCTGCGCATGCTGGGTCGCTCGCTGCACAGCACGTACGGTCCCACTGCCGACACGGGAGGCCTGTTCCAGCACGGCGCCGCCACCGCGTACGCCTACGGGGACGAGGACGCGCTGCTCGAAGGGGAAGCGACGGGCGGCCGCAAGGCGGCGCTCCCGGGACCCGGCGCGGCCCCGGTCACGGAGCGGCCCACGCCATGTTGAATGCGGACGCGGCGAACCTCCCCGCCCTGATGTGCCGCCGATCCTGGGAAGCGGACGAGCTGGTGCGTCGCTGGCCGCCGAAGTTCGCGCACCCGAACAAGAAGGTCGTCTACGATGTGGCGTGTCCGCCCGGGACGCATCACGCGGGGACCGTGACGTCCTCGCGCTGGACGGGCGGGCGGCTGCCGACCGGCGTTCCGCGGGAGCGACCGCTGGAGGTCGCGGGTCACCCCGGGTTCTTCGACTACGCCCCACCGGCCGCCGGCGACGCCACGGTGCACTGGCACCTCAATTTCGCGGACGCGCATCTCTTCTATGCCTACGGCAGCTCCCTGTTCGCGCAGGATGAGCTGCAGACGGCCGAGCATCCCGCACTCGGCTCGTTGCGCGAGGCGCTGCTGGCCGATGGGGACACGGGGTGCGCCCCGCTGACCGAAGACGCGCAGGGGCCCACGCCCGTGCTGGTGAGCGGCGTGCAGCGTCGCTGCTACGTGGACACCGGTGGCCTGTACGGCTACCGCTTCGCGGGGGCGCCGGCCGAGCGGCTGCGCGAAGCCACGCAGCGGCTCGATCCGCCGACCGTGTCGAACATCCTGGCGATCGCGGCGCCGTCGTCGGGGCGCGGGGCCTACAAAGAGGAAGAGATCGCCCGCATCCTGCGCACGGCGTGGGCGGGGTTCGTGGCCGCCCGGGAGGAGGCCGCCGCTCCGGTGACGATTCACACCGGGTTCTGGGGGTGCGGCGTGTTCGGCGGCAACCGGATCCTGATGACGGCGCTGCAGGTCGTCGCCGCGCATCTGGCGCGGATCGAGCGGATCGTCTTCCATCTGGGTCAGAATCCCGGCGACGCGCACTTCTTCGAGGCCGGCTGCAGCATGGCGGACGCATTGCTCGCAGCCCACCCCACGACGTTGCATGTCATCGGGGCGGTGGTGGACCAGCGCCTGATGTGGGGCAAAGGAGATGGCAACTAGGTATCGCGAAGTGATTTGACGGTCGATTGACACCCGCTCGCACAATCTCATCCTCGTGCCCTAAAAGGCCCACCTCTTGGTCAGGAGCCGAGGATGAAGCGCTCGATTGGTATTCTCGCGGTCGTGATCGGTGCACCATGGGCCCTGACCTCCTGCGCCGATGAAGCGGCCCCCGTCGCCGTAGGGCCTCCGGTGGCCTCGGTTGCGTCTTCTCTTGCAGCACCTCAAAGCCCTGCCCTGCGCCTGCAACCGATCTATGATGCCATAGGCGCGTTGGTCGACGCCGGCCAGTTGAGCCCAATGTTGGCACAAGCCCTGAAAGCGAAAGCGAACGCAGCAGCAATGCTGTTGGATGCTGGCAAGGAACAGCAGGGTCGCGCCATCCTATCAGCGCTGCTGCAGCAGGTGCGTGCCCTCGTCGCCATCCACGTCCTGACGTTGGATCAAGCCGCACCACTACTCGATGCCACCGCCAACGTCGTGGAAGGAGGTCTGAGTCTTGTTTCCGTCAGCACCGGAGAGGCCCATGCCTGCGGGCTTGCGGCGGACGGGGTGGCTTGGTGCTGGGGCTACAACCTCTACGGCCAGCTGGGCGACGGGACGACGACGGACCGCAATGCGCCAGCTCCCGTGACGGGCAATGTGCGGTTCACCGGCTTGGCGGCTGGTGGCTTTCACACCTGCGGCCTGACGGCGGACGGCACGGCGTACTGCTGGGGCCAGAACAATGGGGGTCAACTCGGAAACGCCAGTACACAGGGGAGCGCTGTGCCGGTCTTAGTCGCCGGGTCGCACACCTGGAGTGTCTTGGACGTCGCCGATCAGCTGACGTGTGGATTGACGACGGATGGCGTGGCGTATTGTTGGGGCACGAACCAGAATGCTGCGCTGGGCACTGCTTCGACGACCGAGTCCTGCGTCACCTTCGCGACTCTGCCCTGCAGCAGCACACCGATTGCGGTGTCAGGAAACCCTGTGTTTCGCTCCATAACGACAGGCCTGTTGAGCGCCTGTGCCGTGGACGCCGTCGGCACAGGGCATTGCTGGGGTTGGGGCCAATTCGGAGAGCTGGGTGATGGAGTAGCGAGCGGTACCTGCTCCGTCGCAGGGAGCTCCGGTCGCTGTGCCGTGACACCAACCGTCGTGCTTGGCGGGCCCTTCAGGTCCATCTCCGCCGGCGGTGCCTATGCTTGCGGGCTATCGACCGGCGGTGCCGCCTCTTGTTGGGGCTTTGGTGCCTTCGGGCAGCTTGGTGGCGGCACGGTTGGCGCGAGCACCGCACCAGTGGCCGTGGTCGGGGGCCTCACCTTTCGTGACTTGGCGGCGAGCAAGGCCAACTCCATTCTGGGCCATGCATGCGGGCTCTCGACTTCCGGCCAAGCGTTTTGCTGGGGCTCGAACTCCTTCGGTCAGCTGGGTGCTTCGACGAGCGAGGCCTGCTCTGCGCCGAGTCAGCTCAATCCGGCGTGCAGCACCGCACCGATCGCGGTGGATGGTGGCATCGCCTTCGGCACCATCAGCCCCGGCAATGCTTTCACGTGCGGCATCGACGTCGGTGGCGGGACATACTGTTGGGGCTGGAATCGGTTTGGCCAGCTCGGTGACGGCTCGAACCTCAACCGTGGCAGCCCAGCCCGCGTCAAGCTGCCCTGAGCCGCATTCAGCACGTCATATCATGGCGAGAGCGATGTCATGGCCCGCATGATCCCGGCCGAGATGCCTGTTCCTCCCTTCCAGGGCCTTGGAGCCGTGGATCCGCGCCGCGCCGAGGAGATCGCTCAGTCATTCGGAGACGAGGCCCGACGGAACTGCGCAGGACACGAGTGTGTCCCGCAAACTGCTAAGTTTCATTCACATGCCATCCACCGATCCCTATGCCGCCGGTACGGCAGCCCTCCAACAGGGCGCGTGGGCAGAAGCGCGCGCTCTCTTCCAGGAGAGCCTCGCGGCCGGCGAGTCTCCCCAGGCGCTGGAGCAGCTCGGTCTGGCGGCGTGGTGGCTGGACGACGCCGCGCTCACCTTCGACGCCCGGGAACGCGCCTACCGTCTCTACCGTGATCAGGGGGACGCCAAGGGCGCAGCACGCGTCGCGATCTGGCTGGTCTGGGACCACCTCGCTTTCCACGGCGACTCGGCGGTCGCCTCTGGGTGGTTGGAGCGCGCCCGCCGGCTGCTGGAGGGCCACGAGCAGACGGCCGAGTACGGGTGGCTTCTGCTGCGCGACGGCGAGCTCGCCCTGTTCCGGGGTCACGACACCGCCGTGGCCCGCGAGCGTGGCGAGCGCGCGGCCGTCCTCGGTCGCGCCACCGGGGATCGGGGTCTCGAGGTCACCGGTCTGGCCCTGGAGGGGTTGGCGCGCGTCAGCGCGGGTGAGGTCGCCGCGGGGCTGCGCCGCCTGGACGAGGCGACCGCCGCGGCCACCGGCGGCGAGGTGAAGGAGCTGCACACGGTGGGCGTCGTCTGCTGCTGGGAGATCTTTGCCTGCGAGCGGGTTCGCGACTACGACCGCGCCGCCCAGTGGTGCGCCCGGGTGCAGGAATTCACCCGGCGCTGGCGCGTTCGGGTGCTCTCGGCGATCTGCCGCGTCCAGTACGCCGGCGTGTTGATCTGGCGCGGCGAGTGGGCCGAAGCCGAGACGGAGCTCGCCGCCGCCACAAAGGACTTCGAGCAAATACGACCCCCGCTCGCGGGGCAGGCGCTCGCCCGCCTCGGCGACCTGCGGTTGCGACAGGGCCGGCTGGACGAGGCCGCGCAGTTGTTCGAGCAGTCCGGCTCGCAGCCCATCGCCCGCATCGGTCAGGCGGCGCTGGCGCTGGAGCTCGGCGCACCCGAGGAGGGCGCGGCACAACTGGAGCGGTTTCTGTCGCATGTGGGCGATGCGGAGCCCACCATGCGCGCCGGTGCCGTGGAGCTGGCGGTCCGCGCGCACGTGGCTCTGGGAGATGGCAGCGCGGCGGCACGCGCGCGCGACGAGCTGCAGGAAATCGCCAGGCTGCTGGGCACGACAGCCTTGGCCGCGTCGGCGGCTGCCGCCGATGCCGTCGTATTGCGCCACGCGGGCGACCTCGCAGCGGCGGCGAGCCGCTTCGAGCAGGCCGCCGGTCTCTACGAGGAGGCCGGCGCACCCTACGAAACAGCACGAAACCGGCTCGAGCTGGCCGCCGTGCTCGCCGCGACGGAACAGCGCGCCGTCGCCCAGCGGGAGGCGCGACAGGCATTGGAAGCGTTCCGGGCGCTGGGCGCCGCCCGCGACGCCGCCCGCGCCGAGGCCCGGCTCGCCCAATGGGCCGCGCGAAGGCCGTCGGGGCGCCACCGGAAGCTCACAGGCCGCCAGATCGAGATTCTGCGGCTGGTCGCCCAGGGATTGAGCAATCCGGAGATCGCGGCCCGCCTTCGCTTGAGCGATCACACGGTCAAGCGTCACGTGGCCAACCTCCTGACCAGACTCGGCCTTTCCTCGCGGTCCGCCGCCGTGGCCTACGCGGCGAAGCAGGGGCTCCTCTAGATCGTCGGCCATGGCCCGAACGGGCCATCTGCCCTTCCCAACTGTCGTGGCTCTCCCGGGCGAAGCGCTCCGCGGGCGCTTTCGGTACTCTGCACCCTCGCTGTCGAGTCTAGCCGAACCCAACCGGAGGTCACCATGCGTTCTCGTTTCGCCATCGCCGCGCTCGCCGCTCTGCTCGTCCCGAGCCTGGCAGGCGCTCAATCGTCCACTCCCGTCTGGGGTGCCGCTCCGCCACTGCTGCCTGCGGGTGCCCGGCTGGCCGTGCTGCAGGGCGACCCGAGCAAGCCTGCGTTCTTCACCTTGCGGCTCGAGTTCCCCGATGGGTACCGGCTCGCCCCGCACTGGCATCCGACGGATGAGAGCATCACCGTCATCAGCGGCACGTTCCTGATCGGGATGGGCGACACGCTCGACGCAGCCAAGGTGTCCCCGCTGCCGACGGGTGGCTTCGTCTTCGCGGGCGCCAACCAGCATCACTACGCGATCGCCCGGGGACGCACCGTCGTGCAAATCAACGGAATGGGGCCGTTCACGCTGACCTACGTGAATGCCAAGGACGATCCGCGCAACAAGCTCAGCTCACGCTGAGCTCCACGCCGGCGCACGATCCCGCAACCCGGGTCGTGCGCCGGCGCCCGGAGTCTCTCATCCTGCGAGACTCGCCCCGCGATTCAAATCGGTAACCCCCATCGGCAGAGCACGTTGAGCGGGCGGCACGGTCCGTGCCTCCCTCTAAGCCGGCTCTATCACGTTGGGGAAACGTTCGGTGATTCGAATCTGCACGGCGGCGGCATCCTACGTAGGCTCCTGCGATCATTGCAGCGCCGTCCCGGAGACGACTCAGGACGCGCCTGAGCAGATCATCACCGTGGTGACGCTGCAGCGGGGAGACGCGCTGGTGTTCGCCGCGCGCTTCTGCGAGAAGCACTTCCTGCGGTTCTACGACGTCATTTCCGACCAGGTCGCGGATCTGCTCTATCCCAAGCCGCGAGCCAACTAGGACGGCCTCGGCACCAACCTCGTCCGCTCCCTGAAGCGCCGTTCCGCCTCGCGCCGCACCGCGGGGAGCATCAGCCAGCGGATCGCCACGATGCCGAATCGGGCCCAGCGCCAATAGTGCAGGAATCTGGCCCGCGCCTTCTCATCCGTCGCTACCGCGCGCGTCTCGCTCGCGAACCGGCTCATCGCATGGCCCAACGGCTCGGCCTCGAGGGTCCACGCGATCTTGACGAAGTTGGGCTCGGCGAACTCGGCGAACTGCTCGGGGGGAATCGCCCGGAACTGCACGTCGGCCTCCCAGGGCTGGACCGCCGCGCCCATCACGATCTCGCGGCCCTGCCGGTGCGCCAGAACGCCCCACCCCAGACCCATCACCTCCGCGATGAATCCCTGCGGGACGCGCCGCCCGGCCGGGGCGGCCCCCATGAGCTTGCCGCGCAGCCAGAAGATGGCCCGGACCAGGGGAATCGACTGCAGGTCGAAGTGCATCGCGACGTCGAACACGAGGTCCGCCGGCGCCGCGATCAATCCCTCGTGCCGCTCCCGTATGTCGGGCTGCGGCATGAAACGGTCGAGCTCGCGGCTGTTCATGCCGCTGCCCCCTGATGTTCGGCCGCCAGCTTGATGCGCCGCAGCGCGGCCCGCATCACCAGCGACACGCCGGGACGGATCAGCCTCCAGTAGCGCCGGAACTTGCGTCGCGCCGTGTCGTCGGTGGTGAGCGTCCGGGCCTCGTAGCGCAGGATGGACTCGCCGGTCGGACCGGGCCGCACCGAGAATCCGATCACCAGCTTGGCGTAACCCGGCTCGGTGAAGCCCACGAATTCCTCGGCGGTCACCGTTCGGCCACCGTAATCGCGTTCCCAGAAGCGCCCCACCGAGCCCACCACGAGCTCCTGGTCGGGCTGCTCGTCGAGCAGCGTCCAACCCGGTCCATCCTGGATCATGGTGCCGAACGTGACCTTGGGAGGAGCGGGCGGCGGCGGCTGGCCATGCAGCCGGCGGGCCAGGCGCTGGGGGAGCTCACGCAACGCGAACAGCGCGCTGATGATGGGGTCGCGCAGATCCGCCTCACGGATGGCGCGGTACACCTCGCTCCCTGGTGCGTCCACCGTCGTTTCGAATTCGAGGCTCGCGTCGCAGCGCGGAAGATACCGATCGATGAGCATACCGCCTCCGCCGGAGAACATTTCCGAGGGGAGGGTAACGCAGCCGTCGGGAACACGGCCTAAACTGAAGATGAGATGGGCTTCAGGGGCAAGTCCCGTGGCGCTGCCTCCGGTTACGCGGTGGAATCAGTGCGGAATGACGATCTGCCGCAGTGGCCGGCCGTCGCGCGTCGCAATCGCGAGCACGTTCCCGCGAAACGCCTCGTCGTCAGCGACCTTGAGCAGGTCGAGCGCCGTCTGGACGACTTCGGCCGGAGTCCGGCCGCACTGGCTCGCGAGTTGATTCAGCTCGCTGAACGTTTCCGCCGGCAACACGACATTGAACCGGCGGGGCGTCGGATTAGTGGCGGCGAGGTGAGAGAAGGCAGTCACGGTAGATCCTTTCACACCCGTTACCCGCCGGGTGTACTGGGGGGAGACACCGGTCACTCCTGAACACCGACCTCCCACTGCCATGCTTCCACGTCCTGGGGCGAGGCCGGTCCGTCGCCGGCGCCGCTGTGCTTGATCGCCGCGGCGATTTCGGCCAGGTCGTCGGCGGTGAGCTCCAGGGTCGCGCCGGCGATCCAGTCGTCCACCTGGTGCGGGGCGCGGGCCCCGACGATCGCGCCGGTGACGCCGGGCCAGCGCGCGGCCCAGCCCACCGCGACCGCCGCGATACTCGTGCCGTGACGGCGCGCGATCGGTCGCAAAGCCTGCGCGAGCTCGAGATTGCGGCCCAGACGCGGCTGGCGGAACTCCGCTGCGGTCCGGCGCCAGTCGTCGACGGCCAGGCGCTGCAGGCGGGCCTCCGAAAAGGCGCCGCTCAGGAGCCCGGAGGCGAGCGGGCTGTAGGCGAGGACGCCGGTGCCGTGCTCGACGCACCAGGGAATGTCGGTCAGCGCCGCCGCGCGGCGGATCAGCGAGAACGGCGTCTGCAGCGAGTCGACCGGGCGACGTTCGGCACAGATCGTCAACAGCCCGGCGTCGAAGTTGCACACCCCCAGTGCCCGGACCTTCCCCTCGTCCCGCAGCCGGATCATCTCCGCCCACGAGTACTCGACGGGGAGCCCGAACTCATCGGGCCAGTGGATCTGGTAGAGGTCGATCCGCTCGACCCCCAGCCGGCGGAGTGACGTCTCGCACTCCCGGCGGATGGTCGTGGGCCGCAGATCACGACGCGGCTCACGCCTCGGGTCCCGCGGGTCGCACTGCATCCCGCACTTGGTGAATACCAACGGTCGTTCGGCGGCGGGCAAGCCCTTGAGGAGACGTCCCACGAGCTCCTCGGCGTGCCCCAACCCGTACACCGGCGCGGTATCGATCCAGTTGATCCCGCGCCGCAGCGCGTGGTGCATCGCACCGAGCGAGGCCGCATCCGCCTGTGGACCCCAGCTGTACGCCCAGCCCGG
>DATGDT010000352.1:0-5628 GCA_035310725.1 Gemmatimonadales bacterium
CGTGCGTCGCACCGCTCGCCCGAGTGCGCGAAGCCTGCCGGAAGGAGGAACAGGCGGGTGCGCTCGAAGTCCGCCTGGGCGCGCCGGGCATGGGAGAGCAGCGCGGCGGAGTCCGATTGGGTGATCAACAGCACGAGAACGGCGAGTGCGGGCATGACCGTGTGTCCCTCACGGTCAACCTACTCCCGCGCCGGTATGTGGGGCTAGCGGGTGTGCTCGTGCATCTCGTGGCCGCCCCAGACCGCGGCGGAATCGTCGCCGAAGGCGTTGATGTGGACCATCCAGCCGAACAATCGGGGCACGAAACGTCCCCCCCCGGCGGCACAAGCGTCCGGCGTGGTGATGGAGCTCCGCGGGCCGAAGACGGGGCGTCCACTCGACGAGTCGCGCCAGCGCGCGGGTGTGCCGAGGGGCGGCAGGCACAGGTTCACATGCTGGTGCCACCGGGCGATCGAAAGCGGCACGCGCCGGTCCAGCTCCTCGGGCGTGGCGCCCGGCGCTTCGCTGTACATCACCCCGATCAGCACCAACCCGCCGGTGGAGTCCGGCCGGTACAGAAGCGACGTCGGCGCGGCGGGGTCGAAACGGAACCGCTCGGCCAGCGCGTTGCGACGGTTGGTGTAGTGGTAGACCGGCTGCTTCACCCCGCGCAGAAACGGCCGGTAGCCGTCGGCGAGCGCGACCCGCACGTCGCGGTATCGGGCCACGCGCTCCCGGATGGCGACGAGCAACGCCGCCGCGCGGGCCGAGTCGCCCGGTTGCGGGGCGCGCACCGGGGTCATCAGGCGATGGAGGTCGCCGACCGGCTGACTCATCTCCCGCATCACCGCGGCCGTGGCATTCGTGTCGGCGGAATCACCGAGAGGCCGCGCCGCGTCCTGTGCCCGGCTGGCCCGGGGCAGGAGCACCGCACAACAGCAGGCGACGACACTCGGCAGTCTCATGAGGCAGGCTCGGGTTCGGGTGTGTGCTATAGACGAAGACGCCCGCCGCTGTTAACGCGACGCAGCGCGACCCTCGCGAGCCGCGCTGCGCCGGATCGACCCTGAGCTACCGGTTGCCGGGGGGCCGCTGCATCCGGTTCCGCATCGCCTCCACGTTGGCGTCCCAGACCTTCTGCTGGTCCGCGGTCAGCAGGGCGCGGACCTCACCATCCTGCTTCTGGTTCAGGTCTCGCATCTTCGCCCGGGTGGTGGAATCGGGCGGTGCGCCCGGTGTGAAGGCGGGCATCTGTGCCGCGTAGCGGGCAGTGATCGAATCGACTTTCGTCTGTTGTTCGGGGGTCAGGGTGATCCCGGTGAGCAGGCGCTGCATCCGCCGGGCGGCGAAGCCACCCGGCCCGGGGGCACCCTGCGCAAGCGCGACCGAGCTGCCAAGCAGCACGAGCGCACTGGTGAGAACGGCTAGGCGTAAACGCATGACGTCCCTCCGACGAAGTGAAAGTGTGTTACCCCGGTTGTACGCGCCCCGGGGGCGTGCCGTTGAGCCCTGCGTCCGGCAAGACCCCGTCAGGGGTGACTCGGGTCACGGACTGGTGTAGGATCCTGGGACAAGGTGCATCGCGCCGGCCGCCGCCTCTGGACGTCCCACCGTTCCCCGAGGTCTCTCATGCGCCTCACGAAATGGCTCGCCCCGCTGGTGCTGTTCTGCGTCTACTGCAACCGACCCAATCCGCCACCCAAGCCGCCACCGCCCCCTGCGGGACCGGACGCCCTCACGGGATTCGACAACGCCAGCAACGGCCTCGTCCACGATTCGATTCACGAAGCGGATCAGGACGCGTTCGACGACGTGGAATCGGTCGCCGACGGCCTGGGCCCGCTCTACAACGCCCAATCGTGTCGCGAGTGTCATCAGAACCCGACATCGGGCGGTGCCAGTCAGGTGAGCGAGCTGCGCGTCGGCCACCTCGGGCCCGACGGGCGGTTCCGCAATCCCGACATCCCGATCGGCCGGGGCACCGACACGGTCCCGGGCCGCACGCTGATCAACGACCGGGCGATCTGCCCCAACGCGGCGTTCTCCGACAGCGAAATCCAGGAGCGCGTTCCCGACTCGGAGACGATCCGCACGTTCCGGGCGTCACTCAATCTCCTTGGGGACGGCTACGTCGAGGCGGTGGCCGACACGACGCTGCTCGGCATCGCCCGCCAGCAGCGGCAGCAGACCAACGGCAAGATCCGCGGCCAGGCGCTGCTGGTGCCGATCGTCGAGGCGCCGGGCAGGACGGGGGTGGGACGGTTCGGCTGGAAGGACCAGCACGCGAGCCTCCTGTCGTTCGCCGGGGACGCCTACCTGAACGAGATGGGGATCACCACGACGCTCTTCCCCGACGAGGTAGTCGCCACCTGCAACACCGCCTCCGAGCCGAACGACGAGCCGGGTCCCGACGGGCTGGCGGACGTGGACCGGTTCGCGCGCTTCATGCGGGCGACCAAGGCTCCGGCCCGCGACTCGCTGCTGGCCGCGACCCCGGCGGCGACGCAAGGGTCGCAGCTGTTCGACAGCATCGGGTGCGTGACCTGTCACGTGCGAACCCTGGTCACGGCTTCCGAGGGCAGCGTCATCAACGGAGGGCGCGACACCGTCTCGGCGGCGCTCGGCGCCAAGATCTTCCATCCGTTCGGGGACTTCCTGTTGCACGACGTGGGCACCGGAGACGGCATCGCCATCGCCGTGCCGGAGCATTACGGCCGCGCCTTCGCCCGCTTCACCTGGCAGGCCTTCTCGATGGACAGCCTGCTCGGGGCGCGCAACAAGGTGCGCACCGCCCCGCTCTGGGGTGTGCGAATGCGCCCGCGGCTGATGCACGACGCGGCGTCGCTGACGTTCCGGGACGCGATCGTGCGCCACCGCGGCGAGGCGAGCGACGTGACGAGCGGGTTCCTGCGGCTCAGCAAGAGCCAGCAGGCGGCGATCGTCGAGTTTCTGAAATCGCTGTGAGATGACCGGCCGTCCCCGGCTCCGCTCACGGAGCCGGGGAGGGCTCCCTCACAAACACATTGCGCGGATACGCCTCACGCGCCTCGTTCGCGGCGGCGAGGTCGACGTCGACCGTGGCATATGGTGATTGGGACGTCGTCGTCGCCAGGATCCGGCCTTCCGGACTGATGATCCACCCGCCTCCCCCGCACGCGCCCGTCGCGTCTACGCGGTTGGACGACACGCTATACGCACCGGACCGCACCGCCGCCACCACACCCACCGACAGCCACCTGGCTCTCGTCGTCGCGCCGGTCGCGCGCGGCGACAGCACGACCTGGACGTTCCCCTCGGCGTAGGCCGCATACGTCTCGAGCGCCCACAGCTCGGTGCAGATGTTGAGTCCGAACGACAGCGCTCCCGCACGGAACGGCGGAAATGCCGGATCGCCGGGATCGAACCACCGCGCCTCCCAGCTCCCCGGCTCGTCGGGAAGGAAGTACTTGCGACGCAACGGCACCAGGGCGCCCGCGGGAGACCAGAGGTACCCCTCGTTGAATGGCCGGCCTCCGATATCGATCGGCCGCGTGCCCACCACATACGCGACGCCCAGCTCGTGCAGGCGCCCCAGCCAGACCGCGTTGAGCTGGAGCGCGTGCTCCCACCGGCCACAATCGAACGCGTCGGTTTCCCACATCGCCGGGACGAACGCACACTCCGGCAGCAGCACCAGCTCCGACGCATGCCGCGTCGTGTGCTCGCACAAACCAGCCCACGCCGCCTCGAGGGCTGCCGGCTCATGGGGGAGCTCGCAGACGGTGATCCGCATCGTTCGGGCCTCTAGGCGGCGCCCGTCACCGGGCGCCGCCCACGTCAGCCGTGCTCAGAAGTTCAGCTCGAAGCCGAGGCGGATGTGCCGCGGCTGGTCGTAGAACGTCTGCGGACCGTTGAACCGCGTGTACGACGCATTCAGCGCCGCCGTCTGCTCGTCCAGCGTGTACACGCCGTCCCCGTTGCCGAAGCGGGATTCCACCTGGCGCAGCACGACGCAGTTCACCGGACCCGCGGTCGAGCCCCCCCAACTGCCGCAATCCGGCCGCAGATCGATCGACCCACCGGCCAGCAGGTGGCCGTTCTGCTGGGCTTCGATGCGCAGGTTCGAGAACTGCGGGCTGAGCGTCACCTCCTGGAACACGCCGTTCACCACATCATCAGTCTCGGCGAAGAGCCCGATGAGGTTCCTGAAGTTGAACAGGTTGCGGACGTCGGCGAAGGCCGTGATGTCCGCCCGGCCCAGCCGGAAGCCCTTGTTGAGGCGCATGTCCACGTACTTCGTCCACGGCATCGTGGAGGAGTTGACCGGCTCGACGCTGGTGGCGGACAGGCCGAAGAACTGACGCGGCACCGTCGCGCCGGTGCCCGAGTTCCTCACGCGGGTGTAGGGCAGGCCCGAGATCGCCCGGAACGTCGTGAACACGCCGACATCCCGGAACACGGCGCCCAGGGTCTTGCCCTTCTGCCAGTCCGCCGGCACAGTCAGCGACACCGACCCCACGATGTTGTGGGTCCGGTTGTCGTCGGTCGGCAGCGGCTGCTCGGGTGGCGGATTGCGGTCGCCCGAGACCTGCTGAATCTGACGTGACGTGGTCCGCAGGTAGGAGAACGGATCCGACCCGGTGCTCTTCGCGACCTGGAACGTGTACGCGCCGCTGAAGTCGAGCCAGCTCCCGATCCGCTTGTCGAGCTTCACGTCCAGGCCGCGGGAGTACCCGAAGTCGGCCGTCGTGAGGACGTCGAGGTTCAACGTCCGGCCCGGGTTCGCCGGATCGTCGTACGGCTTGATCCGGTAGGCGAGCTCCGAGACGAAGTCCTTGTTGTAGGCCGCCAAGTCCAGCACGAGGTCGGGGCTGAAGGCGTGCCGCACCCCGAACTCGAACAGGATCGACTTGCCGAAGCCGACGTCGCGCCCGAAGGCGTCGTTGGTGTTGGTGAACGACAGGTCGTTGTTCGTACCCGAGAGCAGCGTGTTGAAGTCGGGCGTCTGGACTTGCTGCGAGTACGAGAGGCGGAAATCCGTTTTCTCGGTGATCGGGAACGACACCCGCAGGTGCGGGGAGATCGTATGGTGCGCCGCGGCCCGCGTCATGACCGCCGCGAGCGACGCCGCATAGGCGGCATCGTCGGTGCCGGTGTTGCTCTGCCACGCCGGGTTGGAGAAGATGCGCGCCGGGGTGTTGGCGAACAGCGCCTTGGAATCCATGTAGTCGTAGCGCCCGCCCAGCTCGAGCACCACGTCGCCCAGGTCGAGCCGGTCGCTCGCCCAGGCGGCGTAGGTGACCGGGTGCACGACGTAGGCGTCCATGAAGATCTGGGTGATCTGGTTGGAGCTCCAGTAGGCGAGGTTCGTCTTCTTCGCCTCGCCGCCGAAGTTGAACCGGTGGTATCGGTTCGCCTGCCAGTCCACCTGCACGAAGCCGCGATAGCGATCTTCGCTGTTGAGCGTGCCGTTGACGTCATGCCCGCTGGTCGGCCAGCCGCTCGACAACCCGTACGGGTTGATACGGTAGGGCTGAGCGTTCACCAGTTGCGTCTGGTTCAGGAACGGCACGCGCAGGCCGCTGTTGCTGCGGATGTTGCGGATGATCTGGTCGGTGAGCGGGAACGGCATCGCCCCGACGCCGTAGAAGCCCAGCGACTTGAACCGCA
>DATGDT010000353.1:0-21715 GCA_035310725.1 Gemmatimonadales bacterium
CTCGAAGGACGGCGGCAAGAGCTGGCAGAAGGTGCTGTACAAGAACGAGAACGTCGGCGCGGTCGAGGTCGTGATCGACCCGGGCAACCCGCAGGTGCTGTACGCGGGCCTGTGGAACACGCGGCGCCCGCCCTGGTTCGTCTACCCGCCGACGAACGGGCCCGGAGGCGGCATTTACAAGTCCAGCGACGGCGGGGACTCCTGGAAACAGCTCACGCAGGGCCTGCCGCCGGAGGGGATCGGGCGGACGGGGATTGCCGTGGCGCCAGGCCGGCCGCAACGCGTCTATGCCGTGGTGGACTGCCTGCTCCCCGAACCCGGCGCCCCACCGCCGCCCCCGCCCGCGCCGGGCGGCCCGCCACAACGCGACACCACTCCGCGCCAGGGCGGCTTCTTCCGCTCCGACGACGGCGGCGCCACCTGGACGCGCCTCTCGTCCGACATGGCGTTGTGGGGACGCGGTTGGTACTTCGAGAAGCTGGCCGCGGATCCACGCGATCCCGACCTCGTCTACGTCTCCAACGTCTCCGTGTCGCGCTCGAGCGACGGCGGCCAGACCTGGGTCCCGCTGCGCGGCTCACCGGGCGGCGACGACTATCACCAGGCGTGGATCTCCCCCGACGATCCGAATACGATGGTCGTGGCGAGCGATCAGGGATGCATCATCACCCGCAACGCGCAGGCCGAGGATCCGCGCGAGGTCACCTGGAGCTCGTGGCTCAACCAGCCTACGGCGCAGCTCTACCACCTCTCGGTGGACTACCGCTTCCCCTACTGGGTGACCGGCGCGCAGCAGGACAGCGGCGCCGTGGCGGTGCGCTCGCGCGGCAAGTTCGGGCAGATCTCGATGCGCGACTGGGAGCCGATCGGCGCCGGGGGGGAGAGCGGCTGTACGGCGGGCGATCCGCTGCACCCCGGGATCGTCTTCGGGGGAACGGGCAGCCGCTGGGACCTGGAGCAGAACCGCATGATCCCGGGCACGACGGCGCCCGCACCGTCCAACAAGGAGCCGGTGCGGCGCGACTGGACGCAGCCGCTCGTCGTGTCCCCGGCCGACCCGCACGCGCTGTACTACGCCGACCAGTTCCTGTTCAAGTCGACCGACGCCGCCCGCACCTGGACGCAGATCAGCCCGGACCTGACGCGCCCCGCTCCCGGCGTGCCGGCCACCCTCGACGCGGCCGCGGCCGCCGATACCGACCAGAACGGCCAGCGCGGCGTGATCTACACGATCGCGCCATCGCCACTTCGCGCTCCGCTGGTATGGATCGGCACCGACGACGGGATCATCCAGGTCACGCAGGACGACGGCAAGACCTGGCAGGACGTGACCCCCGCCGCGATCGGCCCGTGGAGCCGGGTCACGACGCTCGAGGCCTCGCACTTCGATGCGCGCACGGCGTACGCCAGCGTGGACCGCCACCAGCTCGAGGACTTCGAGCCCTACGTCTATCGCACCCGTGACCTGGGCAGGACGTGGCAGCGCATCAGTACCGGCCTGCCGGCAGGCGTCTACGTCCACACGGTAAGGGAAGATCCGGCCCGAAAGGGGTTGCTCTTCGCCGGCACCGAGCGCGGCGTGTTCCTGTCCCTGGACGACGGCGATCACTGGCAGCCGCTGCAGCTCAACTTGCCCGCCACGTCGATGCGCGATCTCCAGGTGTACGGCAACGATCTGATCGTGGCGACGCACGGCCGTGGGTTCTGGGTTATCGACGACATCAGCCCGCTGCGCCAGATCGACGCCGCGGTGGCGGCGGACGCCTGGCTCTTCAAGCCGGCCGATGCCGTGCTCGTCGATCAGGGCGACGACAACGGCACGCCGTATCAGAAGGACGAGCCCCAGGCGGAGAATCCGGCGGACGGCGCGTACCTCTACTATTACCTGAAGGCCGATGCGGCCGGCCCGGTGACGCTCGAGATCCTCGACACCCAGGGCACGAGCCTGCACACGTTCTCGAGCGAAGCCCCGCCCGCGCGGCCGGCGCGGCCCGGGATCCCCAACACGACTGCGTTGTGGCGCCCCGAGCCGCGGCCGTTCTCGAAGGCGGCCGGCCTGCATCGCGTGACCTGGCAGCCGAACACCGGCCGGCGCGGCGGCTTCGGCGGGTTCGCGCGCCGGGGACCCGAAGAGCCGACCGTCACCCTGCCGGGCGAATTCACCGCCAGGCTCACCGTCAACGGCAAGAGCTACACGCAGACATTCTCGGTGCGTCCCGACCCGAGGAGCCTGGCGCAGTCAGACTAGGGAGACGGATGGGCGGCCGGCAGACTGGCTGCGCCTGCCACGTCCGCCAGGTCCTCGAGCAGTCGTCTCCACTCTCCGCCCCCGACACGAGCCTTGAGTTCCCGCTGAATGCCTTCCCAGACAGGGCGGGCGCGCTCGAACTGGCGCCGGCCACGGGCGGAGAGCGCCCAACGCGACTCGCGGCGGTCCCGGCCCGCCGCGGAACGGATCCACCCCGCGCGCGCGAGCGGGCGCAGCGTCCGCGACAACGTCGTTGGATCCAGAACGAGCAGCCTCCCGAGCGCCCCCTGCGGGACCGGCCCCATGCGCCCGAGTGCCTGCAACAACGTGAGTTGCGTCGGCGTGACGCCCGAATCCCGCAAGGCGGCCCCGTACAGCTGCGTCACGGCGCGTGACGCGCGCCGCAAGCTCGCGCAGGCGCAATCGAGGGCGGGGAGCTTCTCAGCGGCCACGGGCCACGAGCCTCCGGTAGATGATGACATGGCCGGCCATCAGGATCGGCACGAAAAAGAGCGGCACCACGCTGAGCGGGAGCGAGAGCAGCGGCGTCACCCCCGGCGTGATGCCCTGCAGGGTCACCCATGTCGCGGTGCCCACAGCGACGATCAAATCGAGAAAGCCGAACACGTTCCAGAGGTGGACGATGGCGCGGCGTCCCGCTGTCGCCGGGTCTCCCAGGCCGACGAGCGCGAGGGCGACGGCGGCGGTGGCGATGTCGCCCCACCCGGCGCGGTCGGCGAAGACCTGCGCCAGCTCGCCCCGGGCGGCCAGTACGAGGAACACGATCCCCACGAAGCGCACGGCATGAATCGCCATCAAGGCCCGGAGCGACAGACCGTCGATCCAGGCGCGCACGCTTGACCGACCGGTCGTGACCGAGATGCTGAAGACGATGAGCGCCACGATGGTGAGCTGCGGCAGCGGGAACGGCGCGCGGACGACGAGGCCCGTAGCCCCGGCGAGGGCGGCCAGGGCGAACCAGATGGCCGTCACGAGGGCGGCAGAGCCGGGGAGGCGCGGGGCGGAGCTGGTGGAGGCGGTCATGGTAGACACTCTCGGTGATGAGGGTACGGAAATTATGTGTATACACAACCAAACGGGGTGCCGGGGAGGTTCCCGGGTAGAAACCTCGCGCAGACGGGCAAAAACGGGCACATTACCTCCCTCCAGGAGGCCTGACCGTGTCTACAGCGCTTCGCGTCTGCTTCGTCGCCACGCTCGTTCTCGCGGACCCCTTTGGCTCGTCCGCCGCCCAGTCCCCAGCCCTGTACGGCGAGATGCACTGGCGCCAGATCGGCCCGCCGCGCGCCGGGCGCGCCCGGGCCCTTTCGGGTGTGCCGAGCCAGCCCAACGTCTTCTATGTCGGGTTCGACAACGGCGGCGTGTGGCGCTCCACCGACTACGGCTCGACCTGGGTGCCGCTGTTCGACGACCAGCCGACGGGCTCGATCGGGGCGATCGCCGTGGCCCTCTCCAACCCCGACGTCATCTACGTGGGGAGCGGCGCCGGGATCATCCGTCCCGACCTCGCCACGGGCGACGGCGTCTACAAGTCCACCGACGCCGGCCGGACGTGGACCCACCTGGGGCTGCGCGAGACCCAGATGATCGCCAACGTCGCCGTCGATCCCACCAACCCCGATCGGCTGTTCGTCGCCGCGCTGGGCCATCCCTACGGCCCCAACGCCGAGCGGGGGATTTTCCGGTCCACCGACGGCGGCCGGACGTTCCAGAAAGTCCTCTACACGGACGAGTACACGAGCGGCAACGACGTCGTCATCGACCCGGGCACCCCGAGCATCGTCTACGCCGCGCTGTGGCAACAGCAGCAGCAGTTCCGGGAGGGCGCCGACTTCGGCGGGGCGGGCGGTGGCATCTTCAAGTCCACCGATGGGGGCACGACCTGGAATCCGCTGACCGAGGGTCTGCCCGACGTCATCGAAGCCAACCTCGCCATCGCGCCCAGCGATCCCCGGATCGTGTACGCCATGGTCGCCGGCATCTCCCCCGGCGGGCGCTCCAGCACGACCGGCACCGTCGGCTTCTACAAGTCCGTGGACGGCGGCGCGCACTGGCAGCTCGCCGCCGATACCACCGCACGGCCAGCGGACCCGCGCCCGCTGGCCCGTATCGGCGGTGGCGATCTGCCCACTATCGCGGTGGATCCGAAGAACCCGAACGTCGTGTACAGCTCCACGATCGTGCTGTGGCGCACCGAGGACGGGGGCCTGACCTGGTCGGCGGTGCGCGGCGCCCCCGGCGGCGACGACTACCAGAAGACCTGGATCAACCCGAACAACCCCGACATTCTCCTCACGGTCGCCGACCAGGGCGCGGTGATCTCGGCCAACCGCGGTGCGTCGTGGAGCAACTGGTACACGCAGCCCACCGCCGCGATGTACCACGTCACGACCGACTACGCCTTTCCGTATCGCGTCTGCGGCGGGCAGCAGGACGCGGGATCCGCATGCGTGGACAGCCGCTCGATGGACGGCGAAATCACCTTCCACGACTGGCACCCGGCCAACATCCAGGAGTACGGCATCGCGGCGCCGGACCCGCGAGACCCGGACATGGTGTTCGGCAGCGCCCGCACCAACGTCTCGTTGTACAACCGCAAGACCGGACAGACGACCAACGTCGGTCCGGGGGCGGACGCCCGCGGGACGCAGTATGGCCGGAACGTGCGCACGATGCCGCTCATCTGGTCGCCCGTGAATCCGAACGTCCTGTTCTATACCTCGAACGTCGTCTGGAAGACCATCGACCGGGGCCACAGCTGGACCCGGATCAGCCCGGACCTGACGCGCCAGACCTGGGAGGTTCCGCCGAGCGCCGGGAAGTACGCGAGCGAGGTCACGGTCGCTCCACTGGGCGCGATCACCGCGCTCTCTCCCTCGCCCCGCGACGTGACCGTGATCTGGGCGGGCACCGACGACGGCAACATCCAGGTGACCATGGACGGCGGTGTGCGCTGGACCAACGTCACCCCGCCGGCGATCAAGCCTTGGACCCGCATCTTCAACATCGAGGCGGGGCACTTCGACACGCGCACCGCCTACGCCGCGGCCAACACGCTGCGCGTGGACGACAACAACCCGCACTTCTGGCGCACGCACGACGGGGGAAAGACCTGGACCGAGATCAGCACCGGGATCGCGGTCGGCGCGGTGGCCAACTCGATCCGCGAGGATCCCCGGAAGCCCGGGCTGCTCTATGCCTCGACCGATACGCAAGTCTGGGTGTCGTTCGACGACGGAGCGCACTGGCAGTCGCTGCGGCTCAACATGCCCGCGATCTCGGTGCGCGACCTCCAGGTCAAGGACGACAGCACCTGCCTCTGCGCCGACCTCGTGGCCGGCACGCACGGGCGCGGCTTCTGGATCCTGGACGACGTGACGCCGTTGCGGCAGATGGCGCAAGCCCAAGCCGCGAGCGACGCCTACCTCTTCAAGCCACAGACCGCGGTCCGGGTGCGCTTCGGCACCAACGACCCCACGCCCTGGCCGCCGGAGCTGCCGGCGGGTGAGAATCCGCCGCCGGGCGGAATCATCGACTACTACCTCGCGGCCGATGCATCGGGCCCGGTCACTCTCGAGGTCCTCGATGCAGCCGGCGGCGTCATCCGGTCTTACTCGAGCGAGGATTCGGTGCTCACACCCGATCCGGCGCTCGACCCGGCCGCCTACGACAAGGTGTGTCAGGCGGATCCACGGACGCCGCATTGCGGATTGCCCCTGTACTGGCCCGCCCCACAGATGAGGATCTCAACCCGGGCGGGCATGCACCGGTTCAGCTGGGACCTGCATTGGGATCCGATCGGTGAGCGCGCCCCGCAGCCCGGGGGCGCCACTGGCGCGGTGCCGCGCCGCACGTATCCGTCGGTAAACGCCCCGTGGGCGCCGCCCGGCGCGTACACCGTGCGCCTGACGGTGAACGGCAGGCGTTTCACCCAGCCGCTCAGCCTGCGCCTCGATCCGCGGGTGCGAACACCGGCGCTCGGCCTGCAACGGGTCGCCGCGTTGTCACGCGAGATGTACGACGGCGCGCGCGCCGCGTCCGGCGCCTACGCGCAGGCCCGCGCCCTCGCGGCGCGACTCGACAGCGCAGGTGGGTCGGACGCCGCCGCCTTCAAGGCGCAAGTCGAGTCCCTGGCGCCCGCGCCGCGAGCAGCCCCCCGCGGGGGCGGAGCCGGCGGCTTCTTCCGCGGGCCCGCCGGTCCGCCGACGCTGGAAACGCTCAGCGGAACCCTGTTGTCGGCCGCGATGGCGATGCAGAGCGCCGACGTCACCCCGACGGTGAGTCAGGTGGCGGCATGTGATTCCGCGCGCGCCCGGTCCCGCGATCTCCTGGGCCGATGGAGCACGCTCAAGGGCGCGGGGCTCGTCGCCCTGAACGCCAAACGCAAAGCGGCCGGCTTGCCCGCCGTCGCCCTCCCCAACGCCCCGAGGCCCTAGAGGGCGTCGCTCGCCTCCGCCCAACGGGCCAGCGCTTCGTCCAGCGCGCGCTTCGCCTGGGCCAGAGCCACGCTCAGTCTTCCGGCTTCGCGCGCCCCTTCGGCCCTGCCGTCGTACAGCGCCGGGTCGGCCAGCGCGCGCTCCAGCTCGCCGATCCGTGCCTCGGCCGCATGCACGGCCTGCTCCCGGGCCTCGGCCTCCCGCTGCGCCGCGCGCCGGGTCTCCTGGCTCTCGCGCCGCGCCGCGGCGGCTTTCCGTACCTCGGTCCGCGTGACCGGGCTCGCCCCGGGCTCCGCGCGCGCCGCCCGATTCGCGCTGCCTCGCTCAGCCTGTTGCCGCTCCCACTCCACGAAGGTCCCGGCGTAATCCTGGATCCGGTCGCCTTCGAAGGCCCACACGCGGGTCGCCAGCTCCCGCAGGAAGGCGCGGTCGTGGCTCACCAGGATGACCGTGCCGTCGTACTCCGTGAGACCGTCCTCCAGCGCCTCGATGGACTCCACATCCAGGTCATTGGTGGGCTCGTCGAGCACCAGGAGGTTCGCCGGCCGCAACGCGAGCAGCGCCAGCGCCACCCGTGCGCGTTCCCCGCCGGAGATGATCGACGTGCTGCGCTGCACTTCGTCCCCGGAGAATCCGAAGGCGCCGAGGTGATTCTGGATGTGGCCCCGCGTCCAGCGGCCCCGCACGTCCGCCACGCAATCGTAGATGGACCGGCCCTCGGGGACCTGGGCCAGGTCCTGCCGGAACCACTCGGCCACGACTCCGGCGCCCAGCCGCGCCTCTCCCGCCGCAGGGGCGCGCGCGCCGAGCAGGGTGGCGAGCAGGGTGGACTTGCCGGCCCCGTTCGGCCCCACCAGCGCGATCACATCGCCGCGCCGGGCGACGGCCGAGAAGTCCCGCACCAGGGTCCGATCTCCGATGGTCACGCGGAGGCGATCCACGACCAGGACCTGGTCTCCGCCCCGCTCGGCGTCGGCAAAGCGCACGCTCATCGCCTCGCGCTCCCCCGGCGGCGCGGAGAGCCGCGGCAGCCGAGCGAGCCGCGCACGGCGCCCCTTCGCCTGGGCGCTGTTCTGCCCCGCGATATTGCGCCGGATGTACTCCTCCTCCTTGGCGATGAGCTTCCGCTGCTGCGCCACCTGACGCTCGAGCGCCAGCTGCCGTTCGGCGCGCTGCGTCACGAAGGCGCTGTAACCGCCCCGGTACGCCGTCGTCGTCCGCCCGGCGACGTGCAGCACGTGATCCACGGCCTCGTCGAGGAACGCGCGATCGTGGCTGATGACGATCAGGGTCTCGCCGAACTCGCCGAGGTAACGTTTGAGCCAGTCGATGGTGTCGAGGTCGAGGTGATTGGTGGGCTCGTCCAGCAGCACGAGGTCCACCGGCGCCGCCAGCTGGGCAGCGAGCCCCACGCGACCCCGCTCGCCGCCGCTGAGGGAGGCGAGCGGCCGGGTCCTGGCTTCTCCCGGGTCGAAGCCCAGTCCCTGGAGCACGGCGTCGACCCGCGCTTCGAGCTGGTAGCCGCCCGCATGGGCGAACCGCTCCTGATCGCGCCCGAAGCGCGTGAGGTCGGCCTCGGTCACCGCCTCACCCAGATCGGCCAGGCGCTGCGCCTGGCGCGCGAGGTCGTGCTCCAGCTCCAGCAGGTCGCCGTAGCCCGACGCCGCGGCGTCCCAGATGGACACGGCCCCGCCGAAGGCCCGGTTCTGGTCGAGCAGCGCGATGCGCAGCCCCGGCTCGCGCGTGACCGTCCCCCGAGCGGGCGTCAGACTCCCATCGATCAAGCGGAGCAAGGTCGTCTTGCCGGCGCCGTTCCGGCCCACGATGCCCCAGCGCTCGCCGGCCGCGACGGTGAAGGAGACATCACTGAGGAGCGTCGTCGCGCCGAATTCGACGGCGACGTCGGAGCAGGACAGGAGAGGCACGGAGGGAATATGGGGGAGGCGGGTCAGTTCCCGCGCGCCGCGGCCGCCCCCGCCGCGCGACCCGTCGCCCAGGCCCACAGGAAGTTGTAGCCGCCGATCGGGCCGAATGCGTCGAGTACTTCGCCGCACACATACAACCCGGGCGCCTTCCGGCTCTTCATCGTCCGGGGGTCGATCTCCGCCAAGCTCACGCCCCCACCCGTCACTTCCGCCTTCGCATAGCCGCCGTGACCGGTCCACGGCAGCTGGCACCGCGCGAGTCCCTCCACCAGACGGACGCGATCCGGGCGCCGCAGCTGTGACAGCTTCGTCTCCGGGTCGATGCCGGCCCGGCGGACCAGCAGATCCGCCAGGCGGGCGGGCATTTCGTCCCGCACCACGCCCAGCACCCCGCGTGCGCCCCCCCCGTCGCCCCGCAGTGCCCGCTCCCATGCTTCGGCGTCGAGCGCTGTCCACTGCGCGATGAGACGCGCTCCGCCGCTCGAGCGCACCAGCACGTGCGACACGTCCAGCACCGCCGGTCCGCTGTAGCCCCGGTGCGTGAACAGGAAGCCTCCCCGCGCCTGTGCGCTGCGCTCCGCATCGCGCGCCACGAGCGACACGGTGAGCGAAACGCCCGCCAGCGCGGCGAACGGCGCGGGCTCGGCGTTGACCGGCGTGAGCGCCGCGTACGGCTCGTGGATGGTGTGCCCCAGCTCCGCGAGCAGGGCAAGGCCGCGCCCGTCGCTGCCGGTCTTCGGGACCGAGAGCCCGCCGGTCGCCACGATGACCCGGTCGGCGTCCAGCGTCCGTTCATCCTTGCAGGCGATGCGCCACCCGTCACCGGCGCGCGTCAGTCCCGAGACGGTGGTGGAGGGCATCCACTGCGCGCCCCGGGCGACGGCGTGCGCCAGCAGTCCGTCGCGCACGTCGCGCGCCCGCTGGGAGGCCGGGAACAACTTCGCCGACTCCGTTTCTTCGACGAGCGGCTGCTCCAGAACCCGCTCGAAGAACGCGCGCTGCTCGTGCAACGGCCAGGAGCGCACGATGTTGCGCAGCGTGTGCGGTGAGGAGTCGGTGACGAACCGCGTCTCGTCGAGGTGGGCGGGGAGGATATTGCAGCGGCCGCCGCCGCTGATCAGGATCTTGCGGCCACCGTCGGGCGTGTGCTCGAGCAGCAGCGTCTCGGCACCGCCGGCCGCCGCGAACGCGGCGGCCATCATCCCCGCCGCACCACCCCCGATCACCGCTACGCGCGTCATCGCCGGAGAATAGCCCGCGGCTGCGTCGGTCACTATGGCGCATCACGCGCCCTCTCGGCGGTGCTGGCGCGTGCGCTCGTTGCGCCGCATCTTCGCCCCACCCCACGACTGTTGGAGGCAGTATGCGTCTCGGCACGATCGTCCTGATGGGATGCGCGCTCGCGGCTCCGGCCCGGGCCCAACGACCCGCCGCTCCCCCCCAGCCCCCGGCTGCCGCGGCGGAGCGCGACACGACGGCGAAGGCCGGCCCCATCCCGAAGGAAATGTCTTCGGTCACCGATCACACGATCCGCATCGGTGGCCAGCTCGTGCCCTACCGCGCCACCGCGGCTACCATGCTCCTGACGAACGACAAGGACGAGCCGATCGGCAGCCTCTACTACACGGCCTACACGCGCACCGACGCACGCGACGCCTCGCAGCGGCCCCTCGCCTTCGTGTACAACGGCGGACCAGGCTCGGCTTCGGCGTGGTTGCACATGGGCGCCTTCGGCCCGCGGCGCATCGTCACCACCGACGCGGCGCCCACGCCGCCCCCTCCCTACCAGATGGTGGACAACGCCAACAGCCTCATCGACGTCGCCGACCTGGTGTTCATCGACCCCATCGGCACCGGCTTCTCCAAGCCCGTCGGCAAGGGTACCGGGAAGGACTTCTGGGGCGTGGACGAGGATGCGCGCTCGCTCGCGCAGTTCGTATCGCAGTACGTGAGCCGCAACGGCCGCTGGTCCTCGCCCAAGTACCTCATCGGCGAGAGCTACGGCACGACCCGCTCGGCGGTCCTCGTGAACCGGCTGCAGCGCGACGGCATGACGTTCAACGGCGTGGTGCTGATTTCGTCGGTGCTGGATTTCGAGACGCTGCTGTTCTCGCCCGGCCACGACCTGTCCTACGTCCTCTACCTGCCGAGCTACGCCGCGACGGCCGTGTACCACAAGGTGATCCCGGCGCCGGCCAATCTCGACGCCTTCCTCACCGAGGTGCGCCGCTACGCGATGGGGGACTACGCCGACGCGCTCGCCGCGGGCGCGACCTTGCCGGCGGACCGCAAAGCCGCGATCGCCAAGCAGGTGGCAGCCTACACCGGGCTCTCCGAAGACTACCTGATGAGGGCGGACCTGCGGGTGAACCTGCGGCAGTTCATGGCCGAGCTGCAGCGCAGCCGGGGCCTCGTGACCGGACGGCTCGATTCGCGCTTCACGGGGCCCTTGCCCGACCTGCTGAGCGAGACCGCGCCGGGTGATCCCCAGTCGTCGGCCGTGAGCGGCGCCTTCACCGCGGCGACCAACGCCTACCTGCGCGGCGAGCTCAAGTTCGACACCCAGGATCGCTACCTGATGGGCGGCGGAGTCCAATGGAACTGGACCCGCGACGGACAACGCGGCTGGGCCAGCACGACGTACGTCGGGTCGGATCTGACGCAGGCGCTCGTCGCGAACCCGCACCTGCGCATCGAGATCGAGAACGGGTACTACGATCTCGCGACGCCGTTCGTCGCCACCGAGTACACCGTGAGCCACCTCGAGGGCCTGTCCCCCGACCTGCGGGACAACATCACCCTCAAGTACTACGACGCCGGCCACATGATGTACCTCCACGAGCCGGAGCTCGCGAAGCTGAAGCTGAACATCGCGCGCTTCATCACGGGAGGCGGGCCGGCGGCCACGACGGCCGGCGGGGGATCCAACTGACATGAAGGTCGGGCTGGTCGGCTTCGCGGGTTCGGGCAAGACGACGGTGTTCAACACGATGACCGGTCTCGCCGTGCCCACCGGGTTCGGCGGCGAGGTGCGCCTCGGCACAGTGAAAGTGCCGGACGAGCGCATCGACACGCTGAGCGGGATCTTCAAGCCGAAGAAGACGACCTACGCGGAGATCGTCTTCTGCGACGTCCCCGGGGAGCACGGCGCCGAGCGCAAGGGGTTGTCGCGGAAGGCGCTGCAGCAGATTCGCGACCAGGAGGTTCTGTGCCTGGTGCTGCGCGCCTTCCCGAACCCCGCGCTGGAGGGGGAGCCCGACCCCGCAGGCGACCTGGAGGCGTTCCACACCGAATGCCTGCTGGCCGACCTCGATCTCGTCATGCGGCGACTGGATCGCGCGAAGAAGGACAAGCCCGATCCGCTCGAGCTGGCCGCGTTCGAGCTGATGAAGGCGACGCTCGAGCAGGAGCTCCCCCTCCGCTCCCTCTCGGCGCAGGCGCTGAATCGCGACTACCTCAAGGCGTACAGCTTCCTCACCGACCGCCCGCTGATGATCGCGCTGAACCGCAGCGAGCAGGAGGCGACCCAGCCCCTGCCCCCGGCCCTGACCGCGCGGCTCACCCAGCTGCACGCCGCGGGACTCGTGCTGTCGGCCAGCGTGGAAGCGGAGATCGCACAGATGGACGCCGCCGACCGTGCCGCCTTCCTCGAGGATCTGGGACTCAAGGAGTCGGCGCTCACGCGCTTCATCCGGACCGCGTACGGTCTGCTCGACCTCATTTCGTTCTTCACCGTCGGACCGGATGAAGTGCGCGCCTGGCCGATCCGGCGCGGCGCCACGGCCAAGGCCGCCGCCGGCCGGATCCACTCCGACCTGGAGCGCGGGTTCATCCGGGCCGAGGTGATCCCCTACGCCGTGTTCATGCAGCACGGGTCCGAGCAGGCGGTGAAGGACGCCGGACTGCTGCAGATCGAGGGCAAGGATTACGTCGTGGCGGACGGAGACATCCTGCATATCCGGTTCAACGTGTAGCCAGGGAGAGTCGAGCCGATCCGAGTCCTCGTCATAGTCCTCGGCGCGCTGGCTGTCGCATTCCTCGCGCTGGCGATCCCGTCTTCCGAGCCTCCGCCCCCTCCGGCGCCGGAGCTCGGCGCCGCGTTCGAGTGGAATCGGGATGCGCAGTGGCGGGCCCTCGAGGCGGAGTACGCGAGGGTGCGCGGCGAGGACTGCCGCCGGACGCTCGCACGCTCGAACCAGGCGTTCGCGACGCTTGGGGCCACGCTGGGGGCGATCGCCACGGGGTCCGTCGACCCCGATGCGCCGATCCTCGATTCCCTCGAATCGGGCGTGTTCGCCCTCGCACCCGGCGTCGCCGCCTGCCCGAGCGACCTGGCCCGCTACGTCGACTTCTACGAGCGCGTGCGGGAAGTCGTCAAATGGCAGTCGCGCCATTGGGACATGAAGACCGTCGCCGCCCGGCGTCGGCTGTACCGGGCGCTGTACGGCGGGCGAGCCGCCGTGGAAGAAGTGATGCTGCAGCATCCCGACGACATGGTCACGTTGTTGCCCGGCGTGAAGGAGCCGTCGGCCACCCCGTACGCCGTGGTGTACGGCGTAGAGATCCACTCGGGCGATCTGCTCGTATCGCGCGGCGGTTATCCCACGTCCGCGCTGATCGCCCGCGGCAACGATTACCCGGGCAACTTCTCGCACGTGGGGCTGGTCCACGTCGATTCGATCTCGCACGCCGTGTCGGTGATCCAGGCACACATCGAGCGCGGCGTGGCGGTGTCGTCCGCGGAGGACTACCTCCGCGACAAGAAGCTGCGGATCATGGTGCTGCGCGCCCGGTTCGACCTGCCCCAGCTGATGGCGGACCCCATGCTGCCGCATCGCGCGGCGACCCGGGCGCTCCAGCGGGCGCGGGCCGGTCACATCCCCTACGACTTCGCGATGGACTACCGGGATCCCTCCCACCTGTTCTGCTCCGAGGTCGCGTCCTGGCCCTACCACGATCTCGGCATGACCCTGTGGATGGGCATCTCCACGATCTCGCGGCCGGGGTTACGGCGCTGGCTCAGCGCCTTCGGAGTGCGGCACTTCGAAACGGAGGAGCCGTCGGACCTGGAGTACGATCCCCAGCTCGTGGTGGTGGCGGAATGGCGCGACCCGGAGACGCTGTTCCGGGACCACGTGGACAACGCGGTGATCGACGCGATGCTCGAGGGAGCCGAGCGCGGCGACCGCCTGACCTATGCCTGGTACGCGCTGCCGGTGGGGCGTCTGGCCAAGGCGTACAGCTGGATACTGGAGCACTTCAACCGCGTGGGCCCCGTCCCGGAAGGAATGTCCGCCGCGGCGGCCCTGCGCAACCGGGCCTTCGGGATCCGGCAACGGCGCCTCGCGGCGCGCGTGGATCAGGGAGCGATGCTGCTCGCGCAGACGCGCGGCTATCCGCCTCCCTACTGGACCCTGCTCGATCTGGCCCGCCAGGAAGCCGCGCGGCGCTGACTCAGCGCAAGAATCGCTCGGCCAGCTGCTCGAGCCGCTCGTTCCGCTCCGCGCGCGCCTGGGCCAGGATCCGCTCCACGTGCGGCCGCAGCGCCGGCTCGCCCCAGCGGTAGCCGGTCGCGAGCTCGGCGCTGTAGGAGTCGCCGGCGTTCGCACCTTCGATCAGCGCCCAGGCGGCCGCGGCGTCGTAGCCCGGGTCGTCGCGTGCAGGCAGGTGATAGCGCGGTTGCGGACCACCCGCGTCTTCGTTGATGAAGGCTCTGGACATGCGGCGGGATGCGGTCTAGCGGAGCGGTCCCATCCCCTGAATGGCGACGGCGCGATTCGTGCCGCCCGCAAACGTGTTGCGGCGGACCATGAATTCACCGCTGCGGCCGTCGTCGAGCACGAGCTTGTAGCGGTGGCCCGCTTCCAGGGTGACGAGGTGCGTGGTGGAGATCGTCCCGTGCCACTCGTTCCCCCCGGGACGTTCCTGCTCCTCGATCATGACGTCGACCGACGCGGCCAGTGTACTGCCGTCATCTTTGTGGATCGCGCAGCGGTGAAAGGGCATGCTGCAAAGATTGCGGTATCGGTGACACCCTGCAACAACCCCATCGCCGACTGGCGCCTTTGGCCGGACGTGCCCATACTGTATCCGACCGTCGTCAGCACGCGAGTCCCGGCACGAGTCTTGCGACCGAGGCCCTCACCAGAGCACATGACCATCGATCCCACCCAAGCCTACCGTCTCCTGGGGCTTACCCCCGGCGCGTCGCTCGAAGACGTGAAAACCGCATACCGGGACCTCGCTCAGGTGTGGCACCCCGACCGGTTCCCCGACAACGCCCGACTGCGCGAGAAGGCGGAAGTGAACCTGCGGCGCATCAACGAGGCGTACACGGTGCTGCGGGACTACCGGGCCGGTGCTGCAGCGGCCGCCGTCGTCGCCACGGCGCCGGCCCCCTACGCGGCGGCGCACGCCGCGCCGGCGACTCGCCAGGACCCGCCGCTCCGCTTCGATCTACGGCATTCGATGTTCACCGGCGTCGTCGCGATGCGCCACTCGATCAAGGTCCTGCGGCCGAGCGCCACCTACGCGCGCAAGCCGCGCCGGCGCGGGCTCCCCAAGCCGTGGATCCGACTGGGGATCGCCACCCTGCTGCTCGTGGCGCTCGCGGTCGCGGCGCTGTGGTACAAGGGGTACCTGGACTTCTGAGGCGATCCGGGGTGGGCCGGATCAATGCCCGCCCAGTACCACCGCGATCACGATTTCGACCAGGATCAGCACCACCACGGCAATCTCCAGCAGCTCGTTGCGAGCCGCCATCGATTCGGCGTTGAGCATCCCGTACGTCTGCCGGATGATGTCCAGCTTGTGGTCGATCCCGGTGCGCCACGCCCGCTCGCGGAACACCTCCAGCGCCGCCGCGTACACGCGGGCCAGGAAGATGTCGTCGGTGACCTTGAGCGCATTCTGGGTCCGCTCCACGATCTCGGTCGAGTCGGCGACCAGGGTCTGGAGCGCGGTGAGCAGCGGCGCGTAGCGCCGGCCCAGCAGACCGCCCGCTCCCTTCCGCGCGCTCGCGATCCGGTCGTACATCTGCGGCAGTTCGGCGTCGAGCAGCGCATCGTAATAGCGCAGCTCCAGCAGCTGCGCGTTGGCGAACTCGAGGATCAGCTGCTCGTCGCTCTCTCCCTCGGCCGGATCGAGCACCAGGGCGGTGTTCCAGGTGACGATCGAGAGGTCGTCCGGGTAGTAGGAAAACCAGTGCGGCAGGAGCTCCTTGCGCGCCTGGTCGGAGAGCGCCCGGTCCTCGTTCAGGAGCAGCGGCGCCACATCGAGCTCGCGCACGGCGCTGGCCAGGAGCGGCTCGCCGGCGGGGCTCTCCAGGCGGGTGATCCGGTAGACGACGTAGTCCTCGCTCACGGGCGCGATCTGCAGCCGCGCGACCGCCGGCGCGATGCGCTCGGTGAGCTCGCGGATCCGCCGGTCGAACGCGGGCCGGGCCGCCGCGGACAGCTCCGCTGCGTCGCCGAACGCGGCGAAGGCGGACCAGGGAAGCGCCCCGGGGATGCCGCACCGCATCCGGAGCGAGACGACGCCGAAGTCGAAGATCCGGGCCGAGACGGAGGCGTCGTAGCGGCGCCCGGCGGCATCGAACTGCTCGCTGCCGAGCGTCACCGTGACCGGCGGGTTCTTGATCCGGATCGCCTGCGCCTCGGCGCGCTGCCGCCGCTCGAGCTTCAAGCGCAGCGCCTCCCGCTCCTCCGGAGTCGTCGCGAGGAAGTCGAGGGCGCGCTCGAGATCGATCTCGTAGCCCACGTCGTACAACCGGTACAGCACCACGGAACCGACGACGCGCGGTTCCTGGCTCGTCACCACCGGACGGTCATCGGGGCTCCAGGTCGGTCACCCAGATATCGCTCTGCAGATCGCCGAGGGTGAAGTACAGCCGGTTCCCCCTCACGCGCAAGCCATAGCGATGCCAGGGGCGGGCGGGATCGTCGAACCGGACCACGACGTGCGGCGTGCCGCCGGCGGCCGGGATCGCGTTCACTGTCGTGGGGCCCGTCGCATCGCTCGACAGGTAGTAGAGTGTGCGCCCGTCGTCCGACCAGTCGACCCGTCCCGCGCTGGTGCCTCGCACGAGCCGCCGCGCGGACCCGCCCGCCACCGGGATCACCACCAGACCGTCACAGAAGCACGCCACGTACCGGCTGTCGGGCGACCAGGTCGCGTTGAACCCCGGTTGCGGCGCCACCGTGTCGGACCCGAGCACCAGGGGCAGCAGCCTGGGCGCCGACCACCCCGTGGGAGTCCGGGCGATGAGGTGCAGCGCGGGCGACGTGTAGGTGTTCGTATGGACCAGCAGGTACCGGCCGTCCGGCGACCATTCGGGCGTCCGCTGGTCGTCCGCCCCGGCGGTCACCTGAGCCGACGTCCCACCCTCCACGTTCGCCACGAACACCTGCCGCCGCCCGCCGCGGAAACTGTGATACGCGATCTGCAGCCCGTCCGGAGACCACGTGACCCGGAAATCGTCCATCGAGTCCCGCGTCAGCGGCTCCGGCTCGCCGCCGTCCAGGCGGACCCGGTACACCTGCTGCGGGCCCGAGCGGTTGGAGTCGAACCCCAGCCAGCGACCGTCGGGTGAGATGGCAAACCCTTCGATCGTCTGGTTTCCCGCCGTCAACGCCCGCGCCTGCGACACCGAGACCGGTCCGCTCCCCGGTGCGGGGATCGCGATCCACCACACGTTGGAGGTCTCCGTGAACAGCGAGTACGCGAGGCGCTTCCCATCCGCCGATGTGCTGATGCCGTGCGCATTGAGACCGGTCGTGAGTCGCACCGGCTCCGACGCGGGGGCACCGGACCGGCCCAGCGCGACGCGGTAGACCTCGCGTCCGCCGTCGCGGTTCGAGACGTAGAGCAGGATTCGTCCGGGCTCCCAGACGGGGCTGACGTTCAGTGACCGATCGTCGGTCACCCGCACCGGCGTCCCGCCGTCCGCGGAGACGACCCAGATACTGCTCTCCGCGATGTTGCCCAGCACCTGCGAGGAGACGTACTGCACGTTGCCCGACACGAAGGCGATCCAGCGGCCGTCGGTGGACCACGAGAAGGAGTGCAGCTCCTTGCCCGTCGTGAGGAAGCGGCGCGCCGGGTTCTCCAGCGAGGCGACGAACAGGGAATCGTGCGACGCGTACACGAAATGGCCGCCGTCGGGCGCCACGGGTCCCGGGATCGGAGTCGCGCCGGCCGCGGCGACCAGGAGCCGGGCCGGCCCGCCCAGAGCCGGGACGATCTCGATCCCTCGCCGCGACTGGAACAGCACCCGCTGGCCGTCCCGGGTCCAGTACGGAAACCGCTCCGCGCCGGACGGCTCCCGCACGACGTGCAACGGCGCTCCTCCCTCGACCTGTCGCACCTGCAGCCGGGTCTGCCCGACCGGACCCGCGACGTAGGCCACGAACCGTCCGTCCGGTGACAGTGCCGGATCGATCTCGACGCCGGGGTCGATGGTGACCGGCCGGCGCCGGCCGAGCTGCGGCACCTCCGCAGACCCGCGGCGCGCGACCAGCACGCCGGCACCCAGCAGCACACTCGCCCCGACCATGGTCAGGAAGACGAGCAGGATCGGGGACGGTGACGGGTACAGACCCGCGAGTTGCCGCGTCGCGGTCGGCGTCGACCCCCGGCGCGTGACCAGGCGCTCGAGCTGGGCGAGCAGCTCGTCCGCCGTCTGCCAGCGGTCGGCGGGGCGCTTCGCCAGACAGCGCATCAGCACCACCGCGAACGCCGGCGAGATCCCGGAGCGCCGCGCCTCCACCGGCTCCGGCGCCCGCGTGACCTGGGCCGCCAGCGTTTCCTGCGGCGTGAGGCCGGTGAACGGGGGCCGCCCCGTCAGCAGCTCGTAGCCCAGCACCCCGACCGCGTACACGTCGGTCCGCTGATCGGGATGGGGATCCCCCGCCGCCTGCTCGGGCGCCATGTACGCCGGTGTGCCCAGCGTCACCCCGACCGCCGTCAGGTTATCCGACCCGGCCACCGCCTTCGCCACCCCGAAATCGGTGACGAGGGCATGCCGGTCCGACAGCAGCACGTTGTCCGGTTTGATGTCGCGATGCACGACCCCGTGGGCGTGGGCGTGCGCGAGCGCGTCGGTGACCTGGATCAGCACCCGCAGCGCGTCGCGCACCGGGAGCTCGCCGCGACGGTCCAGCCGCTCCCGCAGCGACTCGCCCTTCACGTACGGCATGACGTAGTAGTAGAAGCCGTCGGCCTGACCGGAATCGAGCAGCGGCAGGATGTGCGGGTGCTGCAGCCGGGCGGCGACGTCGATCTCGCGCCGGAACCGCTCGGCGCCGATGGTGGCCGCGACCTCCGCGCGCAGCACCTTCACGGCGACCTTGCGCCGGTGCTTCACGTCCTCGGCGAGATACACGGTCGCCATCCCGCCCGCCCCCAGCTCGCGCTCGACCGCGTAGCGGCCGGCGAGCGCCGCCGTGAGCCGGTCCAGCGTCGCGCTCACTTCGTGCGGCGCGCACCCGTGCGACGGTGACGGCGTTCCGCGTCGGATGCGGTCCTGTATCGAAGGGTCTCCATCGATACAGGAAAGTTAGAGGCTCCACCCTCCCCGGCAGGCGCGTTCGATGAACGCTGACCGCATCGTGACGTTCCTCGCCGTCGCCGAAACGGTGACCTCGGTCACCGCACGGCCTGCGATGCTACTGCCCGCTCTGCGACCAGGGCGGGACGATGCCGTTGGTGCGCGCGTAGGCGATCATCTGCCCCAGGTGCTCGTGCACGTGACTCTGCAGCAGCAGGCAGACGCCGCGATACGTCATGTCCATCCCGAACAACTTCGTGGCTTTGTCGAGGTCCGCATCGCGCATCGCCTGGATCGCCGCGCGCACGCTCGCGTTCGCCGCCTTCAACTGCGCGATGACCTGCGCCTTGTCGGTGGTCGAGCGCTCGAGATCGTTCTCCCCCTGAGTCGCCGCCGGCACGCCGACCGCGGTCAGCATGTAGTGGTTCGAGCCGGCGACATGCAGGAACACCTCGCTCACCGAGCGGACGCCGGCGCCCGGCCGCCAGGTGAACTTGTCCTGCGGGATCGCCTCGGCGAGCTGGACGAGCTTGCCGGCGGCTTCGTCGAATTGCGCGAGGATCTCACCGCGCACACCGGCCGGCGCCTGCTGCGCGCGGAGCGGCGGCGCCGCGGCGGCGAACGTGCAGGCGAGCGCCAGAACACCGAATCGGGTCATGGGATCTCTCATGGTGATGGGGGTCCGGCTAGTATCGCCAGCTGAGCGTGTCCGCGCCCGCCGGATGGTTGCGGCGAACCTGGTCGAGCAGCCGCGGGATGAACATCTGCGGATAGCGCAGCCGGCTCAGCGCGTTGGGCCGCGTGTGGTCGCCGTTCCAGCAATGCTCCGCCCGCGGCTCGTAGTCCACTTCGGCGTCCGCCGGCGGATCGGCCCGCTTCAGGAACTCCTCGACCAGATACACCGCGTCGTTCAGGTGATAGTTGTCCGCCTCACCCACGTAGATGTGCAGCTTGCCCCGGACCTTCGGCCCCAGGGCGGCCCAGTCGCGACGCATGATGGCGCCCAGGTCGAAGTGCTCCCGCCAGTAGGCCGCCACCGCGCGATCGATCGTGCCGGTGCGCTTGTCCCAGATCGGCCGGGGATAGCCGTCGGCCCCGGCCGGGCCGTACACCGCCTGCCAGATGTCCCACTGCCCCCCGGAGCGACCATGGGAGGCGAGCACGCGCTCGAGCTGGTTCATCTGGCCGATGGTGACGCTCACGTTGCCGAGCCAGTCGCGATGCCCCGGCCGCGGCACCTGTTTCCAGCGGCTCGCGAGCCAGTACGCGTTCGTGTCCGTGTAGATGTTCACGACGGTGTACTGCCGGAAGTCGATGGGGTCGGGGCACGCGATGAACGCGCCGTTGAACTCGTCCGGGTAGAAGAGCTGCACCGCCATCGCCTCCCAGCCGCCGGTCGAGCCGCCGTAGGTGATCCGCGCCCAGCCCTGCCCGATTCCCCGGAAGCGGCGTTCGATCTCGGGGATGAGCTCCCGCATGATCGCGTCGCCGTACGGTCCGTTGTTCTCGGAGTTCACCGCGTAGGAATCGTCGTAGTACGGCGTGGGATGCTGGATCTGCACCAACAGCACGCGCGGAAAGCCCGGCCCGGTCCAGTCCTGATAGAACTGCCATGCCGCCTGCTGCTGAATCCGGTTGTATCCTGCCAGGCGGAACCGCTCCGACGAATCCGGTTTCAGGTCGGGGTCGGGCGGGGTTTCGCGCCAGCCCTCGAACGTCTCGGGGAAGTGCCCGTGATCGATGACGAGCGGATACCGCGCCTCGGGATGCTCGTCGAACCCGAACGGCAACAGCACGTGCGCGCCCAGGAACATGGGCCGGCCCCAGAAATCGCTCAGCAGCTTCGACTGAATCCGAATGTGGCGGACGTATTTCGTGTCCGCCGGATCGGGGATCGCGGGGATCTCCTGGTCCAGGTCGATCGTGAACGCCTCGCTGCGCCGTGGATCGAACGTGATCCAGCGCGGCGTGCTGTACAGGTTTCCCGGCTTGCGATTCCACTGCTGGCCCTCGCCGCGGTCCGGGGGCAGCTTCACCACGTGGCCATCCGCGCGGTGGAACGTTTCGTACCGGTTCAGCAGCGCCTGCACCCGGTAACGCCCCGCCGGGACCTCGCTCAGGCGGTCGAGCGGGAACCCCTCGGCGCTTCCGTCCACGACCGCCACGCGACCGCCGGCCCACACGTCCACATCGCGCCCGAAGATCAACTGGGTCTCGGAAACATCCGAGATCTGCATCCGGGGTTCGGCCGTCGAATCCGTGGAGAGCATGAGCAACAAACGCCCGTCGAGCGGCGCGGCGCTCCGCGCCGCCGGATACCGGACGAGAAACCGCGGGCCCGCCCCGGGAACGGCAGCCCGCTGGGCGTCGAGCCGGGGCACCGCGAGGAGCAGCGCCAACAGGAGTCGCGGGCGACGCATTACAGACTCCAGCCCTGGCGATAGACCGGCTGGATGAACTCGGGTGGCACGGTCACGTTCTTCACCGCGCCGGTCGCCGGGTCGATGTCCAGCGCCCGCCCCAGCCGTACCGCGAGGCA
>DATGDT010000354.1:0-10490 GCA_035310725.1 Gemmatimonadales bacterium
GGGTCGTGGTGGCCGATGGTGGCCGCCGCCGGACTTCCCGTGATGGCCCTGGCGCCGCTGACGCACACCGTCTGGATCGTGTTCGTCGGTGCGGCCATTCTGCTCTACGGCATCTATCGCTGGGCCTACGAGCCCTTCGAGGTTTGAGATGAGTCACGCCGCGCACACCGCGCCCACGCATTACACCAGCATGGGGCTGGACAGCCGGAAGATGGGGTTCTGGGCCTTCATCGGCTCGGAGTGCCTGCTCTTCGGCTCGCTGATCTCGACCTACCTGGTCTACCAGGGCCGCAGCGTCTCGGGCCCCACGCCGGGCGAGATCCTCAACATCCCGGTGACCTCGATCAGTACGTTCGACCTGCTCATGTCGAGCCTCTGGATGGTGCTGGCGTTGGCGGCCGTCCAGCGCGGCGACATGAAGTGGGCGAAGGTCTGGCTGCTGGGGGTCGCCATCGGCGGCTCGATCTTCCTCGGGTTCCAGGTCTACGAGTTCACCTCGTTCGTGCGGGAAGGGCTGACGCTGCAGGCCAATTTGTTCGGCTGCACGTTCTTCATCCTGACCGGTACGCACGGGGCGCACGTGACGGTCGGCGTACTGTGGATGCTGACGCTCTGGTACCGGGCGATGCGCGGCAAGCTCGGTCCCGAGCACGCGATGACGGTCGAGATCGCCGGCCTGTACTGGCACTTCGTCGACGTGATCTGGATCGTCATCTTTACGCTCGTCTACCTCCTCCACAAATGAGCGGGGAACACGCGATGCAGGAGACCCACGCGGCGGAGCAGCCGCATCCCACGGCCGGCACCTATATCCGGGTCGCGGTGATCCTCACCGTGCTCACGGTGCTCGAGGTCGGGGTGTTCTACGTACCGGAATTCCACCCGGTGCTGGCGCCGGTGCTGCTCACATTGTCGGCGGTGAAGTTCGCGATCGTGGTGATGTTCTACATGCACCTCAAGATGGACAGCCGGTTCTTCACCTTCCTCTTCGGCGGGCCGCTGCTGCTGGCCGCGGGCGTGATGCTGGGACTGCTGTTCCTCTTCGGGGTGTTCGCCCTGAAATCCTGAGTGCCAGTGGCGCCCGCCGCCCCGGCAGCCTGGGGGCATTGGGATCTGCACCCGAGCGTGGTCGTGGGGCTCGTCCTGCTGGGCGGGCTCTACGTGTTTCTGGGGGGGCACCGAGCTCCGCGGCGCCGGGTCGCGGCGTTCGCGGGTTCTCTCCTGGTCCTGTTGGGGTCGCTCAATGGACCATTGCACGATCTGTCGGACGAGTACCTCTTCAGCGCCCACATGGTCCAGCACCTGGTGCTGACGCTGCTCTTCCCGCCGCTGTTTCTCTACGGCCTGCCCGCCGAGCTGGTCCGCAAGGTGATCCGGCCCGCCTGGCTGCAGACGGTGGCTGCCGTCCTGATCCGCCCCATCCCGGCGGCCGCCATCTTCTCGGCGCCGATCATCCTCTGGCACCTGCCGCCGTTCTACGAGGCTGCGATGCGTCACCACGGGCTGCACATCGTGCAGCATCTGGTGTTCCTCGCGACCGCCGTGGTGATGTGGTGGCCGGTGTTGTCGCCGGTCCCGGAGCTGCCGCGCGCCTCCTATCCGGGGCAGATGCTCTACCTGTTCCTGCTCGGGATTCCGATGTCGATCGTGGGGGCGATGATCACCCTGGCCGACGCGCCGCTGTACCCGTTCTATGCCGCCGCGCCGCGGGTGTGGGGCCTCACCCCGCTGCAGGATCAGCAGATCGGCGGCCTGATCATGTGGGTGCCGGGCGGGCTGGTGTTCTGGACGGCGATGACCGTCGTGTGGTTCCGCTGGGCCGGCCGGGAGGAGCGGGGAGAAGTGGAGCGTCGGGTGCCGCTCGAGGCCTATGGTCTCCCCGCCGGCGCTAGTCCTGCGTTGCCCCCAGTGGATGCTTCTTGAGCTCGAGCGCGATGGCGGAGTGCTGCCGCCACAGATAGGTGCCCATGGCGCCCGCCGCGATCGCGTTGCCGATCGCGACGTTCCACCAGGCGAGCGCCCCCAATAGCGGCTGTGCCAGCAGCGCGACGAGGACGTAGAACCCCACTTCGAAGCAGCACGCGAGCACGACAATCAGGTACAACACCGGGGGTGTATCTTCGGTCTGCGCCGTGAGCGCCGCGGCAATCGTCCCGATCACCACGAACGCGCTGACGTGAATCATCGTGTAGCCCACGACACGTGAGTACTCGATCACGACCTGGGCAGGGCCGGTCGCGCCCCAGAAGACGGCCGAGCCGAGCATGGCGGGCGTGAAGAACGCCTGGCCGTGCACCAGGTCGACGACGAAGAACCAGGCGGCCACGGCGCCCGCCCCGATGCATCCCGCCCAGAACCCTTCGCGCAGAACTCGCGTCAGTCTCATGCGGCCCTCCAACGAGGGTGCGTCCGGCCAATATACGGGCAGCGCCACCACGGGCTAGATTAGCGCCTCCCGGGGAGGTTCGACATGCGACGGTCCGCGTTCTACGCCCTCTGCCTCTTGGCCGGCGCGCTGCTGTTCGGCGTCGCCGGACTGCTTCATCCGGTGCTGCGAGGGGAGGGCGCCGCGCAGCTCGCCACCATCGCGAGCACGCCCCAGTGGCGTCTGATACACTGGTCCCTGCTGTTCGGCCTGCCGTTGATGCTGACCGGACTGGCCGGATTCGTGGAGCAGCATCGCGAATCTCCCGGCGCGGGGCCGGCTCGTGCGGGGTTTGTGGTGGCGACGTTCGCGTTCGCCGTGTGGGGCCTCAACATTCTCTTCATGGCGGGGGCGGGGACGCACCTCGCGGCCACGTACGCGGCCTCCGAGCCGGGCCTGGCGTCGACGCACGTGGTGTTCCTGTACGACATGCTGCACCCGTTCGGTCTGGCCGCGGAGCGGCTCGCCACCTTCGGGCTCGGACTCGCCTTCTATCTCCTGGGGTGGGCGGCCTGGAACGGACGCGTGGTCCCGCGCTGGCTGGCCTGGGGCGCATTCGGTGCGGGCGCCGCCTGCATGATCATCGCGCTGGCGGTCGGGGAGACCTCCGTGGTGCTGTTCTACGGCCAGGCGGCGGCCGTCAGCTGGATGGCGCTGGCCGGCCTGCTGTTGCTGGTCCGGCGGTAAGAAAAACGGCGGGCGCCGTTGCCAGCGCCCGCCGTTTCGAAGCCGCTGTTGGACCTCAGGGAGCGCGCACGCGCACGACCGCGGTGTCCCAGCCGTCCGGGAAGCGGCGCAGCACCTGGAGCGTGGCAATGCCGCCGGGGCGCACGGACTGAATGGCCGTGCGGAACTCGGTTCGCGTGTGGACCGGCGTGTCGTTGACCTGCAGGATCAGGTCCGGGCTGTTGCTCGGGCCGTTGCCGAACAGCTTGCGGTAAGCCGGGCCGTCGGGCGACACGTCGGTCACCACGAGCGCCCCACCGGAGCGGGCTACGCGGAGCAGCCGCGGGTCCTGAGCGGCGTCCTCCTGGGTCAGGGGCTCGATCGCGATCCCCAGCCGGTTGGTCGAACCCGAGAGCTCGTCGCCGTTGTTCCCGGCGCCGTCGTTCGCGGAAACCTGCGTCGCATTATCGGCGGGCTGGGCCACGAGCCGCACCGAATACTCCTTGCGGACGCCCCCCTGGCGCAGCACGGTGACCTTGACCGCTTCTCCGGGCTTCTTGAACCCGACGCGCTGCTGCAGCTGCGCGACGTATTCGACCGGCTGGCCGTCCAGCTCGGTGATCACGTCGCCGAGCTCGAGCCCTGCCCGCTTGGCGGGGGAATCGTCGTTGGTGAAGCTCTCCACCACGACACCGGTGATCTGCTTCAACCCGACCGCCTCGGCGTCTTCCGGGGTGGCCTGCTTGATCCCGATGCCCATCACGGTGCGCTGCACGTGGCCGCTGGCCACCAGCTGGGTCATCACCGTCCGGACCAGGTTGATCGGGATGGCGAACCCGTAGCCGGCGTAGTAGCCCGTTTCGCTGGCAATGGCCGAGTTGATGCCGATCACCTCGCCGCGCACGTTGACGAGCGGACCGCCGGAATTGCCGGGGTTGATCGCCGCGTCGGTCTGGATGAAGTCCTGGATCGAGTAGCGGGACTCCTGGAGCGCCGACAACAGCCGCCCCTTCGCGCTCACGATCCCGGCCGTCACCGTGAAGGCGAAGGCCTCGCCCAGGGGATTGCCGATCGCCAGCACCCACTCGCCGATGCGGGTCGAGTCGGAGTTGCCGAACGCCACGGTCGGCAGGGCGGTGGCGTCGATCTTGATGACGGCGATATCGGTCTGCGGATCCGTCCCCACGACGTGCGCGGTGAACTCGCGCTTGTCGTACAGCCGCACCGTGACCTTGCTCGCACCGGCCACGACGTGGTTGTTGGTGAGGATGAACCCGTCGGGCGACACGATGAATCCCGATCCGGAGCCCTGCTCGATCTGCGGGCGGTTCCGGAACTGCGGGAAGAAGTCATCGAACCCCGGCGGCAGCCGGCGCGTGTCCGCGCGCTGCCGGATCTCGGACACGATGTAGACGACCGCCGGCTTCACGTGCTCGGCCACGGCGACGAAGGCGTCGCCCAGGTCGGCGGCGGGCTTGGCGGCGGGAATCACCGGCCGCTGCGCCACCGCCTGCAGCACTGCCGCCGGCTCCGCCGAGGTCTTCCGCGGCAGATCGAGGGCCGAGGCGAAGCCCAGACCGAAGACGAACGCCAGGCCCACCAGGGCGATGAATTTCAGCCAATCTCTCGTGCGTACCGACATAGCGTCACACTGTCCGTATTGTGAGTAAGTGAAACATAATTACGACTTCTTCCCTTTGTCGTCATCGACGATCTCGTAGTCGGCGTCGACGACGTTTTCCTTGGCCGCGGCCGGCTCACCCGGCGCGGGGCCGGCTCCCGGCTCGCCCGGGCTCTCGGCCCCGCGGCTCGCCTGGTACAGCGAGGCGCCAGCGGCCGAGTAGGCCTGCTGCAGCTCGTCCAGCGCCCGGGCGATGTCTGCCGGGTTGCCGCTGCGCAGCGACTGCTTGGCGCCTTCGACAGCCCCGTCCAACCGCGACTTCAGTCCGCCTTCGAGGCGGTCCGCCCATTCCTTCGAGTTCTTCTCTACATCATACACCATCGTATCGAGGCGGTTGCGACGCTCGATTTCGTCGCGCCGCTGCTTGTCGTCGGACGCGTGGGCTTCCGCATCCTTGACCATCTTTTCGATCTCTTTGTCACCGAGCCCCGAGGAGGCCTCGATGCGGATCTTCTGCTCCTTGCCGGTCGCCTTGTCCTTGGCGGAGACGTGCAGGATGCCGTTCGCGTCGATGTCGAACGTCACCTCCACTTGCGGCACGCCGCGCGGAGCCGGCGGGATACCGGTGAGCTGAAACTTGCCGATCGTGCGGTTGTCGAGCGCCATCTGCCGCTCGCCCTGCAGCACGTGGATTTCCACGGTGGTCTGGGAGTCCTCGGCGGTCGAGAACACCTCCGACTTCTTGGTCGGGATGGTCGTGTTGCGGGGGATCAGGACGGTGGTCACGCCGCCCAGGGTTTCGATGCCCAGCGACAGCGGGGTGACGTCGAGCAGCAGGACGTCCTTCACCTCGCCGGCCAGTACGCCGCCCTGAATCGCCGCGCCGATCGCCACCACCTCGTCGGGGTTCACCCCCTTGTGAGGCTCCTTCCCGAAGTAGCTCTTGACGACCTCCTGGACCTTCGGCATGCGGGTCTGCCCGCCGACCAGAATCACCTCGTCGATCTGGCCCGGCTCGAGCCCCGCGTCCTTCAATGCCTGCTTCATCGGCGGAATGGTGCGCTGGACGAGGTCGTCCACCAGCTGTTCCAGCTTGGACCGCGAGAGCGACAGGTTGAGGTGCTTCGGGCCGGATTGGTCGGCCGTGATGAAGGGGAGGTTGATCTCCGTCTGCATCACGGTGGACAGCTCCATCTTCGCCTTCTCGGCGGCTTCCTTGAGGCGCTGCAGGGCCATGGGATCCTTCGAAAGATCGATCCCCTGGTCGCGCTTGAACTCATCCACCAGCCACTGCATGATGCGGGCGTCGAAATCGTCGCCCCCCAGGTGGGTGTCGCCGTTGGTGCTCTTCACCTCGAACACGCCCTCGGCCAGCTCGAGCACCGAGATGTCGTAGGTGCCGCCGCCCAGGTCGTACACGGCGACCTTCTCTTCCTTCTTCTTGTCCAGGCCGTAGGCCAGCGCGGACGCGGTCGGCTCGTTGATGATGCGCACCACGTCGAGGCCGGAGATCTTGCCGGCGTCCTTCGTGGCCTGGCGCTGGGAATCGTTGAAGTAGGCCGGGACCGTGATCACCGCCTTCTCCACCTTGTGACCCAGGTAGTCCTCGGCGGTCTGTTTCATCTTCTGCAGGATCATCGCGGAGATCTCGGGTGGCGTGTAGCGCTTGCCCTGGATCTCGACCGAGGCGAGGTCGTTCTGCCCCGAGACGACGCGATAGGGGACGCGCTTGATCTCTTCAGGCACCTCGTTGAGACGGCGCCCCATGAAGCGCTTGATGGAGAAGATCGTATTCTGCGGATTGGTCACCGCCTGGCGCTTCGCGACCTGGCCGACGAGCCGCTCGCCGTCTTTGGTGAACGCCACCACCGACGGGGTCGTGCGGCCGCCTTCGGCATTGGGGATGACGACCGGGTCGCCGCCCTCCATGACCGCAACGACGGAGTTCGTGGTCCCCAGGTCGATCCCGATGATCTTCTCAGCCATGTCCCGGTACTCCTTATCGTGAAGGGTGATGCTTATACGACTCCGGCGGTCGCACAAGCAACCCGCGTGCCCGAAATAGGTGCCAAAACGGCAGTTTGCGCAACCTCCTGTACCGTCATAGGATTAGCCGCGTGATCCCGTACCGCGACGAAAACCCCACCACCCTCAAGCCGATCGTGACCGTCGGGATCATCATCCTGAACGTGGCCGCCTGGCTGTTCGTGGAGGGGGCCGGGGCCCGCAACGCCGTCACGGCAGCGGTCTGCAACTACGGGCTCATCCCCGGGGAAGTTCTCCGGCGGCTCCCCCCGGGGTCGGGCATCGAGATGGCGCCGGGGTTGTTCTGCGCGGTCGACCCCGGGCCGCAGTACTGGACCGTGCTCACGTCGATGTTCATGCACGGCGGGTGGATGCACCTGATCGGCAACATGGTGTTCTTCTGGGTGTTCGGGAACAACATCGAAGACGCGATGGGGCACGTCCGCTTCACGATCTTCTATCTGGTGTGCGGCGTAGCCGCCGCCGCTGCCCAGACCTTCGCGAACCAGGGATCGGCCGTCCCGATGGTGGGCGCTTCCGGCGCCATCAGCGGGGTGCTCGGCGCCTACCTGCTGCTCTATCCGCGAGTGCGGGTCCACGCCCTGTTGCCGCTGGGCTTCTACATCACCACCATCACGATGCCCGCCTACCTGATGCTGGGCTATTGGATTCTGCTGCAGGTGCTGGGCAGCCTGCCGGCCCTGGGGTCACGACAGGCCGGCGGTACCGCCTTCCTCGCCCACATCGGCGGTTTCGTGGCCGGGCTGGTGCTCATCCGCCTGTTCGCGAAGCGGGAGTACCTGGAGCGCCGCGTGGTCCTGCCGGGAGGATACGGGTGGGGAGGGCAGGGAGGGCGCTGATCCTCCGCTGTCAGCGGCTCTCCCCGGCGTGATGCTTGATGCTTTTCCCTTCTACCAGAAACACCACGTCCTCCGCCACGTTCGTCGCGAGGTCGGCCACGCGCTCGAGGTTTCGGCTCACCAGAAAGAGCTCCATCGCCGCGGTGATGATGTGCGGTGTTTCCATCATGTGGGTGAGCAGGATACGGAACACCGAGTCGTGGAGGGCATCCACCTGGTCGTCGCGCTGGCAGACGGCGCGGCCCGCCTGGGCGTCGGTCCGCACGAAGGCATCGAGCGCGTCGGCGAGCATGCCGCGCGCCAGGCGCGCCATCTCCAGGACTTCGGGCTCGGGCACGATCGCCGGGGCCGCCAGCAGCCGCTCGGCCGATTGGGCGATGTTGACCGCGTGGTCGCCGACGCGCTCTAGATCGTTGGCGATCTTGAGGGCGGCCATGAGCAGCCGCAGGTCCCGCGCCATCGGTTGCTGGGTGGCCAGCAGCCGTACGACCTGCTCTTCGATCTCGTTTTCCATGGCGTCGATGCGGTGATCGCCCGAGACCACCTGGGCGGCCTTCCCCGCATCGCGCTGCAACAGTGCCTCGACCGCGCTCGCGAGCGCCGTCTGCGCCTCGGCCGACATCGCCAGCAGCGTGGACTTGAGCTCCGACAACTCGTCGTGAAAATGCCGGTGCACCGCGCCGCCGCCGGAGCGCGGTGCCGGGGGCGATCCTTCCCGGTCTCGCGTGTCGGTCAACCGAACCTCCCGGTGATGTAGGCCTCGGTCCGCTCGTCCCGCGGCCGGGTGAAAACCTGCGCCGTGTCGCCGAATTCCACGAGGCGACCGAGATAGAAGAACCCGGTGAACTCCGAGACCCGGGATGCCTGCTGCATGTTATGCGTGACGATCACGATCGTGTACTGGCGCTTCAGCTCGACGATCAGCTCCTCGATCCGCTCGGTGGCGATGGGATCGAGCGCCGAGCAGGGCTCGTCCATCAGGAGCATCTCCGGCTCGTTGGCCAGTGCGCGGGCGATGCACAGCCGCTGCTGCTGGCCGCCGGACAGGCCGGTGCCGGGGTCGTCCAGGCGATCCTTCACCTCGTCCCACAGCGCGGCCTGCCGCAGCGCCCGTTCCACCACTTCGGCCATGTGCCGCTCGGGGGCGAGACCATTGATCCGCGGGCCGTAGGCCACGTTGTCGAACACCGATTTGGGGAATGGGTTGGGGCGCTGGAATACCATGCCTACCCGCCGTCGCAGCTCCACGACGTCGGTCCCGGGGGAGAACACCGAGACCCCTTCGAGGAGGATGTCGCCGATGTGCCGGGTGTCGGCGATGATGTCGTTCATGCGGTTGAGGGAGCGGAGGAACGTGCTCTTGCCGCACCCCGAGGGTCCGATCAGCGCGGTCACGGCACGCCGGGGGATGGCGAGCGTCAGATCGGCCAGCGCCTGCCGCTGTCCGTACCAGAAGGCGTAGTTGCGGACGTCCACCACGGGGAACGGACTCACCGCCCCGGGCGGAATCGTGATGAGCCGTCCGGAAGTCGAAGGCGGCGGGGGAAAGGCGACGCTCATCCGAATCTCCCGGTCAGGTAGGCCTCGGTCTGCTCCTTCGCGGGGTTGGTGAAGAGCTGGCTGGTCCGTCCGATCTCGATCAGCTCCCCCAGATAGAAGAAGGCGGTGTAGTCCGACACCCGCGCCGCCTGCTGCATGTTGTGGGTGACGATGACGATGGTGTAACGGCGCTTGAGCTCGTGGCACAGCTCTTCGATGCGCTGTGTGCCGGCAGGGTCGAGCGAGGCGGTCGGCTCATCCAGCAGCAACACTTCGGGGCGCGGAGCCACCGCGCGGGCGATGCACAAGCGCTGCTGCTGGCCGCCGGACAGGGCCACGGCGCTCGTGTGCAGCCGGTCCTTCACCTCGTCCCACAGCGCGGCCTGGCGCAGCGCCTGCTCGACGACTTCGTCCAGTTGTGCGCGGGTCAGTCGTTCCCGCACGCGCAGTCCCGCCGCGACGTTCCCGTAGATCGACATGGTGGGGAACGGCGTGGGGCGCTGGAACACCATGCCGATGCGGCGTCGCACGGCCACGGGATCGAGCCCGCCCCCGTAGATGTCCTCCCCGTCCAACAGGACGGAGCCGGTCACCCAGCCGCCGTCGGACAGCTCGTGCATCCGGTTGAGACAGCGCAGGAAGGTGCTCTTGCCGCAGCCGGAGGGACCGATGATGGCCGTCACCGTGTTGGTGGGAAAGAAGAGGGACACCTCCCGGACCGCCGCCTTCCTGCCGAACAACGCCGTGAGCCGACGCGTTTCGATCCGGACCAGCGAGTCATCCGGCTCGGCACCCTTGTCGCGAGACAGCTCGAGCCTCGGGTGCTGGGGCGACGCGCCCGCCCCGGCGCGAGGCGATTCGAGGAGGGACGGCAGCTGGCTCATCGCGTCATCCTGCGGCATGGCGTGAGCGGGTCGCCCACCGGGCCGCGAGGGAGAGCACCAGGACCATGCCCATGAGGACCAGGGCAGCGGCCCACGCCAGCCGATGCCATTCCTCGAACGGCCCCGTGGCGTAGACGTAGATCTGGAGCGACAGGGTCTGCATCGGGTCCCCGATCCCGGTCGAGAAGTTCAGGTTGCCCAGCGCGGTGAACAGCAACGGCGCCGTTTCGCCGGCGATGCGCGCCACGGCCACGAGCGCGCCGGTCACGATTCCCGCCAGCGCCGTTCGGGCCACGACGGCGAGCGAGGTGCGCCAGCGCGGGTAGCCAAGCGCCAATGCTGCCTCCCGCAGCGAATTGGGTACGAGGCGCACCATTTCTTCCGTTGTACGGGCGAGCATGGGGATCATGAGGATGGCCAGTGCCGCTCCACCGGCCAGGGCGGAGAAGTGTCCCGCCGGACGCACCAGC
>DATGDT010000355.1:0-6193 GCA_035310725.1 Gemmatimonadales bacterium
ACGGTCTATCTGGCCGAGGACCTCAAACACCACCGTCCGGTCGCGATCAAGGTCCTCAGGCCGGAACTGGCCGCGGCACTCGGTCCCGAACGGTTCCTGCGCGAGATCGAGCTGTCGGCCCGCCTCACCCACCCGCACATCCTGCCGCTGCACGATTCCGGGAACGCCACTGGATTCCTGTACTACGTGATGCCATATGTCGAGGGGGAGTCGCTCCGGGATCGGCTCAACCGCGAGAAGCAGCTCCCGCTGGACGATGCCCTCCAGATCACCCGCGAAGTGGCCGATGCTTTGAGCTACGCCCACAGCCACGGGGTGATCCACCGGGACATCAAGCCGGAGAACATCCTGCTCGAGTCCGGGCACGCCGTGGTAGCCGATTTCGGCATCGCGCGGGCGATTGACCAGGCAGGTGGGGAGAAGCTGACCGAGACCGGCATCGCCCTGGGGACGCCGGCGTATATGTCTCCGGAGCAGGCAACTGGGAGCCGGGACCTGGACGGCCGGAGCGATCTCTACTCCCTCGGCTGTGTGCTATACGAGATGCTGGCGGGTCGGCCGCCGTTCGTGGGGCCGACGCATGAGAGCCTGCTGCAGCAGCATCTCACGGCTGAGCCTCCGAGCGTCACCACCATCCGGCCAGCGGTGCCGGGGTGGGTCGCGGCGGCGTTGAGCCGGGCGTTGGCGAAGACGCCCGCGGACCGGTTCAACCCGGTGGCGTTGTTCGGGGAAGCGATCATGCCCCGTGCGTCGGCGACCGTCACGCCCGAGCCGTCGCGACGGGACGACGACCGGGGGCGCCGGGTCCTGTGGCGCCGCTTGAGTTTGACCGGAGTGGCTGCCCTCGTCGTGATTGTGGGCGCCATCGCCCTGATCCGCGCGCTCCGCCCCAAGGCCAGCGGCTCGCAAAACCGACGCACTTCTATCGCGGTGCTGCCATTCCAGAACGTAAGCGGCGAGGGACAGTATGCCTACTTCGCTGGAGGGCTGCACGAAGAGCTGCTGACCCAACTGGCCAAAGTTGCGGCTCTGAAGGTGATCAGCCGGACTTCGGTGATGGAGTACGCGACGGAGGTGAAGCCGCTCAAACAAATTGCCAACGAGCTCGATGTCGGAACGATCGTCGAAGGGAGCGTACAGGTGGTGGGCGAACGGCTGCGTGTGAACGTGCAGCTCATCGACGCAGCGTCGGACAAGAATCTCTGGGCCGAGCGGTATGACCGGACGCTCGATGATGCATTCGCGGTGCAGAGCGACATCGCGCAACGGATCGTAGTGGCGGTCGGCGCGGTACTCACGGGTGCCGAAGCCACCGCTATCAAGACCGTGCCCACACACAATGCGGAGGCTTACCGACTGTATCTACAGGGCGAGGAGTACCGCGGACGGCCTGGGGAGTTCCAGCAGGACCTTGAGAGTGCGGTGGTACTGTACGAGCGGGCACTGTCGTTGGACTCGACGTTCGCGCTCGCCTACGCATCATTGTCCATTGTGCATGGGGATCTCCACTGGCTGGGACATGATCCCTATGAGAGTCGAGTCGAGCGCCAGCGGGGCGCCGCCAGAGCGGCTCTGCGCTTTGCTCCGGATTTGCCGCAGGCCCACTGGGCGATGGGGATGGTGCACTATTGGGGCGAGCGGGATTTCGCGCGAGCGCTCCCAGAGTTGACCGCGGCGGCAGAGGCGTTGCCGGGAGCAGCCGAGCTGTGGGAGTACGTGGGTTACGTGCACCGGCGTCTGGGGGACTGGGATGATGCGCTAGCGACCTTCCATAAGGTAGCGGTCATGAGCCCTAGGCGTGCGCAGCTGTTTTACGACTTGGGCGGTCAGACCATGATGTTCCTCCGGCGCTATGAGGTGGCAATCACCACGTTCGACCGTGCCCTGGAGTTGGCACCAGATCTGGCCCAGGCGGATTTGCGGAGAGCGATCGTATACGTACTCTGGCAAGGGCGACTCGATAGCTTGAGTGCGCTGCTTGAGCGCAGACCAGGGGACTACGCCGAAGCGGGTACGGCGACCATGTGGCGGGCACGGCTGGCGCTCTGGGAACGTTCACCAGATACCCTCCTTGCGATCCTCGGAGTCGCGGACACGATCACCTTCCGAGCTCAGAATCAGTATGAACCAGCTTGGTTGTACGCCGCGTGGGCTCACCAAATGCGCGGGGATCGGAGCGCGTCACAGGCGGCCTTCATAAGTGCTCTAACCCAGATCGATGCTGCGATGCGGGGGCTTCCGGACGATTGGCGGCTACACGCGAGTCGTGGCCTGAGCATGGCGGGGCTGGGCCGGGAATCGGAGGCAAGGAAGGAAGCCGGATGGTTGACGAGGTCCAGCGCCTACCGCGACCTCTTCCAGGGGCGTCCCTATATCAGGGAAGCTCTGGCGATAATGTTTGCACAGTTAGGGCGTGCCCAAGAGGCCGTGGCTGAGCTCGATTCGTTGTTGGCGGGACCATCATGGACGAATGCCCGCTTGATTCGGCTCGATCCCCGCTACGACCGCATCCGCGGTGATCCAGGGTTTCAAGCGCTGCTCGTGAGGTACGCGAATCCGGAGCCGGTCCGCTGAACAAGGAAGTACCAGGTCGGGGCCTTCGACGCCCTTCCTGTATTTTTCCGACTACTCCGCCGACAGCTCGCCGCGCAGCACCGTGACCGCCTGGCCGCCGAGGATCACGCGGTCGCCGGCCGTGCGCACGCGCACGACGCCGCCGCGGCTCGAGGCCTGGAAGCCGGTCATCTCGGTCTTGCCCAGTTTCGCGCCCCAATAAGGCGCGAGACAGCAATGGGCGGAGCCGGTCACGGGATCCTCATCCACCCCGGAGCCGGGGGCGAAGAACCGCGACACGAAATCGAACTCGTCCTCCACCGCGGGCGCGGTCACGATCACCCCGCGGACCGGCAGCGTGCGCAGCCGCGTGAAATCCGGGCGCATGGTGCGCAGCTCGGTCTCGGAGGCGACTTCGACCAGGTAGTCCATCCGGTTCTTGGCGACGTATCTGGCCTTGATCCCCAACGCCGGCAGCAGGAACTCCGGCGGCTCGACCGGATGCGCCGGTTCGGCGGGGAAGTCCATTTCGATCCAGTCGCCGGTGCGCGCCGCGGTGAGGCGCCCGCTTTTCGTGTCGAACAGCGCCTGCGCGCCCGGCTGCAGATGACGGTCTTGCCACAGGACATGAGCCGAGGCGAGCGTCGCGTGGCCGCACAGGTCCACTTCCACGGTCGGAGTGAACCAGCGCAGGTTCCAGGCATCGCCCTGACGGAAGAGGAAGGCCGTTTCCGAGAGGTTCATCTCGCCGGCCACCTGCTGCATCCAACGCTTGTCGGCGGCGTGGGCGAGGATGCAGACCGCAGCGGGGTTGCCGGCGAAAGCCTGGTCCGTGAAGGCGTCCACCTGGACGATGCGCGGCGACATGGGCTCCTCAGCGTGGGGCGCGGGGTGACGGGGCGCCCCACAATCTACCGAGGGTGGATCGGACTGACGAGGAGGGCCGTGATGAGCGTCGTCCACATCGCGATGCCGATCCAGATGCCTCCCGCGATGAGGATGCTGGTCCGAACGTCGTGCCGGGCGCGGCGCAGGTCGTGGATCACCGCGACCGATCCGATGAACAGCGGCGCGACCGTGACGGCGAGCCCGGCGGCGACGAGATCCATCAGTCGCGCGGGCGGCAGGGACCGGGACCGGGCGTGAGCACTGCTTCGAGCGCCGCCCTCCGCTCGCGCACCAGCGTGAGGGCGCGGGAGGCCGACCAGTTCCACGAACGCCAGTCGCGTCCGCGGTGGCTCCACGTGCCCCAGCGCTCGAGCAGGCAACGCGCGACCTGTGCCCGCTCGGCTGCACCGAGGCGAGGGAGAGACGCGAGCAGCGCGGGCACCGCGTCGGCGCTGAGCGCGCCAGCCACGTAGGTGGCGTCGAGGGGGACGGCGCCGGGGTCGCGGCCGAGGTTCACCCGGGCGATGAGCGCATCCGGACTCGCGATGTGCAGCCCGGCGAGGACGGCCGTCGTCTGCACGAGGGCGCCGAAGGCGAACCGCGCCCGCGCACCGCGCAGCACCGTCCAGGCGAGCCAGGCGGACACGCCGCCCAGCAGGACCATGAACGCAGTGGTGTAGAGCCGCAGCTCGGTGAGCCCGAACAGGCGTACGTACAACAGCATCCGCTGCAGGGCGGAGGCGAGCAGGGCGCCCACCAGGAGTACCAGCAGCAGGGCGAGCGCGCGGAACGATTGCTCCTCCCTCCGGTTCTCCCGCAGCGTCGCCCAGTCGGCGACGAGGAGCAGGGGAATCACCAGCGCCCCCGCCGTGACCAGCTCGAAGAATCCCCGGCGGGCGTATTCGGCCACCGTGAGGCCGGTGGTCGCCTCGATCACGCCGGCGCCCCCGAACAGCCAGCGTGCCTGCAGCGCGACGAAGAGCAGGAACAACAGGTCGAGCGCGGCCAGCGCAGTGGCGGTCGTCGTGAACCGCACGCCGGGCGATTCTAGGCGCTCGCCCAACGCGGCGATGCGGGCGCTGCCGAGAAAGGCGCCGCGCAGCGTGCCGGCCGACAGCCCGGCGAACACGGCGACGAGGAACACGTGCGACGTGACGGTCTCGAGATCGATGTGGATGCTCGAGACGAACGCGGCGAAGGCCGCATCCGCGGAGACGAACAACCCGCCGAACACGAGCAGCAGCGGCACCGCGACGAGCAGGCCGATCGCCACGGACCCGACGTGGCGCCAGCGGCCCCCGGCCTGGAGGTCGCGCCAGGGGATGTCGCCCAGCACCAGGCGGAGCCCGCCGAACCAGGCATTGGCGCAGCCGACGCACACGGCGATGACGTAGGCGGAGATGCCGCGCAACCGGACCGAGGCGCCCTGGGCGGCGAGGGCCGTGAGGGCGACGGCGCCGATCAAGGCGCCGACGTCCAGCAGGTGCAGGGCTTCGGAGTCGCGGCGCACGAACGCGACCGCGCACAGCACCGCGGAGAACGCGAGCCAGGGAGTGTCGGCCGAGACGGGCAGCCGAAAGCGTCGAACCACCCAGGCGCCGGCGGCGAAGAACGCCAGGATGCAGAGGGTGAAGTTCAGGCCCCAGGGCATCGCGCGCATCAGCTGATCGGCCAGCAGGCCGAGCCCGAGGCCCAGGGCGAGCAGGGAGACGCTCAGCCGGGTGGCGGGCGTCATCGTCGCGGCGCTCATACGGACAACCGGAACAGCACCTTCCCGTGCAGGAAGGCGTTCTCGTGGGCGATCATGAGGTGCGTGGGCCAGTCGCCGCTCGCCAGCATCAGCCGCGGGTTGGTCGCGTCGGCGGGGAGGTCGAAGACGAAATCAGTCGAGTACTCCTGGCCGGGGAGGAGCTGTCGGTGCAGCGCGTCGGCGGCGGCGGGATAGCGGCGTCCCTGGCCGTCCACCAGCGCGACGGTGCGCCCGTTGGGGGACAGGGGGATGTTCCGCGGGCGCCAGGGGGCGATCGTGCCGGAGTCGAAGCGGACGCGCACGGTGACCACATAGAACGTGCCCTGCGCCGTCTTCCCGTCCCATTGGTGCGCCGTGCGCGTGCCGGTCACGGCGTAGGCCAGATGGCAGTCCACTTCGCAGATGTGCTTCTCCTCGCCGACCGCGAGCTCGCGGGTCCCGCTGGTGAACGAGGCGACGAGGAACAGCACCACGTACAGCGCCAGCCCGGCCAGCTCGATCCGCAGGATCCAGCGCGCCCACACGGCGCGCTTCAGAAGCAGCGCCAGCACATAGCCGGCGCCGAGGGCGAGCGTGCCGAGCACGGCGGCGATGAACAGGCCGAAGGAGACGGCACCCATACTGTCGGTGATCATGCGGTCTCCTTGAGGCCGCCGAAGCGGCGCTCCCGGCCGTGGAACCAGGACACGGCGGCCGCGAGGTCCGCGGCGCCGAAGTCGGGCCACAGCGTCTGCGTGAACAGGATTTCGGCGTAGGCGCACTCCCACAGCAGGAAATCGGAGAGCCGTTGCTCGCCGCCGGTGCGGATCAGCAGATCCACGTCGGGGAGGAGCCGGCCCGTTTCGATGGCGTGACGGGCGGAGTAGTCGACGGCGAGCCGCAGCTCGAGCCGCGCCCCGCCGGTGGTCGCCGCTTCACTGCGTTTGATGGCTTCGACCAGCGGGCCGGGGAGCCGGTCGCGCCGCCCCACGACGCGCAGCGTCACGCCCTCCTCCTGGCAGC
>DATGDT010000356.1:0-3606 GCA_035310725.1 Gemmatimonadales bacterium
TTGGCGAGCGAGCGGGCCGCGAAGCGGAGATCCTGGAGGAGGGTGTCCACGATGGGGTCAGGCGACCGGCGTACCGGCCCGCTCCTCCACCACGCGTCCATCGAACAGCTCGATCGTGCGATCGGCATGGGCGGCGTAGCGGGGGTCGTGCGTCACCATGCAGATCGTGGCGCCGCCGCGGTGCAGCTCGCGCAACAGCTCCATCACCGATTCGCCGTTCGAGGAGTCGAGATTCCCGGTCGGCTCGTCGGCGAGCAGGATCGCCGGGTCTCCCGCCACCGCGCGGGCCACGGCGACGCGTTGCTGCTGGCCGCCCGAGAGCTGCGCGGGGTAGTGCTTCACCCGGTGCGACATGCCCACGCGCTCCAGCGCCTCGGTGACCCGGCGCTTGCGCTCCGCCGCGGACATCCCGCGGTAGGTGAGCGGCAGCTCGACGTTCTCGTACACCGTGAGATCGCCGATCAGGTTGAACGCCTGGAAGATGAATCCGATCTGCCGGTTGCGGACGCGCGCCCGTTCCGCCGCCGTTAGATTGGCGACGGGGCGCCCGTCCAGCGCATAGCTGCCGTCGGTGGGCGTGTCGAGCAGGCCGAGGATCGAAAGCAGGGTCGTCTTGCCGCACCCCGAAGGGCCTGCGATGGCGACGTACTCGCCCTGTTTGATGTCGAGGTGCACGTCCGAGAGCGCGTGCGTCTCGACCTCGTCCGTGTAGAAGACTTTCTTGATCCCCTGCAGCTGAATGAGTGACGCACCGTTGGATGGCATCCGGTCTCCTTGAGTGGCTGGTGGCCTGTGGCCAGTGCTCAGTGGCCGGTGAGAGTCACTGGCCACCGACCACCGGCCACTGGCCACTATTTGATTCTCACCCGATCCACGTTGTCGTACTGCGACATGTCCGACAGAATCACCTTGTCGCCCGCTTCGAGGCCGCGCACGACCTCGATGGCGTTCACCGAGCTGCGGCCCACCTGCACCTGCACCCGCACCGCGTAGTGGCCACCCTCGACCAGCTTGAACATCCCGATCGTGCTGTTGGGCTGCCCGTAGGCGGGGCGCCCGGTATACAGGACATTGTGGAGCCGCTCCACCTCGATCGTGCCGTCTACCGAGAGATCGGCCCGTGCGCCGCTGGGGAGCGCGCCGTCCAGCGCCACGTCGATGGTCACCGTGCCGTTGACGGCGTTGGCGTCGGTGCGGCTCACGTGTCCCTTGATGATGCCGTTGCGGGTGTCGATCGACGCAGGCTGCCCGATGGTGACGTCCTTCGCCTGCGTCTCGGGGATCTGCAGCACCGCCTTCAGCTTCCCGGGCTGGATCACCTTGGCGAGGATGGTGCCCTCGGTGACCCACTGGCCTGGCTGCAGCGAGAGATCGGTGACGATGCCCGGATCACCGGCGCGCACCTGGAGCGAGCGGACGCGGTTCTGCTGAAACGCGGCAATCGCGCGCAGCCGCTGGACCTGGGACAGCTGGACCGCGACCTGGGAGTCGATCGTCGACGTCATGAGCTCGAGGCGCTGCTGCTCGACGCGGTAGCGGGTCTCGAGCTCGAGGGCCCGGTCCTTGGCCAGCGCCGCGTCGTTGCGCGCCACGAGGCCGTGCGCCACGAGTGAGTCGGCGCCCATCGCATCGCGCTTCGCCTTTTCGAATTCAGTGCGGGTCGTGGCGACCACACCTTCCTGGGTCAGTCGCTGGTTCTGGAGGTTGGTCCGCAGGCTCACCAGCTGCGCCTGCGCGTCGGTGAGCTGCTGCTCGGCCTGGAGCGCCTGGATCTGCACGTCGGGATTGGACAGCTCGAGCAGCTGCGTCCCCGGTTGGACCAGCGCGCCGGGCTGCGACAGGATGCGCTCGACCCGCGCCGAGGCGAGGGCGGTGATGTAGCGGATGTGCTCCGGCACGAGCGTGCCCGGGCCGCGCACTTCGCGCAGCATCTCGCCGCGCCGCACCGAATCGATCCACGGCGTGCCGCTCTCGATGGAGGGCGCGGCCGGCTTGAGGCTCGACAGCACCAGGGTGATGATGACGAGCGCGCCGACGCCGATACCGGCCTGCCAGAGACGACGGCGGTTTTTGACGGGTTCGCGCGGGATGTCCAAAGACGGTCCTCAGCTGGTTCTGATCGGGAAACGAATGCACCAACGGCACCCTCCGGGAACGCACGGCACATGCCAGGGGCGTCGTCGGCAACTGATTTGCGGACTGTGGGTTACGAAGTGCCCGGGAAGGGTTCGTGGCTCGGGATGCGCGGACGTGGGATTGCACGTCCCGAAATCGGACAGGTGTTCGGGGTCAGGTGCCAGGGGTCAGGGATGCGCGTGGGCCCCCTGACACCTGGCACCGGACACCTAGAACCGGTACCCCGCCGCCAGATTGACGTGGTTGGCGGTGAAGTCGCCGCTCGCGTACCGGGTCTCCAGCCGCCGGTACTCGAGCCCGAATACCAGCGGACCGGGCGGCCGCCACTCGGCATGTCCCTCGCAGACCAGATTGCGGAGCCGCCCGGTCGCGGGCAGATCCGCGTCCTTCGGGTCGTCGATGCCGCAGCCGCCGCCGAACATGAAGTGCGGCACCGGGCGCAGGTTGACCTGTCCCCAGCCGCCCTTGGTGCGTACCGGGACGCCGCCTGCGCCGAGGCTCTGCCCGATGCCGCCGCCACCGAGTCCCGCTAGCGCTTGACCCGTGTACGCCTCGCCCAGAATCTCCACGACGCCGAATACGAGCCGGAGGTCCGCGGTGACCGCCTTCGATACGAGGATCGAATCGGCGCTCGCGGAGTCGCGCCCCTTGATCCAGCCCACGTGGCCGCCCAGCGCGATCTCGCTCGGGTCGTCGCTCGGCCCCCAGCCGAGGCGCACTCGTCCCTCGAGCGCGGGACGCTTGGCGCGCTCGGCGGAGTCGAGCTGGGTATCGAACACCGTCTGCGCCGTTCCGGCAATGGGCGCGAGCACCGCCGCCTGGAGGGCCAGGCGCACCGTGCCGCGTTGCTCCAGCGTGATGCGCCCCTGCGGCGTCCAGAGCCAGAGGTTGCCGGCACCCGCGAAATCGGGGAACCCGACCGAGGCGAGCGAGCGTGGACTGCGCTCGGCCACGAGCGGGGACTCCTGGCCGAACAGCAGCTGCGCGTGCGACCACGCCAGCGTGCCCAGCGCGCGCCTCACGCGCAGCAGGGGGAACGTGCGCCCGCCCGAGCTGGGCTGTTGGCCGCCATAGAAGTCGGCGTCCACCTCGCCTGAGAAGCTGCCCCCCAGGACGTCGGGATCGCTCACGAAAATCCCGAGCCGGGTCTGGCGGATCGTCCCGCCCACGCCGCCCGCGTCGGTCGCGGTCGCCTCCGCGCGCTGCGGGACATCGCTGTTGTTCACGCGCGTGCTCGTGTAGAAGCCGTTCAGGAGGACGAACCCGGAGAATTCCACGCTGCGTCGGGCGGTCGGCGGCGTCTGGCCGGACGACGGATTCTGCCCCGCAACCGGCCCGGCGAAGAGGGCGAGGACGAAGAGCGGCACGAGGTTACGCATGCACCGTGACTCCTGGCGTGATCGGATGGGTTAGACTAAGCTGAACGCCCGTGGATGCAAGAACCGCAGTCGGGCTCGTCCTCGCCATGAC
>DATGDT010000357.1:0-17975 GCA_035310725.1 Gemmatimonadales bacterium
CCCGTGGCCAACGTCAGCGTCACCTGGGCCGTGGCGAGCGGCGGCGGATCGGTGACGCCCGGGAGCAACACCACCGGGGCGGACGGCAAGGCGACCGCCACGCGGACGCTGGGGCCGGCCGCCGGTGCGCAGACAGTCACCGCCACGGTGTCGGGGCTTACCCCGGCCACATTCCATCATATCGCCCAGATCCAGGGCGCGACGCAGATCGCGGCGAATGTCGGCCTAATACGTTCGGATAGCGTGCTCAGCACAGCCCCCTTCTCAGTCGTGGTTCGGGACCAGAACAGCCAGGCGGTCGCCGGCGTGACGGTCACCTGGTCGCTCAGCGGCGGGGGCGGGAATCTGAGCCAGCCCACCTCGATCACGGATGCGAGCGGCATCGCCAGCGTCACCCTGACGCTCGACCAAGTCGCCGCGCCCCGCTCGGTACAGGCGGCAGTGACCGGCCTCCAGGGGTCTCCGGTGCAATTCGCCGAGAACGGCGTGGCGGGGAACGCGACACAGATGGCCCTGAGCGGCGGCAACTTCCAGGCGGGGCCCGCAGGCGGCGACCTCGCGACCCAGCTTGGCGTGCTGGTGAAGGATGCCCACGGCAACGTGAAGCCGGGCGTTACGGTGACCTGGGCCGTCTTCGGCGGCGGGTCGGTGTCGCCTGCTACACCGATCACCAACGCCTCGGGGATTGCCTCCGTCACCCGGACGCTGGGGGCGACTGCCGGTGTCTACAGGGATACGGCGAGCGTCACCGGGCTCTCGGGCTCGCCCGTGGCGTTCGAGGATACAGCGGGGGCGGTGGATACGATTCAGGTCAGAGACAATTTCTTCTCGCCGGTTCACGACACGGTGACTGTCGGGACGTTCGTGGTGTTCCGGTGGCTGGGCGCTGCCCAGCACAGCGTGATGTGGCAGACCACGCCGGCACCAGCACCATCCAACTCCTCAATCATGGCGACCGGCACCTTCGTTGCGCGCATGACCAAGGTGGGAACGTACAACTATCTGTGCGGCGTGCATGGAGCGATCATGCCGGGGGATATCGTGTCGCAGTAGGTCCACGGTCTGACGTAGTCACCGCGTGGCGAGGGACCTCCCTCGCCACGCGTGCGTTTCGGGCACACATTTGCTCCGACTCCATCCGAGGCTCGCTCGTGCTCCGTGCACTCTGCGCCGTCGTGCTCCTCGCCCCGCTTCCGCTTCAGGCGCAACAGCAGGCGCCGATCCGGGGATTCCCCAACGATCAGGTGGAGGCCCAGTCCCGGCGGGAAGCGCAGGCCCGGGCCGTTCCCAGCCGCGACACGCTGCGGGCGCTGGTGCGGGCGCTATCGGCGGTGCCGCACGAGGCCGGGACGGATCGCTCCCGTCACGTGGCGGAGCTGCTGCTGGCGCGGTTCCGCGCCATGGGGTTGAATGCCCGCATCGAGCAATTCGAGGCGCTCATGCCGCGCCCGCTGACCCGGACGCTGGAGCTGCTGAGCCCCGAGCCGTGGGCCGCGAGCCTGCGCGAGCCGGCGTTATCGCAGGATCCCACCAGCGGACAGGCGGACCAGCTCCCCACCTTCAACGCGTACTCCCCCGACGGCGACGTCACGGCGGAGCTCGTGTACGTGAACTACGGCCGGCCCGAAGACTACCGGGTGCTCGACAGCCTGGGCATCAGCGTGAAGGGGAAGATCGTCATCGCCCGCTACGGGCAGTCGTGGCGCGGCATCAAGCCGAAGGTGGCGGCGGAGCACGGAGCGATCGGCTGCATCATCTACTCGGATCCCCGCGACGACGGCTACTTCGTGGACGACGTCTACCCGACGGGGCCGATGCGCCCGCCGGCCGGGGTACAGCGCGGCAGCGTGATGGACATGCCGACCTATCCGGGTGACCCGTTGAGCCCGGGCTGGGCGGCGGTCGCGGGCGGGCGGCGGCTCACGCAGGCGGAGGCGACGACGCTCGAGAAGATCCCCGTGCTCCCCATCGGCTACGGTGACGCGCTGCCGCTGCTGCGCACCCTGACGGGACCGGTGGCGCCGGAAGCGTGGCGCGGTTCCCTCCCGCTCACCTACCACATCGGCCCCGGAACGACGAAGGTGCATCTCGCGCTGACCTTCGAGTGGCGCAGCCGGCCGCTGTACGACGTCATCGCCACCATCCCCGGCGCGGTCTGGCCCGACCAGTGGGTGGTCTACGGGAACCACCACGATGCCTGGGTGAACGGGGCCGAGGACCCGAGCTCGGGTCAGGCAGCCCTGGGGGAGACGGCCCGGTCGCTGGCCTCGCTGCTGAAGACCGGCTGGCGGCCGGCCCGCACCATCGTGCTCGCCGCCTGGGATGGAGAGGAATGGGGGTTGCTCGGCTCCACCGAATGGGCGGAGGCGCACGCCGACGAGCTGCGCACCAAGGCGGTGGTCTACTACAACTCCGACACCAACGGCGCGGGCTGGATCGGCGCCGCGGGCTCCCACGCGCTGGAACAGTTCATCACCGAGGTCGCCCGTGACGTCCGCGACCCCCTGAGCGCCAAGAGCGCGCTCCAGGCCGCGCTCGATCACCGGCGCGCGGAGCGTACGGCGCGCGACACGAGCCGCGACACGACCTTCACCCTCGGCGCACTCGGCTCGGGTTCGGACTACACCGCCTTCATCGACTACCTCGGGCTCCCGTCGGTCAACCTCAGCTACGGCGGGGCGGCACACAGCGGGATCTACCACTCGATCTACGACAGCTACACGTTCTACGAGCGGTTCCTCGACACCGGGTACGTGTACGGCGTGACCGAAGCGCAGACCATGGCGACGGCGGTCCTCCGGATGGCGGACGCGCCGCTCCTTCCCTTCGAGTTCCGCGCCCCGGCACGCACCTACCGCCGGTACGCCGACGAGATCGCCAAACTGGCGGCGCGGAACGACACCACCAAGGGACTCGACCTGTCGGCGCTGCGCACCGCCCTCGACCGCCTCGACACGGCGGCCGTTTCCTGGGAGCGCGAGCGCGCGGCGTTCGATACCATCCGGGGGAGGGATGCCGCCAGGCGCCGGCCCACGCTGGGGGCGGTGAACCGGCTGCTGGCCTCGAGCGAGCAGGCGCTGACCGATTCGGCCGGGCTGCCGCGGCGGCCCTGGTTCCGGCATCTGATCTACGCGCCGGGCTTCTACACCGGATACGGGGTGAAGACCATGCCGGGCATTCGCGAGGCCGTGGAACAGGTGAACGCGGGCGAGGCACAGAAGGAAGCGGCGCGCGTGGCGGCGGCACTCACGCGCTACGCCGACGTCGTGCACCGCGCCGCGGACGCCCTGGCGGCGGCACTGCGGTGAACCCGCTGTGTATTGACACCCCCCGTCCGGCCGGGTACCGTGGGGCGACCCCATTCCCAGGCTCCGGCCGCCGTCCATGAGCGCACCACTCCCGCCTCGCCCATCCATGCCGCGGTCGTCGTTCGCGATCGCGATGAAGGACTACACCCTCATCCGGCCGGGCATCGCCATCACGATCAGCGCGGCGACGCTGCTGGCGGCGCTGATCATCGGCGTGCTGCTGATCCGGTCGCTCGCCAGCGCGTCGGCGACGGTGAACCGGGGCGCGACCGCCAGTGAAGCGCTGCACCGCCTGAACGCGAAGTACGAGGTGTGGCGGTCCATGGCCACGAGCGGCGACACGACCTATCGCGCCCAGGCGGACAGTATCCGCAGCGCCTTGCAGACGGATCTGTCGAGCTTCAGCACGTCCCTCGCCAACGAGCAGGAGCGGGGCTACGTGCAGCAGATCCTGGAAGGCCTGAGCAACACCGACGCCCCGACCACGAAGAACGCCCGGGAGGCGATGATCGTCCTGCTCGCCCACCAGGATGCGGCCCTGTTCGACGCCGCCCGGACCTCGCAGCAGGGGGTGGTGTTCGCGGCCGTGCTGCTCGCCCTGACGATCCTCGCGGCGGGCATGTTGATCGTCCCCATGGCGTGGCTGTACGTCCGCTACAAGCGCGGGGCGACGATCGAAGTGAAGATGTAGATGGCCGGCGGGCTGGAAGGCCCGCGGGACCGGGAACGGCTGCGTACCGTGGTCGTCGCCGATCCCGACGACCTGGCCGCCCTCCTGGCCGACCGGATCGTCGCGGCGATTCGCCGCGACACGGCCGCCAGGGGGCGGTGCGTCCTGGGACTCGCCACGGGGAGCACGCCGCTCGGCGTCTACCGTGAATTGATACGCCGGCACGACGCCGGCGAAGTGGAATTCTCCAGCGTCGTCACCTTCAATCTCGACGAGTACTACCCGATGTCGCCGGACAGCCCGCACAGCTACCGGCGCTACATGTGGGAGAACTTCTTCGCCCACGTCGGCATGCGGCCGGAGCAGGTGCACATCCCGGCAGGGGACACGCCACGCGAGCGGATCGCCCAGGCCTGCGCCGACTACGAGCGATCCATCAGGGATGCCGGGGGCATCGACTTTCAGCTGCTCGGCATCGGCCAGAGCGGGCACGTCGGATTCAACGAGCCGGGGTCGGCGCGCGAGTCGCGCACGCGCCTCGTCATGCTCGACGCGCTGACGCGCAAGAGCGCCGCGGCGGATTTCTTCGGGGAAGACAACGTGCCGCGCGAGGCGATCACCATGGGCGTCGCGACCATCCTGGCGGCGCGCGAGATCGCGCTCGTCGCCACGGGCGAGCACAAGGCGGCGATCGTGCGCCGGGCCGTGGAGGGCGAGCCGTCCCCCGACGTGGCCGCGACCTACCTGCAGGGTCATCCCGGCGCGACGGTCTATCTCGACCTCGCGGCGGCCGCGGAGCTCACGCGGATCGGGACCCCCTGGGTCCTGGGGCCCGTGGAGTGGACGCCCGCCATGACCGAGCGGGCCGTGGTCTGGCTCGCCGAGCGCACCGACAAGGCGATTCTCAAGCTGACGGCCGCGGACTATTCCGCGCACCACCTGAGCCCGCTCCTCGCCCAGGCGGGCGCCGCCGGTCCGATCAACGGCCTGGTCTTCAACCGGCTGCGCGACAAGATCCGGGGGCGGCGCAAGCTCCCTGCCGGGCGGCGCGTGCTCGTCTTCTCGCCCCATCCCGACGACGACGTGATCTCGATGGGCGGGATCCTGCGCAAGCTGCACGAGAACGCGAACGAGATCACCGTCGCCTACATGACGAGCGGCAACATCGCCGTGTTCGACCACGACGTACGGCGCCACCTCGATTTCGTGGAGCGGGCGGCCGCGGCGCTCGAGGTCGATCCCGCCGCCGTGCGGCGCGTGAGCTGGGAGGTGCTGTCCCAGTACGAGCGCAAGACTCCGGGCGACGTGGACCTGCCCGTCGTGCAGGATCTCAAACGCTTCATCCGGGAATCCGAGGCGATCGCGGCGCTCGAATCGGTGGGCCTGCCGCGCAGCGCCGCGCGGTTCCTCAACCTGCCCTTCTATCGGACGGGCGAAGTGCGCAAGCGCCCCATCGGGGACGACGACGTGCGCATCGTCCGAGCGCTGCTCGAGGAGGTGCGTCCCGATTACGTGTTCGTCGCGGGCGATCTCTCCGATCCGCACGGCACGCACCGGATGTGCAAGGCGGCCATCGAGCGCGCCCTGGCCGAGACGACCGGGCTCCACCCCGAAGTCTGGCTGTACCGCGGCGCGTGGCAGGAATGGCCGATCGCCGAGGCGGACGTCCTGGTGCCGCTATCGCAGGACGAGCTGCGCGCCAAGATCCTCGCGATCTTCAAGCACCAGTCCCAGAAGGACACGGCGCCGTTTCCCGGCGCGCACGACGAGCGCGAGTTCTGGCAGCGCGTCGAGGCGCGCAACCTCGAGACCGCCGCGCACGCCGATCGTCTCGGCCTCTCCGAGTATTTCGCCATGGAGGCCTACCGGGTGGAGCGCGGCCCGGGAGCATAGCCTCGACGGGGCGCCGGCCCACCCACCCGGAAATACCAAACCCGGCGCTGAAAGCTCGCCGGGCTGGTCGGTCGGGTGAGGTGGCCGTCACACCTCGGTCCGCGACCTGAGAGAAAACCGATTTATTACGTCCGGCCTATCCTACCGCGCCCCGCTGCGTTGGTTCCATACTCTCGAGGCGTGCGGCCTGTGACGCGACTACAATGTGGCGGAAGTGCGGCGTTGCGCGGTGGAGATGGCGTGTGCGCCCTGTCAGGGTTCGGTCAACCCACCCTACGGCCTGACACATTAGAAGTTAGCATTCTTCGCCATGCGGCTCCCGCTCCATACCCGTCTGCCACGCACGGTGTCGATCACCGTGCTGCTGGTACTCGCGCTCGCGTTTGCAGTGGTACTCGCACTGCAGGCGGTGGGTGCCTCACAGCACCAGAAGGCGCAAGCCGAGCGCGTGATGCGCGACTACACGTCGTTCGCCGCGGCACAATTCGCGTCGAGGTCCGCGGGCTACCTCTGGTACTACGCCTTCACACCGGCGATCAAGAGGATCGATCATGCCCGCGGGCCTAACGGGCGGCTTCCCGATCCCGCCCGGCTCAAGCTTCCTGCCGACACTTCCGGGGATTCCCTCTCGGTCTTCCTGCTGCGCCGCGTCGAAACGGCGTTCGAGTTCGATACCGCGACCGGGCGGTTTGCCTTCGGCGGGACCGCGTTGTCGCCCGCGTGGCAGAAGTGGCTGGCGGACACGATCGCGGCACAGATGCTGCTGCCCCCGCCTTCCATGGAAGAGGTCTCGGCCGTGCTGGGTGGACCGCCCGGCGAGCACCCGCTGGTCGCGGTCTTCACCCTGCCCCGCACCTCGGCGCGCGCGCAGTCTCACATCCTCGGCATCGTGACCGACGTCGCCGCCCTGCGCCCCTACTTCGAGCGGGCGTTCACCAGCAGGCCCCTGCTGGTCAAGGCGCTGACCGGCGGCGTCGCACTCGACTCCGTCGGGTCGGTCGTGGTGCGCGACGCCCATGGCAGGTCGATCTATCAGAGCGAGCCGCAGTACCGGTCGTCGATCACCCGGCACGACACGCTGGGCAGCTACATGGCGAAGTTCCAGGTGGACGTCACGCTGCGTCCCGACATCGCCGGCAAGCTGGTGATCGGCGGGCTCCCCAAGTCGCGCATGCCGTTGCTCGTGACGCTGCTGCTGCTCACGGCGGGGCTGATCGTGATCGCGCTGATCCAGCTGCGTCGCGAGTCGGACCTCGCCGCCCTGCGCACGCATTTCGTGTCCGGCGTGTCGCACGAGCTGCGCACGCCGCTCGCACAGATCCGGATGTTCGCCGAGACGCTCGTGCTGGGACGGGTCCGCTCGGATGAGGAGCGCGCCCGGTCGCTGGCGATCATCGACCAGGAAGCGCGGCGCCTGACGAACCTGGTGGAGAACCTGCTGCACTTCTCGCGCGCCGAGCGCCAGTCGCTGCGCGTGGCGCCCGTGCCGACGCTCGTCGGTCCGCTGATTCGCGGCGTGCTGGAGAGTTTCGCGCCGCTCGCCGGAACGCGACGCGTCCACATTGCGACCTCGCTGCGCGAGGGCGCCGTGGCGCTGGCGGACGAGGGCGCGCTGCGTCAGATGCTCCTCAACCTGCTCGACAACGCCGTGAAGTACGGTCCCGAAGGACAGGTCGTCACCGTGGGGATGGACCCCCCGAGTGGCGATCGCATCCGCATCTGGGTGCAGGATCAGGGACCGGGCATCCCGGCCGCCGAGCGCGAGCGCATCTGGCAGCAATTCTGGCGGCTGGAACGGGACCGCGGCTCCGCCGTGGCGGGCACCGGCATCGGACTGTCGGTGGTGCGCCAGCTGGCGGCGCTGCACCGCGGTCGCGTCTGGGTGGAGACCGCGCCCGGCGGCGGCGCCCGGTTCGTCATCGAGCTGCCCACGGCGCCGCATCCCGTGATTCCCGCATCACCGACCTCTGTCGCATCAACCGAGCCCACTCCCGTGCAGGTGGACACATGAAACGCGTACTCGTCATCGAAGACAATCACGACCTCGCCTACGGCCTGCGCAACAACCTGGAGATCGAAGGCTACGAGGTGGAAGTCGCGGACGACGGCCCGAAGGGGTTGATGCGCGCGCGCATCGGCGGCCCCGATCTGATCATCCTCGACCTCATGCTGCCGGGGATGGACGGCTACCGGGTGCTGCGCACGCTGCGCGAAGAGGGGCGGTCCATCCCGATTCTCATCCTCACCGCCCGGGGCGAGGAAGCCGACAAGGTGCGGGGTCTGCGGCTCGGCGCCGACGACTACGTCACCAAGCCGTTCGGCGTGCTCGAGCTGCTCGCGCGGGTCGAGGCGCTGATGCGGCGCGCCGTCGCGACGGTCGCGACCTCGGAGGCCGCGGCCCCGCTCGTGGAGAAGTTCGGCGACGTGGAGATCCAGTGCGCCTCCCGCACGGTGCTGCGCAAGGGCGGTCCCGTGCCGCTCACCCCCAAGGAATACGAGCTGCTGCTCGCCCTGATCCGCCGCCGCGGGGCGGTGGCGAGTCGCGTCGAGCTGCTGACCGAAGTCTGGGGCTACAGCGCGGCCGTGCTGTCGCGCACGGTGGACACGCACGTGGCCGAGCTGCGCCGCAAGCTCGAAGACGACCTCCAGGCGCCGCGCCACATTCTGACCGTGCGCAAGGCCGGCTACCGGCTGCAGGCCTGATCCCGGCCACCACCGACCCGGAGACCGACCCGTGCACCTCGCCATCCTGCTGCTGAGCGGCCTGCTCGGCGGGCGCGCGCCCCAGACGGGTGATGCGCTCGTCCGCGCGATGCACGACCGGTACGACGGCCAGTGGTACCGCACGCTCACCTTCGTCCAGCACAATACGCTCTATCTCCCGGGCGACAGCGTGCAGCACTCGACCTGGTTCGAGCGCGCCACCATCCCGGGAACGCTGCGCATCGATTTCCGCGATGGACCGGGGTTCCCGCCCGACGGCGGCGTCCTCTTCGCCCGGGACACGCAATTCGTCATCCAGGGCGACTCGCTCGTGCGGGCCGACCCGTTCGTTCATCCCCTGATGGTGCTCGGCTTCGACGTGTATGCCCTGCCGGTCGAGCAGACCCTGGGCAAGCTGCGGCAACTGGGGTTCGATCTCGCCATGACGCACGACGACACCTGGCAGGGGCGGCCGGTGGTCGTGGTCGGCGCAAAGGCCGGCGATCTACACACCCGCCAGTTCTGGGTGGACAAGGAACGGCTGGTGTTCGTGCGCATGCTGGAGCCCGCGCGGCGCGACTCGACCGTCACCACCGAGACCCAGTTCAACGACTACCGGCCGTTCGGCAAGGCCTGGGTGTCGGCGCAGGTGTTGTTCCTGACCGGCGGCCAGCGCCGCTGGATGGAGGAGTACGACCAGATCGCCGTGAACGTCGCGCTCGCCGACGGCGTCTTCGACGTGAAACGCTGGAAGGAAACGAAGTAGGTCAGGGTTCGTCCGGATAGGCGATGATGAGTCGCCCGGCCGCGGTCCGCACCTGTGTCACCCAGCCGCCTTCCTCCCGGTATCCCGCAACGCCGATCGTATCGAGCGGTCCCGTCATGGTCACCTGGCCGCCCACGTTCACGGGCTGCTTTCCCAGCCTGGCGATGGGCATCCGGATGGACCAGCGCCGAATGATCCAGGCGCGGTTGGGGAGACGCTCGAACACCACCCGCCCCTGCGCCCCGCGTCCGGTCCACCGGCCAAGGTTGGTGTAGCGGAACAACAGTTCCTTGAGTTCGGCTGAACGCCGGTCGAGCCACAGCACGCCGGCGACATCCACATGGCGGCCGCCCCCGACCGGCTCGAACCCGAGGCCGATCTGGGAGTCGGCGGCGGCTCCTTCCGTCCGCTCGACGCGGAAGCAGTGCTGCGCGAGAAACGCCCCGGATAGGAAGACCGGCAGATCCGGACCATAGTACGTCATCACGCCCGTGGAATCCGGCTGGGCAAAGCCGCGGGCGGCGAGCGTCTCGGCCGGAAGGCTCATGAACGGCCAGGATGAATACCCGGCCGTCAGGTGGCGCTCCTCCTCGATGGGGTCAGCGCCGGCAGGCCCGAACGTTCGGACGTAGCGCCGCGTCTGGAAGCGGTAGACCGGATGGAGGATCGTCCATTCGGTCGCCTCGAGCGCCGTGCGTGCCTCTTCCCACAGCCGCGCGGCCGCCGACCCCTCCTCCGGGCGCACGCGGCAGCGCCGCTCGGCGTGCACCGCGATCTCCGACAGCATCACCGGAACCTCCGGCGCCTCGATCGGCGTCGTGATGGTGTCGCCCACCCCCAGCGTGAAGCGCGCGCCGCTCCAGCGTGCCATGCCGATCCGCAGCACCAACACCCGGTAGACGCCCGGCGGCGGATCCAGTCGTACGTGACCGGTCTCATCGGTGAGCGTGCGGCCGATCTCCCGCCCCGCCGTGTCCACCAGGACCACGAAGGCACCGGCCACCGGCTGGCCGGTCCCCGCGCCCAGCAGCGACGTGCGGATCGCCTGGGCGCCGAGCAGGCCGGGCCCGCAGGTCAGCAGGAGCGTCAGGACGCGAGGGATGAGACGGGAATCCGTGCGGTCGGACATCGAGATGATCAGCCGGAGGGGCTCGCAGCGCACGCGAGCCCCTCCACATCCTCCTTCGGCGTTACCCGGCGAAACAGTAGCTGCAGCCCAGCTCCTGCACGCGGTTCACCGCCCATACACCGGAGGGCACGACCTGCACGGTGGGAAGCAGGTTCGCCCGCCACTCGTTGGCGACGTCTTCGGGCTTCATGTTCATCTGCTTGCCGACGATGCCGGCGTAGAACTTGATCGCCATGTTGCACGCGCCGAACAGCGCGCCGCTCGCCATCAGTTCATCGATGCCCATCCCGGGGATCGGCCAAGTGCCGGGCGGCGCCTTGTAGAAGAAGTTGTGCACCGACGGCGCGTTCGTGGCCGGATCGTTGACCTTGAAGACCTCGCCGAACTTGTACTTGGCCCACATCGCGTCGTTCATGGCGAACGGCAGGCCACCGTGCCGCAGGATCACCACCACGGTCGTGTCGCTCTCGGGGGTCCCGGTCTCCGCGTTGGTGATGAAGAACACCCGCGACCAGACGAAGCCGACGCCGCCGTTGAACTCCGGCATGTCGTACACCTGTTTGTGCTTCCCCTTGATCTTCCTGAGCCAGGCGTCGAGCTGCGGGTCGTCGAGGTCGGATCCCGCCGGAGCCTCGGCGAGCAGTCTCCGAGGAACCACACTCCCCAGGCCGAAGGCGGCCGCGGTGGCCGCCACGCTTCCCAGGAAGCCCCGGCGATGGGTGGACAGGTTCAGATCGAGCATTTCGCAAACCTCCGTGATGGATGAGGACGAGACGACACCGGTCAGGGTGTCCGGCGACCTGCCGCCTTGCGCGACGCGGCCTGCGTGGGATAGGCGACGTCGGGGGGCGGATCGCCGTTGGGCCAGTCGTATTCCTTGCCCGGGAAATCGGGGCGCGGCCGGGCGACGACGAACGCCGCCACGTCGAACGCCTGCTGATCGGTCAGGGTTCCGGGACGATCGAACGGCATGTTGTCGTGGATGAACGCCGCCGCCGTGCGCACCCGTGCCATCCCGGCGCCGATGTTGAAGGAGCGGGGGCCCCAGAGCGGCGGCGCGGCAATCGAGCCCTGGCCCGCGTCGCCGTGGCAGAATGCGCACACGCTGTCGAAGATCGCCCGTCCCCGCGCGCTGTCGGCGGTCAGCGTCGCGAACCGGGTCCCCCGCGCCCCTGCCGGCGGGCCCACCGGCCTGCGCCAGGACAAGAACGCCAGGTACGACACAATGTCGCGCATGTCGGCACCATCCGCCGGCAGCGGCGTGCCGTTCATGCTGCGTCGGAAGCATCCGTTGATGCGGTCTTCGATGGTGATGACCTGACCGGCGCGGTTGTTGTACTGCGGATAGCGCGCGAACGTGCCGACCCAGGACCCATTGGTGCGCCGTCCTTCGTCCAGATGGCAGCTGGTGCAGCGCAGGTCGTTACCGACGTGCGCGGGGAGACTGTCGCGTGTCGCGGTGAGCAGCGCGAGACCGCGGCGCACCGAAGCGCCCAAGGCGTCCGCGGGAATCTCCGAATCGGCCGGCGCCTCGAGCGCCGCGGCCGGGGGAGTGGGCGGAGCCGTTCGCCCCCGACAGGCGACCGCACCCGCGGCGAGCAGCAGCCCCGGGAGGATTCGAGCGAGTGCGACACCGCGCGGCATCAGAGAAGTATGCCCGCGAGGGTCGCCGAGAGGAAGTTGGCCAGCGTGCCGGCGAGCATGGCGCGGAATCCCAGCCGCGCCAGGTCGTGCTTGCGCTCGGGGGCCAGGGCGCCGATCCCGCCGATCTGGATCCCGACCGAGCCGACGTTGGCGAAGCCGCACAGGGCGAACGTGGCGATGGTGAACGAGACCGGGCTCAGCGTCGCGCGCAGCGGCCCCAGCTGGGAGTAGGCGATGAACTCGTTCAGCACCATTCGCGTACCCAGGAGACTGCCGATCGTGCCGCTGTCGTGCCAGGGCACGCCCATCACCCAGGCGATGGGCGCGAAGATCCACCCCAGGACGGTCTGAATGTTCGCGGGGAACCAGGAGACGTGACTGTGAATCCAGCCGAAGCCGCCGTTGGCGAGCGCGATGAGCGCGATGAACGAAACAAGCATCGCGATCACGTTGAGCATCAGGTACAGCCCCTCGGTGGTGCCGCGCGCCGCCGCGTCCACCACGTTCACGTCGGTGCGCGGGATGTCCACCTTCACACCACCCAGCGTCTCCGGTACGGCCGTCTCGGGCTCCAGGATCTTCGCCATCATGATCGTTCCCGGCGCGGTCATGATGACGGCGGTGAGCAGGTGCCGCGCCTCGATGCCGAAGGCGATGTAGGCGGCCATGATCGCACCGGAGACGTGGGCCATCCCCGCGGTCATCACCGTCATCAGCTCGGACCGCGTCATGCGCGGCAGGAACGGGCGGATCGTGAGCGGCGCTTCGGTCTGACCCATGAAGATCGACGCCGCCACGTTCAGGCTCTCGGCGCCGCTCGCGCCCATCACCTTGTTCATCAGCACGGCGAACGCCTTCACCACCACCTGCATGATGCCGAGGTAGTACATGATGGCGAACAGCGCCGAGACGAAGATGATGGCGGGCAGCACCTGGAACGCGAAGATCACACCCATGCTGGAGTGTTGCTTGCCGATCTCCCCGAACACGAACTCGGACCCGGCGTAGGAGAATCCGAGGATGGCTTTCACGACGTCGCCGAGCCAGGTGAAGATCTTCTCGCCCAGAGGGACACGCAGCACGAACACGGCGAACGCGGCCTGCAGTCCGACCCCCCAGGCGATGACGCGCGGATCGATCTTGCGCCGGTTGCTGGAGAGCAGCACCCCGATGCCGAGGATGACCACGATGCCGAACAGTCCGATGAGCCTGGCGGGGATGGATCGCGGCTCGGCGGGCGGCGCCGCGGGAGCCGCGGCCTGCGCGGGGGCCTGGGCCGTCGGAGGGGGAACGAGGACACCGGAATCGGGACGCTGCGCCCCCCCGCCCGTCGCTGCCTGCACCGTGTTCCAGGCGAGGCGCGGCAGGGTGAACACGACGAGCGCGCACACGAACGTGACGGCGAACGCAAACCCGGTTCGACGCAACGACATCCTGCCTCCGAGTGTGGACGGTCCGGGCGGAGTAAGCCTTTAGTCGGCCGGGAAAGGTGCCGCCCCGGCTCCAAAAGCGCAAAACCCGGCCCGGCCTAGCGGCCGGTCAGCTCGTCGGCGAGCGCGGCGGCGCCGTAGACCCGCCGCAGGGCCTCACGGAGGCCGCGGACGTCGACCCACACCGAGCGCGCAGCGCTCTCGCGGAACAGGAACCGGTTGGGGAGCGCCTCCATGTTCTCATCGAAAATCAGCCCGACGACCGCACCGTCCCGGTCCACCACCGGGCTCCCCGAGTTGCCGCCGATGATGTCGCACGTGCACACGCCGTTGAGCGGGGTCGCCAGATCGAGGGAATCGCGGGCCGCCTGCCACCGCGGCGTGAGATTCCACGGCTCCTTGCCGCCGAAGCCCGCGGCGCGGTCGTAGAGGCCGTACAGCGTCGTGAAGGCCGGGGCGAAGGTGCCGTTCATCGGGTAGCGCAACACCGTGCCGTCGGAGATACGCAGGCTGAAGGTGGCGTCGGGAGCGACGCTCGAGCCGAACACGGCGAGCAGCGCGCGCGCCACCCGTTCGTCGTTGCGGCTCTCCAGGTCGAGCAGCGAATCGAGCTGCCGCTGCATCCTGCGCTCCAGGGGGTCGATCACCCGGGCGAGAGCGATGAAGGGATCCCGTGACGCCGCGAGCGCCGCGCTCCCGCCCTGAGCGAGCGCGCGCCGTCCCTCGGCGGAGCCGAGCGAGGTCGCCGCCACCATGTGATGCGCCGCCTGCTCGGGGCTGCGCCCCCCGAGCGCGGCCACGAGCACCGGGTCGGTCGCCGGGAGCTCCTTCTGCATGGCCCCGAAATACGCGGCGAGCAGCTGCGCCTCCACCGTCGTATCCACCGGCTGCGGCGAATACAGCACGCGCTCCAGACGACTGCGGTTGGCGTCCCGGAACATCGCGAGCCGCGCGCTGTCGGGCTTGGCGCTCTCCGCGGGCATCCGGACCAGCATGCCGGCGAGCCCCAGGAGCCGCGATCCGTAGGCGCCGAACGCGTGGTAGCGGCGGCGTACGTCGAGCGTCGCCAGCTGACGGCGGACGGCGGCGGTCCGGTCCCACGCGTCGCCGTACAGGCGGTGACGCACCGGGTCGGCATCCACTTTCGCCTGGAAGGCGCGCTCCCACTCCCGCTTGCGGGCCATCACCTCGGGGTCGAGCAGCCCCGACTGGTAGCCGCGGATCGCCTTCTGGGAATTCTGGAGCCCGAACAGCGTGTTCCGCAACGCATTGGCGCGGTTGCTGTCGGCGTCCGCGAGCGTCTGGTACACGCGGATCTGGTCGGCCAGGAGCTTGAGCGTGGCCGGGTACTGAACGTCGCGCAGGTACTGGAGCTGCGCCACCGTGTTGAGCCGTCCCGTCGAGCCGGGATTGCCGACCTCGAAGACCAGGTCTCCCTCGCTCGCCCCGCGCGTGCTCCAGCGCAGGTACTCGGTGTGCGCCGGCTGGCTGTCCACGTAGGCCCGGACCATCGAGACGTCGAGGTCGTAGCGCGGGTAGGTGAAGTTGTCCGGATCGCCGCCGAAGAACGCCGTCTGGGCCTCGACCGCGAACACCAACCGGAGGTCGTTGAAGCGGCGGAAGCGGTACAGCTTGTACTGGCCGCCGCGATACATCGTGACGACCTGGCAGTTGGCATCGGGCGCGCTGGCGTTGCAGCGCCGCTCGATGCCGGCGATGGCCTCGCTCCGCAGCCGGGCAGCCCGCGAAGCCGGAGCGTCCCCGGGTACGGCCGCATTGACACTGTCGGTCACGTCGCTGATCGCCTGCAGCTGGTCGAGCACCATCCCGGGGCAGGGCCGCTCTTCCGCACGGGTCGCGGCGGTGAAACCGTTGGCCAGCAGGTCCTCTCCCGGTTTGGTGACGGCGTCGATGCAGGCGCGCGCACAATGGTGGTTGGTCATCACCAGTCCGTCGGGGGAGACGAACGACGCCGAGCAGCCGGGGATGCGGGCGGCGGAGAGCCGCACGTGATCGAGCCAGGCCGTGGAAGGGCGGAAGTTGTAGCGCTTCGCCCAGTAATCGAGTGGGGGAACGTCGAACGTCCACATCGTCCCGGTTTCGAGCCCCGGATATTCGGTGCCGGCGGCCGGCGGTTGCTGGGCGGTGAGCGACGCAGGGATCGTGACGAGCCCGAACAGGGCGACGAGAACGGCCATCGAACGCTGGCAGTGCATGATGCGCTCCCGGAAGGCGGACGAATAACGAGCAGACGAATCTAGTCTTTCCATTCTTGTGTGCGTGCGCGACCCAGCGCATCGGGACCGAACTTATCCCGCACGGCGTCCATCGCCCGGGTCAGCTGGCGGTCCTTCTCGGTCTCCGGGACGTCGGTCCTCCCCGCCTCGAGCAGCGCGAGCTGCGCCGCCGCACCGGGGCGGTCGAGCTGCGACAGCGCCACCCCGATGAGCCGCGCGGGAACCCGGCGGGCGGCCCGGAGCTTGGCCAGCAGCTCGCGCGCCACCTCGTAGACCGCGCGGTCGGTCAGCACCGGCTCGGGCAGCGTGCGGCCCGCCTGCCGCGTGGTGAAGTCCGCGTCGCGCAGCCGGACGGTGATCGTGCGCGCCACCAGTCCTTCCGCGCGCAGGTCCGCCGTCGCGCGATCCACCTGGATGAGCAGCTCGCGCAGCAGGTCGTCGTCGGCGTCCAGGTCGGTGGGAAAGGTGTTGTCGCGACTGATCGACTTCGGCTCGCTCCAGGGCTCCACCGCAGCGTCGTCCAGGCCGCGCACCCGCTCCCACAACCACTCCCCCTCGCGTTCCCCCAGCCGGCGCACCAGCTCGGCGCAGTCCACCCGCTGCACGTCGGCGGCGGTGCGCCAGCCCAGCCGTGCCAGGCGCTCCTGCGCCTTGGGGCCGATCATGGGAATGTCGGCGAGGGCGAAGCCCGCGAGAAACGCCGCTTCCCTGCCCGGCTCCACGACGTGCACGCCGGCGCCGGGGGCATCCGCCGACGGTTTCGCGAGGCCCGCCGCGAGCTTGGCGACGAGCTTCGACGTCCCGCCGCCGATCGACATCCAGAGCGACGTCGCTTCGTGCACCGCCGCTCGGATCCGGCCCGCGGTCACCGCGAGCGGCTCGTCGTGATACAGCCGCTCGGTGCCGGAGAGATCGAGGTAGAACTCGTCGCTCGACGCCTGCTCGACGACCGGGGTGAAGCGCTCCAGCACCTCGTGGGCCGCCCGCCCCTTGGCGGCGCACGCTTCCCACGGCACGGGGACGACGGTGGCCTCGGGACACAGGCGAACGGCCCGCGCCATCGGCATCGCCGAGCGCACACCGAAGGCCCGCGCTTCGTAGGAGGCCGAGGTCACGACGCCACGCCGCTCGGCTGAGCCGCCGACGATGAGGAAGCGGGCCCGGCCCGCGCCGTCCGGATCGACGAGACGCGCGACGGCGACGTAGAAGGCATCGGCATCGGCGAGCAGAATGCGACGGAGCGGTGGAGCCATGGCGCAGGCCTGAACATAACTCTTGCTCACCGTCCAGCGCCCGGTATAGGCTTCCCTGCCATGTTTCGACTGACCAAGTGGACCGGCCTCATCATCATCGCGAACATCGCGGTCTACTTCTGGAGCGTGCAGTTCCCGGAGCAGAAGGAAGCCTTCGTGTTCAGGCCGGCGCTGTTTCTGCTGCGGCCGTGGACCGTGTTCACCTACATGTTCCTGCACGCCAACTTCAGCCACATCTTCTTCAACATGCTGATGCTGTTCTTCTTCGGGCCGCAGGTCGAGGACCGGCTGGGAGGTGGACGGTACCTCACCCTGTACTTCGTCAGCGGACTCTTCGGGGCGGCCACGTCCATGTTGTTCAACCCGCGCATCGGCATTGAAGGAGCGTCGGCGGCCGTCTTCGGCGTCGAGCTGGCGTTCGCCTATTTCTGGCCGCGGGCGCAGCTGCTCATCTGGGGGATCGTGCCAGTCGAGGCACGCACGCTGATCATCATCATGACGGCCATCTCGGTCCTGGGCGGGGTCGGACTGGGGATGCAGAACGTGGCGCACTTCGCCCACCTGGGCGGATTTCTGGGAGGGTGGCTGGTGCTGAAGGTATTCGGCGTGCGGCGGTTCGAAGACAAATTGCGGCCGCGCAACATGCAGGCGCAGACTCGGAAGGCCAGCCCACCGCCGGGGGCGGCGGAGCGCTGGAAGCAGATCCCGCTGGACCGGCTCCATCCGGTGAATCGCGAGGAGGCCGAACGCGTGCTCGCCAAGCTCGACGCGGGCGGCCCCGCCGGATTGACCGCCGAGGAACAGGCGTTCCTCGACCGCTTCACTTCGATGTAGGCTTCCCCGAGGAGAGCTGCAACAGCCGTTTCCACTGGGCGGCCGTGGCGGGTACGACGGACAGCCGCGGCATGCGCACGAGGGCGAGATCCTTGAACGCCGGGTCGC
>DATGDT010000358.1:0-1988 GCA_035310725.1 Gemmatimonadales bacterium
CTCCCAGCGCCGCCAGCGCGAGGTGGGTGAGTAGGTCCGCTCCACCGGACGCGGGCGGTAGGGCACCGGGCGGGCCGGGTCCGACACGTACTGATCCCAGCCGGTCGCGGCGCTCGGCGCCCGGAAGGAGAGCCCGCCGTCTGCCTGGAAATACAGGCGTCGGTGCGCGACCCCGGCGGGGGGCCAGTGATCGAACGTCCGCCATTCATTCGTGCCGGCGTCGAACACCGTCGCCTCGTCGAACCTCCCGTCGCCCTGGCCCTTCAGCCAGTAGGCGAACCAGCGCGATTGCAGCGCGCGGAAGTCCGCCCCCGTCGACCGGTCGAAGCGGATGTTCCCCAGCGCGATCCCGGAATCCGCGAACCACTGTCCGTGGTACCACGGTCCCATCACGAGAAAATTCCTCGCCGTGTTGTCGCTGCGCTCGAGCGACGCGTACGAGGCGAGCGGACCGTATTCGTCTTCCTGGTCCCACCAGCCGCCCACCGTGAGGGTGGGGACGGTCGTGTGGCTGAAGTAGCGGGGCAGGGAGCGGGCGCGCCAGACCGAATCGTACGCCGGGTGCTCGACGAAGCGGCGCCACGTGGGCCAGCGATCGGCGCCGACGGCGGCCGCCAGCGCGCCCAGCGTGGGGAACGACCGGTACCATTCGTACGTATCGTAGCGCGCCGGGGAGGGGGTGATGGCGAGATCGGGTGACGCTTCCATCTCCCAGGCATACTCGAGCCCGTAGCTGAGACGGAACGCACCCTGGTGGAAGAAGTCGTCGCCCATCCACGTGTCGCCCATCGGAGCCTGGGGGCTGATCGCCTTGAGCGCCGGGTGCGCGCCGATGCCGCCCACAGCCGTCAGCCAGCCGGGATAGGAGATGCCGAAGATCCCGACCCGGCCGTTGTTGGACGGCACGTGCTTCACGAGCCACTCGATGGTGTCGTAGGTATCCGTGCTCTCATCGGTGCCCGCATGTCCGGAATGCGGCGGGCGGTTCATGTCGAACGTTCCCTCGGACTTGAACCGGCCGCGGATGTCCTGGAACACGATGATGTAGCCGTCCAGGCCGAGCATGGCGGCGGCGTGCGGGACGCCGGCCGCCGGGCCAGCCGCGCCGTACGGTGTACGCTCCATGAGCATTGGGAGCGGCTGCGTGTCCCGTGGGGCGACGATGATTGTGTGCAGTCGCACGCCGTCGCGCATCGGGATCATGGTGTCGGTCGTGACGAACGTCGAGTCCGAGGCGGGCTGCTGCGCCTGCGCAACGGGGACGGCCGGGATCGTGATGGCGATGAGCGCGCAGGCGAGACGATGCACGGGCCCTCCTAGGCCGCGGGCTGGTAGGCGCAGAACGGATCGGACCCCATCGGGTCGCCCGTCATCGAGTACGCGCGGGCCCGCGAGCCGCCGCACGCCCAGCGGAAGTCGCATGCCTGGCACTTGCCGGAGAGCGCGTTCATGTCGCGCAGCGCCAGCAGCGCAGGCGCCTCGCGGTAGATCTCCGACAGGCGCCGCTCGCGGACGTTGCCCAGCAGCGGATGCGGCAGGAAGCCGGCCGGGTAGACCTCTCCCCGATGCGAGACGAACACGACGCCGTTGCCGTCGCGGGCGCCGAAGCCCATCCGCTTGGCGGCCGAGCCGAGCGCCGCCCTGGGCATTCCCTCCGCCAACTTGCGCTCGATCCAGTAGCGGCGATAGTGGGGCGCCTCGATGGTCCCGACGTGAAACGGCGCCTCGGCCCCCGTCTCGTAGACCCAGCCGAACAGCCGCTCCACTTCCTCAGCGCTGGGGATCCCGAGCGCCGCGCCGCGACCGACCGGTACGAGCAGAAACAGGCTCCAGCGGCGCACCGGTGGCGCCGCGCGATCGCGCAGCAGCTCGTACAGCGCCGGCAGATGCTCCATCGTTTGACGCGTCACGGTCGTGTTGACCTGCACCGGCAGCCCGACTTCGCGCGCCCAGCCCAGGACGGTGAGCGCACGGTCGAAGGTCCCCGG
>DATGDT010000359.1:0-42615 GCA_035310725.1 Gemmatimonadales bacterium
ACCCGGCGCTTCAATCGCGCCGGGGACCTACCGCGGTCCGGGCGGCTCGTCCCGTTTGCGGCCACGCTCCCGGCGCATTCGATCAAGCCCCCAGAACGCCGCCCCAATGGCGATCCAGAACCCGGCTCGGAGCCAGTGCCCACCCCACAACGCATCGAGCAGGCTGATGCCGAAGAACACCAGAAAGATGGTCACCCCTGCGTTTGCCATGTGTACCTCGGTCATGCGAGACGAACGGACATCCTTGCCGCATCTCCGTGAAGGTGGCCACAAAGACACATGAGGGGCAAGTGCGTGCAGCGCTGACCAGCGCTAACCTCACGGGAGCATGGACACCGTGTCATTCGATCGCCAACCGTTGCTTCGTGGAGAGCTCCTCGAGTTGCGACCGCTGCGGACGGACGACTTCGAGGCCCTGTTCCGGGTCGCCGCGGATCCCCTCATCTGGGAGCAGCATCCAGAGCGCAATCGCTATCAGGAAGCGACCTTCAGGGCGTTCTTCGCGGAGGCCCTTGCCTCGGGCGGGGCGCTCGTGGCCATTGATCGAGACAACGGGCAGGTCATTGGCTCGTCACGCTACCACGGCTACGACGCGCAACGGAGTGTCATCGAAATCGGCTGGACGTTCCTCGCCCGTGCGTACTGGGGCGGTCGATACAATGGCGAGATGAAGCGGCTCATGCTGGAGCACGCCTTCAAGTCGGTCACCCGGGTGATCTTCGTCATCGGCCCCGAGAATCGCCGTTCCCAGCGGGCTGTAGAGAAGATCGGAAGCGTGCGTGCAGGCACAACGACCGATGACCACGGCCGGGAACGGGTGGTGTACGAGCTCACGCCGGCACGCTACGCCCGAGTGAGGGACTCATGATCCGCAAACTGGTGTCCGGCAGGTACCGGCTCTACTCTCTCAAGAAAGACCCGAAAACGGGGAGGCGCCGGAACCTCGGCACCTTCGCCACTCGAGCAGCGGCCGAGAAACACGAGCGGGAGGTGGAGTTCTTCAAGCGGCGCGGCAAGCAGCGTGCGCGTGGAGGTCGCACCAAGGGCGACTGGACGAGAGCACTCTCGATCCTGATCACCATCGGCCTAATGCGCACCGGCCCGGCGTTCTCCCAGCACCCCGTGTGCATCCAGCCATCCCCTCGGTTCGCGTCGCCTGGACCGGCACACCGTCGACCCAGAGCCGGCTCTCCCTGCCGTCCAGCAATACCCGTCTCGTGACCGTCGAGAGCTGGCCCTCAGATGCTTCCACGCGGACGTACTGGCTCGAGGGAGCCGTGATCGGCGCGGTTGCCCTTGGCGTGACGAGCCACCTCGCCTACCGGGCGGTCGCGGCTTCGCTCTGTACTGGCAGTGACGCGGGCGGATGTAATGACTACCGCACCCGCGTCACCGTCGGTGGCGCCGCCGTTGGCTTCCTTGTCGGAGCCCTGATCGGCCGCCGACACCTCAAGCACGGGGAGACTGCAGCGGCGCCGCCCGAGTAGCAGTGGCGATGGGCCTTGGCGTGGGGCTGCTCCAGAGTCGCCGCCGGCTCTCTTGTCTGCCGCCGCTCCAGGACGCAGCTTGAGCACTGCCCATTGGACCCGGCTGAGGTCACGACTGCCCCATAACAAGGAGCCCAGAATGAAAAAGGGTCTCGGCATGCTGCTGCTCGGCGCCTGGCTGGTCCTCACTGGCCTCATCAGTCTGGCTCACCTCAGTTTCAACGGCTTGTCGCTCATCATGGCGGTACTCGCACTCGGGGCGGGGGTCCTGATTATCGCCGGCAAGTGATCGCCGGACGCCGTCGAGGCCGTCTGCACGATTCTTGAGTGGACATGCAGGTACGACCCGCACGCGCGGAGGACCGTGAGCGCCTACTCGAGGTGTGGGAACGCTCCGTTCGCGCCACGCATCACTTCCTCACGGAGAGTGACGTCGCTGCGCTGCGCCCCCTCGTGGCGGAGGAGCTGGCCAGCGGCGCCATCGACTGGTGGGTGCTGGTGTCCGCTGCGAAACGTCCGATCGGCTTTCTGGGCTTCACGAACGACACGATTGAAGCGCTGTTCATCGACCCGGACCACCACGGGCAGGGGGGAGGCAAGCTCCTCGTGGCGCAGGCGCAGCGTCTTGCGGCGGGCGCGCTGGCGGTGGATGTCAACGAGCAGAACGAATCCGGGCTGCGGTTCTACGAGGCGCTCGGGTTCACCGTGGTGGGGCGGTCGCCCACGGACACGGGCGGGCGGCCGTTTCCCTTGCTGCATATGAAGCGGGCGAAGCCCGGCGTCCCATGAAGCCCAAATCGCTGGTCGTTGAGCACGGTGTGAAACTCGATTCCGGGCCACTCGTACACACAGGCCGGACCTCATGGACCTGAGCACCTTCCTGGTCGTGTTGTTCTCCTTCACCGGAGCGGCAGTCACCGTCATCGGTGCCATCGTCCTGGCCATCGGTCGCGTCAGGCGTCAGGGCGCGAGTCTGGCTCCGGGCCAGGTGTCCGCTGAGGAGCTCGATGATCTGCGGGCACGTCTCTCCGAGTTGGAGCAGCGCGGTGTGCGACTGGAGGAAGTAGAGGAGCGGCTGGACTTCGTGGAACGGGTCCTCGGTCGTTCGCGTGAAGCCAAGCCGCTGCGCAATCCCTCAGAGGAGTAGGGCGCGAGCCGGCGGCGACCATCATGCGACCCCTGCCGTTCGTCTGGCCGTACTGGCTGCTGTTCTGGACGGTCTTCCTGTGGGCCTTCTCACCGGAATACCGGATCGTTCGAAACGCGCGCAAACCCGCGGCCCGCTCCGATTCACCGGACGCAGGCTCCGTCCGCCTGATCATCCTGGGGATGGGCGTGGCTTCGCTCATCGCCTTTCCGCTCGCCTGGGTGGCCGTCCTGCGTCTGCCTGCTGCGTGGCAGCCCGTCGTGTTCGGCATCGGCATGGCCGCGTTGATCGCCGGCAGTCTGCTGCGTCGCCACTGTTGGCGGCTGCTGGGGGCGTCGTTCACCGGAGATGTCCGGGCAAAGGCCGACCAGCCCATCGTGACGACCGGTGCCTATGCGCTGGTGCGACATCCTTCCTACAGCGCCGGCATCCTGATGAATGCGGGCATCGGGCTGGCATTGGGCAGCTGGGGAAGCACCGCGCTGCTCGTTCTGGCATCCGTCGTCGTCTACAGCTACCGGATTGCGGTCGAGGAACGGACGCTGCTCGCAATAATCGGGGAGCCGTACCGGCAGTACATCCGCGCGCGGCGGCGGCTCATTCCCTTCGTCTACTAGCCGTCACGTGCTCCGATTCATCGTTCTCCTCCTCGCGGCCGCCGCCGTCGCGGCTCCCATCACTCTCGCCACCAGACATCGTGCACGTCAGTCGAAGCACGCCCGCCGCCGCTTCATCACCGCCTCTGCGGTGGGGCTGGCCGCAGGTGCTGCACTCGCCTTCTGGCTGCCACATCAGATGCCCGACACAAGCGGCTCTGCCGTTTCGCTCGTCGCGGTCGTGCTGCTCTGGATAATCGGCGGTGGGATCCTGTTCCTGAGCGGGGCCGCGCTCGTGGGAGCGGTGCTGGGCCGCCCCATCGACGGCTAGCTCTCCCATGGCGTGTCCAGCCCGGATCCCCTCGATCCCGTCACCTGGACGTACCCCACGCTCTGCCGGATCGAGCCCTTTCCACGGTCCACGTTCCCGCCTAACCTTTCCCCTGCCACCGGCCGTCGGTCGCCGCGGCGAAGGTGCGATCGGTCGCGATGTCACCCGCTCTCGAGGCCGTCCCGTATGACACGGTCGAAGCGCTATGTCGTGGGACTCCTCCTGGCCGGATTCCTTCTGGCACTCGTGACGCCGCTCTATCTCGTGCGGCGGGCGCCCCACCTCTCGGGCTATCTCCTGCATCCCCTCATCCTGGCCGGGCAGACCGTACCCTATCTGGTCTGCGCGGCGCTCTGGCTGCCGTGGAAGGCCCGCGATGCGGAGACCGCCGCCCTGATTCTCGCCGCCATCCTGCTGTTTGCCGCCCTGGTGCTCTATCTACCGATGCTGTTTGCGCCACGCACGCCGGGTGGGGACATGGTCGGCCTGGCGTTCATCCTCATTTCCACAGTGACCACAGGCGCCGTCCTGCTCGGGTCCGCGATCGCGGGACTGGTGCTGTGGCTCCGGGTCCGCCCCCACTCATGACCTCACGCTTCGCTGACTGCCACGCAGGAGAGTCGCTCGCGGGCCGGAAGCGCGCCGCACCCCCGGCCTAGGGATGCGGCCGGCGCATCAGCTTCGCATTGCCCGCCCGGTGACCGACCTCGCGCGTACCCGCGACATGTACTGCCGCGGCCTCGGCCTTCGGGTCATCGGGCGCTTCGAAGACCACGACGGTTTCGACGGCGTGATGCTCGGGGCACCTGGAGCACGCTGCCACTTCGAGTTCACCTATTGTCGCACCCATCCCGTGCGACCGGCGCCCACGCCCGAAGACCTGGTGGTGATCTACATACCGGCGGAGGCAGAATGGCGCGCTGCGTGCTCCAGCATGCTGGCTGCCGGGTTCCGCCAGGTCACTGCGTTCAATCCGTACTGGGACGAACGAGGTCGGACGTTTGAAGACGGTGACCACTACCGCATCGTCCTGCAACAGGAAGAATGGAACGAGGTTGTTGAACCTTGATTGCCGCCGCTCCAGCCTGCGGTTACGATCAGGCCGTTCCGTTTCACACCGGAGGGGCAATGGCAACCGCGTATCACTTCTCGACCCTGAAGATCGTGGTCTTCTGGATCTCGGCGCTCGTCCTCGGCATGGCGCTCGGCCTCGCGGTTACCGGGAATGAATCCGCACTGGTTGCGCTCCTCCTGGTCCTCTCTCAGCTCCTGCTGAGCGGCTTCATTCTGCAGACCAGCCGGCAGGAATCCGGTTCAGAGATGCCGCCTCGACAGCCGCCGGAATCTCATTAGGCTCCGGTGATCCAGATAGAATCATGGTCACCCCGGTAGCCTCGGCTCGTTCAGTCTCCACGGCGAGACACGCCGCCGCACAGGTGCGCGCCTACATCGCCTCCCGACCACCCCGTGCCCGCCGCGCGCTCCAGCAGCTGCGCACGATGATCCGCGCAGCCGCCCCAGGCGCCGTCGAGGCGTTCAGCTATCGAATCCCCGCGTTTCGCCTCGATGGACGCTCGCTGGTGTGGTACGCCGCCTTCAAGCACCACACCAGCCTCTATCCGATCACCGGTGCGATCCAGAAGGCGCACGCGGTCGCGCTCAGAGGGTATGAAACCTCGAAGGGGACGGTTCGCTTTCCACTCACCAAGCCTCTACCGGCAACCCTGGTGCCGCGACTCGTGAAAGCCCGCATCGCTGAAGTGCGCAGGGCAGGGCGGAGGTAACCAGGCCAAACCATGCCAGACACGTGGGACGACGGGTCCAGCTACGAGGCATACGTGGGTCGCTGGAGCCGCCCCGTCGCCCGCGAGTTTCTTCAGTGGCTCGCCGTGCGGCCCGGTTCCGCCTGGCTCGATTTCGGATGCGGCACCGGCGCACTCAGCCAGACCATCCTGGTTGAGGTGGCGCCTCGGCTCGTCATCGGGTGCGATCGGTCACCTGGATACGTCGCATTCGCCCGGCGACAGACGGTCGATGCGCGTGCCGAGTTCGCCGTGGCGGAGCTCCCAGATTTGCCGCGCATCGCGGAAGGGTTCGATGCTGCCGTCGCCGGGCTCGTGCTCAACTTCCTGCCCGCTCCCGCCGATGGAGTCGCCGCGATGGCGGCCCGTGTGCGCAAGGGAGGCACGGTCGCCGCCTATGTCTGGGACTACGCCGAGGGCATGCAGCTGATGCGCACCTTCTGGGATTGCGCCATCATGCTGGACGCCGCGGCTCGGGAGCTCGATGAGGGGGAACGGTTTCCGTTGTGCCGAGCGGGAGCCTTCCGAGAGCTGTTTCTGAGCGCCGGCCTCCGGAACGTCCTGCTCCGGCCGATCGTGGTGCCGACGGTATTCGACGACTTCGACGATCTCTGGGGGCCCTTTCTGGGAGGCCAGGGACCTGCCCCCGGATACGTCATGGGCCTGGCACCGGAGCGGCGGGCTCTGCTGCGGGACATGATTCGCCAACGGCTTCCGGTTGCGCCGAACGGAACGGTCCCACTCAGCGCGCGCGCCTGGGCGGTGCGGGGGATCGCCGCCTGAGTTCGGGCGATAGGATCTCAGACATCACGGTTAGCATTGGCTCGGCATGATTTATGATAAAGATTCACCCACTTACGCTAAACTAAAGCTCATTTACATTAAATGGGCCTGCTGGCAACCTCCCCACTTTCGCCGCGAGGAGCCGTAATGACCGCCGCCTTACGCGACTTTCTGGAGATCCCCTACGACGAGCTCGAAGAACGGAACCTCGCGGCGAAGAAGCAGCGGCTGGAGCGCGTGGCCGCGGACCGGATCCAGGAAGAGCGGCTCAAATACCTCACCGATGAGAAACGCATCAAGGCCGTCACGGTCTGTTTCACGGACCTCGAGGGCCGGTTTCACATGCTGGACTACGACAAGAAGTTCCTGCTCGGGTCGGTGGACAATCTGACCTTCGACGGCTCCTCCATCCGGGGCTTTTCCCGCCAACAGGAATCCGATCTGCGCCTCCGCGTGGACTGGCCCGCCTTCTACTGGCTCCCGTCGGACGTGTTCGGCCCCGGCAAGGTGCTGGCCTTTGCCGACGTGCTGGAACGCGACGGCGCGGCGTACACCGCGGACATGCGGGGACTGCTCAAGCAGTACGCCGAGCAGCTGTTCGCGAAGGACGGCTCGGTGTGCTACGCCGCCAACGAGATCGAAGGCTTCCTGTTCAACGGTCGCGACGCCGAGCGCCGCTATCACGAGACCGGCCGATTCGATTTCATTTCGACCGGGGGCTACTACCACTCGCTCCCGGGTGACGCGCTGCGGCTGTTCATCGACACCTCGGCGGAAGTGCAGCGCGCCATGGGCTTCGCCAACGAGAAGGACCACCCCGAAGTGGCCCCGTCGCAGTTCGAGATGAACTACGGCTATGCCGAGATGTGCATCGCCGCGGACCAGGTGCAGCTGTACAAGCTGCTCTCCCGCCAGGTGGCGGCTCGCATGGACATGACCGCCTCCTTCCTCCCCAAGCCGCTCACCGGCGTCAACGGCAACGGCATGCATACGAATGTCTCGGTGGCACGCAAGGGAAAGAACCTGTTCTGGGACGAGAAGGGACAGGACCAGCTGTCCAAGACGGGATGGGAGTTCATCCAGCGGATCCTCTCCAACGGCGCCGAGATCTGCCTGATCATGAACTCGAGCGTCAACGCCTACCGCCGCCTGGACCCGCACTTCGAGGCGCCCAATCAGATCAAGGCGTCACCGATCGACCGCGGGTCGATGATCCGGATCCCGCTGGGCAATGAACGGTCCAAGCGGGTGGAGGTGCGTTCCATCGCGCCCGATGCCAATCCGTATCTGGCGATCTACACGATCTTCCGCACGGGGCTCGAGGGGCCGATCGAAGAGGGCGACGAGAACAAGCGGAGCCGCACGCGGTTCCTCTCGGACAACATTTACGACGCAATCCGGCTCTACAAGGCGAGCCCGTTCCTCAAGGAGATGCTCGGTGAGGAGGTCCATGGTAAGTTCGCGGACCTGAAGCAGGCCCAGGCGGACCGATGCCCCAAGGCGCTGGGCGCCGAAGTGAAAGCCGCCGAAATCCAGTTCCACCACGAGGTCACGAACCAGTACCTGTGGTCCAAGTTCTAGCAGAGATCCGCTCCCGGGGGGGGACATCACGTGGCCGCTTCGAAACGCCTGCAGATCTACGAGACGCCAGAGGTCACAGTCACGTTCGATCCGAACGTGTGCGTGCACTCGGGCGTCTGCCTCCGCGGATTGCCGGACGTCTTCGACGTCAAGCGCTCCCGTTGGGTGCGACCCGAGCTGGCCTCGGCAGAAGCAGTCGCGGCCCAGGTGGCGCGTTGCCCCTCCGGAGCATTGCAGTGTCGCGTGAAGGGCGGGGCGGGTCCGGCGTGACGGTCCCCGAATATCTCGACCATCTGCCGCCCGCACGCCGCCGCGAAGTTGCCCGCCTGCGCGCACTCATCCGCCGGCACCTGCCTGCCGGGTACGAGGAGGTCGTCAGCAAGCGGATGCTGGTGTACCAGGTGCCGCTCGCCCGATACCCCGACACCTACAACAAGCAGCCGCTGTGGTACATCGCGTTGGCCTCGGAGAAATCCTACCTGTCGCTGCACCTGATGAGCATCTATGGGGATGCCACTCAGGCCGAGCGGCTCAGGACGAGCTTCAGGGCTGCAGGCAAGAAGCCCGACATGGGCAAAGCCTGCATCCACTTCAAGACGGCGGACGATTTGCCGCTGGACGCGATCGGGCAGGTCGTCGCCAGCATGCCCCTGAATCGCTGGGTCACCGTCGCCCAGGCGGCGCGCCGCCGCAAATGACCTTCCGGATCTGCTCCCATGCGAATCCGTACCAAGCGCATCTATGAAGCACCCATCGCCGCGGACGGCCGCCGCATCCTGGTCGACCGCCTGTGGCCTCGCGGCCTCACCAAGACAGCCGCCCGGATCGAGTACTGGGCCCGGGCGATCTCCCCCTCCACTCAGCTGCGCCGCTGGTATGGCCACGACCCGGCCAAGTGGAAGGAGTTCCGGCGGCGCTATTTCGCCGAGCTCGACGCCAACCCCGCGGGAGTGGCCGAGCTGCACCGGCACCTGGGCACGGGCACGGTCACGCTCCTCTACAGCTCCAAGGAGGAGCGATTGAACAACGCCACTGCACTGCGGGAGTACCTTGAAGCGTAGCGCTCGAAGTCAGGAACCTCGCTCCCCGGCTGTGCGTTCAGCGCAGCGGGGTTCCGAACGGACTGCCGCCGGAACCGGAGCATTCCGCCAGCTGGGAGAGCCGACCGTGGAGATCCTCGACGCTATTGGCAACACCTCGCTGGTTCGCCTTCGCAGGGTCGTGCCTACCGGCAGCGCGGACATCCTCGTCAAGCTCGAGTGGGAGAATCCGACCGGCAGCGTCAAGGACCGGATGGCGAAGGCGGTGATCGAGCGGGCCGAGGCGGACGGCCGGCTGAAGCCCGGTGACACGGTCATCGAGTACACGGGCGGCAGCACGGGGACTTCGATCGCACTGGTCTGCGCCGCCAAAGGCTACCGCCTCCACATCGTCACGTCCGATGCGTTCAGCCGGGAGAAGCGGGATCACATGGCCGCACTGGGGGCGGAGCTGACACTCGTCCCGAGTCAGGGGGGCCTGACCACCAAGCAGCTGATCCTGGACATGATCGAAGCCGCCCGCGAGCTGAGCTGGCAGCCGCACACCTACTGGACCGACCAGCTCAACAACCGGGACAGCATCGCGGGCTATGAGCCGTTGGGCGAGGAGATCTGGAGTCAGACGCAGGGAGCGGTCACCGCCTTCGTGCATGCCGTCGGAACGGCCGCATCGCTGCGGGGAACCGCCACGGTGCTCAAGCGATACAAACCGGGCGTCGAGATCGTCGCGGTCGAGCCCGCTGAATCCTCCGTGCTGCGGGGCGGTCAGCCCGGCCCGCACAAAATCGAGGGGATCGGCATCGGCTACCTCCCCCCACTCTGGGACCCCGCGCTCGTGGACGATATCGTGCCGGTCCCGACCGCCGACGCGAAGACAATGGCCCGGCGCCTCGCGCGGGAGGAAGCCCTCTTCGCGGGAACGTCGTCCGGTGCGAACGTGATCGCCGCGATTCAGGTGGCCCAGCGCCTGGGGTCTGGAGCCACGGTCGTCACCCTGTTGGCCGACTCCGGGCTGAAGTACCTGAGCACCGACGTGTACGGGCGCACCGCCTAGGATCCTCTTGCTGGGGGCCGTCGGGGGGAGCAGTTTGTCGCAATCATGGGCATGGTGCTCCGGCATGTTCTGGCGATCGCGATTCTCCCGTTCACCGTGACAATCCTCGTCCCCGCGTGGATCGCCGGACGGTACGACATCGTCCCGGCTCCAGGTGCCTCCGCCGCGGTGCGCGTGCTGCAGGGCGGGGGGCTCGTCGTGCTGGCGATCGGCCTGGTGCTCTTCTTCTCCTCGCTGCGCCGCTTCGCTTCCGAGGGCGAGGGGACCCTGGCGCCGTGGGACCCGCCCCGGCGGCTGGTCGTCCGGGGACCCTATCGGTTCGTCCGGAATCCGATGATCTCCGGAGTCGTCTTCGTCCTCGCCGGTGAGTCGATGCTGCTCGCCTCGCGACCCCACGCGATCTGGGCGTTCACGTTTCTCGGCATCAACCTGGTCTACATCCCGCTGCTCGAGGAGCCGATGCTGCGGAGCCGGTTCGGCGAGGCGTACCGCGACTATTGCCGGCATGTCCCGAGGATCTTCCCGCGTGTCCATCCGTGGTCCCCCGCGGGCGGCGGAGACCGTTAAGTTCGAAAGGCGGTCGCGACATGTCCCGAGCGACACGGCTCTGCGCCATCCTGGTCTTTGCGGCATGCCGGGGGAGTCGATCGAACGGCAGCACACCGCTCGATACGGCGGCGTTCACGTCCATCGCCCCCACCGGGCCGGTGGACTCCACCCTCCGCATCGTCGTCACCGATCAGCCGCAGGTCTATGCCAATGGCAAGCCGGTCTCTCTCGCCGCGTTGGACTCGTTGCTCGTGGCCCTCAAGCTGATCGATGGAGAAGTCTGGTTCTTCCGGCAGCAACCTGATATCCGCCTGGCCGCCCGGCAGGATTCGCTCATTGACTCCGTCTTCACCGTGGTCCGCCGGCATGAGCTCCCGCTCAGACCGTCGCGCGTGGCCGATTTCGGGGACCTGACCGGCAAGCGTCGCCGCTCCCCGGATGCCGTGGAGCCGCAATGAGCGCCCCGGCGGGGAGGGAATCAGGAGACTGACATGCCGATCCGGGCACTCACCGTCGCCGTCGCCGCCTGGGCGACGCTACAGCAGGCGCAGCCCCACCGGGCCCTGGTGCGACATCCGCCGATCAAGGTTCTGACGTGGGCGCTCGATGGACTGCAGCAGATGGGGTACACCATTCAGAAGGTCGACACCGCCGCCGGGACCATCGTCGCAGAGCGGCTGGGACGTCTCGACCCCGATGTCGGCAGCCGGTTCGACGAGCTCGACGTCACGATCACGCGTGAGCACGGCGACACGACCGCGATCCAGATCACGACAGCATCCTGGACCCAGTTCCTTCAGGCGGCGAAACGGCGTCGTAGTCCGACGCCCTCGGACCGGGTGGAGCTGGATGCGGTCCGACTGCTCGAGGTGCTCAAGTAACATGCCCTTTCCCGATTCCTTTGCGACCGAGCGCCTCCGGGCCGAGCGTCTGACTCCCGATCACCTGGCGGAGGTGCAACGCATGCATCGCGATCCCGCCGTGATGGCCCATCTCGGCGGTGTGCGCGACGACGAGCGGACGGCCGCCTACCTCGCCCGCAATCTGCAGCATTGGGCCGACTATGGCTTCGGGCTGTGGATTCTCCGGGAGATGAGCGGGGGCGACCCGGTCGGGCGGGCCGTGCTGCGACATCTCTCGGTCGAGGGGGTCGACGAAGTCGAAGTCGGCTATGGGTTCTACCAGCCGTACTGGGGGCGCGGACTCGCAACCGAAGTGACCCGGGCCTGCCTGACGCTGGGCCGCCAACACCTGGGCCTCGGCTCGATCGTCGCGGTGACCAGCCCGGCCAACCTGGCGTCGCAGCACGTGCTGCAAAAGGCCGGACTCGCCCGCGAGCGCGAGTTTCTATTCGAGGGAACGCCGTCGCTGCTGTTTCGGACCGCCGACCGATGATCGCCCGCATCTGGCACGGCGTGACGCGCGTCGAGCACTACGATGCCTACTGGACCTTCCTGCAGGAACGCGCCATCCCCGACTATCGAGGGACTCCCGGCAACCTGGGCGTGCGCCTGTTCCGGCGCCGCGAGGGCGACCGCGCCCACTTTCTCTGTCTCAGTTACTGGCCCTCGCTCGAGGCGATCCGCGCCTTCGCGGGAGACGAGGTCGACCGGGCCAAGTACTACCCGGAAGACCGGGACTACCTGCTGGAGTTCGAGCCGACGGTCCTCCACTACGACGTCACCGGGACCCCGGAGTAACCGATGCTGGTCATGATCGTCGAGCACTTTCGGGATGGCGACGCCCGTCCGGTGTATCGCCGCTTCCGAGACCGCGGCCGGCTCGCACCCGAGGGGCTCCGCTACCTCGGCAGCTGGGTCACCGAAGATTTCCGCCACTGCTACCAGGTCATGGAGTACGACGACCCCACGCTGCTGCGGCGGTGGATGGCCGAGTGGGAGGACCTGGTCGAGTTCGAGGTCGTCCCCGTGATCACCTCGGCGGAGGCGGCCGCCGCCATCGCCCCCCGGCTCTAGCGTTCCGCTAGCGCGGCCACAGCCAGCCGAACGTGCCCGCGGTGACGAGGGCGTAGAGCAGGCCGTCGATCGTCACCTTGATCGTGGTGGTCCAGGAACGGCGGTACCAGATCGAGGCCTGCCAGAGGGCCACCGAGTAACAGCAAAACGTCGTCACGCCGACGAAGCGGAACACCGGCAGGTACGGGGAACCCGGCGGGAGGGCGCGCCCGGCCACATAGGCCCCGAGGATGCCGACGACGACCGAATAGATGAACCACTGCACCAGGTTCTTCCCCATCCCCATCTGGCCACTCGGCATCACGGTCATCATCAGGACCGGCCCCTTCTTCATCTTCTCGACAAACGCCGGAGTGCGCATGTCCTGCATGCTCTCGGCGCGGGGGAGCATGTAATCGCCCGGCGGGATCGCCAATGGCCGCAGGGCGTCCATGACCTTGTCCTCGTTCGGCATCTTGGCATAATCGCTCTTGTGCCAGGGCAGCATCATGTGAATCACGGAGCTCACGATGAACACGAACACCGCCGACAGCAGAATCGGCAGCACCAGCTGACTGAGTCCTGTCATACGATTCTCCGGAAAGAGATGGCCCGATCGGCCGGCACTCGGATGCCCGTGCCAGCCATCAAAGCTGCGGCGCGCGGGGCCGGGGCGTCAAGCGAGCGAGGGCTCCTGCGGGAGATCTGCGTGGCCATGATCGCGTTGCACATCGGCCCTCGTGAGCACGCCCCCTGAACGCCCGCTCCCATGCGCTCTCCCGGGCGAGTACCAGCCCGGACGCGATGTTTGTATCTTTCTCGACGAATCCTCCAGACAGGAGCTGCGGGGTGTCCAAGAGCGACGAAGAACAGCTGGCCAAACTGGTGAAGAAGAACGCCGCCAAGGCGGCCCAGGCGAAGAAGACGGTGCAGCGCCGCTACGATACGACCCTGCCGCCCGAGACGACGGACGACGACATCGAACGGCGCGACTTCTTCTCGGAAATGAAGAAGCGCGACTTCTAGAGCCGTCGCCGGTGACGCGGGTCACCCCCGCGTGCTGATGTGTGACCGGCAGTTTCAAGCTGCACCTGTTCCACGGCAACCCGCGCCCGCTCGTCGGGGTAGCTCTGAACGTCTCCTCGTTCGGAGGAACCGACGATGAAACGCACACTCGCTATTACCGCCGCCATCCTGCTCTGCGCGGCTCCCAGCATCGCCCACGCCCAGATCGGACTCAAGGGCGGCTTCTCCTACGGCAACGTCTCCAACCGGGGCCTGCTGCCCGGCGCGTTGCACGAGCGAAACGGGTTCGCGGTCGGACTCTCGCTCGTGAGTGCCCGCAGCCTGTTGGGATTCGGGATCGAGGGGCTGTACGCCCAGCGGGGCGTTGTCAGCAATACGGCCGGTGAATCCCACAAGCTCGACTACATCGATGTGCCGGCGTACCTGCGCATCTCGCTCCCGACACCGGGGATCGCTCCGTACGCGTACGCCGGTCCGCAGGTCTCCTTCGAGCTGCACTGCACCGACGCGTGCCCGAGTGGACGCCCTAAGACGACCACGGCCGCGGTCCTGGGCGGTGGCGTGCGCCTCGGCGCCCAGAGCGCATTCTCGCTCGAAGGGCGCTATGTGTACGGGCTCACCAACCTGAAGCTCAATACCGTGACGAGCTCGGACAGCTACAAGACCCGCTCGTTCCTCATCCTGGCCGGCATCGACTTCTAGCCGCCGGCTTCTTCCATCCATGCCGCGGGCCGGTCGCTCAGGCGGCCGGCCCCGGTGCTTGACCCGCGTGCACCGGTCGTTCACCTTGGCCGATATCATGCTCCGGATGCCCTGGTGACCTCCTGGCGCTGTGCGGCCGTCCTGTTCGACCTCGACGGCGTGCTGGTCGATTCTCGGGCGTGCATCGAGGGGATCTGGCGCGTCTGGGCGGCGGGGAAGGGGCTCGACCCCGAGCCGTTCATTCGCATCGCGCACGGACGGCGGACTTCGGAGACGATCCGGACGGTGGCACCCGAGCTCGATGTCGCCGCCGAAGTCGCCGCGCTCGATCGCCTCGAGGAGACCGAAACCGCGGGCATTCACCGCGTGCCCGGCGCGGACCGGCTGGTCCGGACGATCCCGGCTACGCGGTGGGCGATCGTGACCTCCGGCAGCCACCGCGTCGCCACGCTCCGCCTCGGCGTCGTCGGGTTGCCGGTCCCGGATGTCTTCGTCACGTCGGACGCCGTGCGCGCCGGAAAACCCGCTCCCGACGGCTACCTCGCTGCCGCCGACCGGCTGGGACTGGATCCCGCCGACTGCGTGGCAATCGAGGATTCTCCGCCTGGGATCGCGGCGGCTCGGGCGGCCGGTATGCGGGTCATCGCGGTCCTCACCACGCACCAGGAACGGGATCTCGCACAGGCGAACATCCGGCTGCCAGCGCTCGCGCACATCGGCATCTCGTACGAGACGCGCGAGCCATGCGCAGTCGCCCTCGAGCTCTCTCCCGCATGAGCGTCCACGCGACGCCGCGCGCCCGGCTGCTGCAGGCCGCCTTGAACGGGGGCCGGCGGAAAGACGACCATCCCGCGGTTCCCACGACGGCGCCGGAGGTGGCGGACGCCGCCGCGCAATGCGTGCAGGCGGGTGCGCGCGCGATCCATGTCCATGTGCGCGATGCGCGGGGGCTCGAGAGCGTCGCTCCCGGCGATGTGGCGCATTGCGTCGCCGCCCTCCGGGCCGCGATCCCCGGGACCCCGGTGGGGGTCAGCACCGGTGCCTGGATCATGCCCGAGCCCGAGCTGCGGCATCGCACAGTCTCGGCCTGGACCGTCCAGCCCGACTACGCTTCCGTCAACTTCCACGAGTCCGGCGCCGAGGAGCTGGCCACGCTGCTGCTCTCGCGCGGCACGGGAATCGAAGTGGGGCTTCCGGAGGCGGTCGCCGCCGAGCGGCTGGTGCGCAGCGATCTCGCGCCGCGCTGTCTCCGCGTCCTGATCGAGCCACAGGCGCAGGCGCTCGACGCGGCTCTGCGGACAGTGGAGGAGATCGAAGCGGTGCTCGACGCGGGCGGGGTCGCGCTGCCGCGACTGCTGCACGGTCTCGACCACACGGCCTGGCCGCTGATCGGCGCGGCCGCGGCACGTGGCTACGACACCCGCATCGGCTTCGAAGACACGCTCACGCTTCCCGACGGGACGCCGGCTCCCTCCAACGCCGCCCTCGTCACCGCGGCCCACGGCAGGTTCGCATGACCGCGGTCGACGACTTCCTGCGGGCCGCGATCGCCGAGGCGGAGCTGGGTTGGAGCGAAGGCGGCATCCCCATCGGCTCGGTGCTGGTACACGACGGGAAGATCCTGGGTCGCGGACACAACCGTCGCGTCCAGCAGGGCAGTGTGGTCCTGCACGCCGAGATGGACGCGCTCGAGCGGGCGGGGCGCCAGCCGGCGGCCGTGTACCGCGCGAGCACACTCTACACCACCCTGTCGCCCTGCGCGATGTGCAGCGGCGCCATCTTGTTGTACGGCATTCCCCGGGTGGTGATCGGGGAGAATCGCACCTTTCTGGGCGAAGAGAAGCTGCTGCGCAGCCGCGGCGTGACGATTACGGTCGTACAGGACGCACGCTGTCGCCGTCTCATGGCCGACTTCATCGCCGCCCAGCCCGCGCTCTGGTCCGAAGACATCGGCCGCTGACTCAGGCGTCCTTTCGGGAAGCGACGCGCCGGTGCAAGTTTCGGCTATTGCCGCCCGTTGGAGATCACGATGAAGGGATTGACCCGGCGAGAATTGCTCGCCGCCACGGCCGGAGCGGCGGTCGCCGCCATCGAGGGGGGTCCCTCGCTCGCCCAGGCCGCCGATCTTCCGGTCCGCACTCCGGCGGACGGGCGGCTGAAACAGTCGGTCTGCCGCTGGCCGTTCGCCGGCATTCCGCTGCCCGAGTTCTGCCGCGCGGCTCGGGGCATGGGGCTCGCCGCCGTCGATCTCCTCCAGCCCGAGGAATGGTCGGTCGCCCGCGACGCGGGACTTGTGTGCGCGTTGGGATATCCCTCCAAGCGCAAGGACTTCATCGCCACAGGATTCAACGACCGCGCGAACCACGCGCTGCTCATTCGCGAGCTGCAAGAAACGATTCCGCTCGCGGCCAAGGCCGGGGTCCCCAGCGTGATCACGATGTTCGGCAACCGCGGCGGCAAGAGCGACGACGACGGCGCCGCCGCCTGCATCGAAGGGCTGCGCCGCGTGGCGCCGGTGGCCGAAGCGCACGGTGTCACCCTGTGCGTCGAGCTGCTGAACAGCAAGGTGGACCATGCGGATTACCAGGGGGACCACACGGCGTTCGGCGTCCGGGTCGTCACCGGGGTCGGCTCGCCGCGCGTCAAGCTCCTGTACGACATCTACCACATGCAGATCATGGAAGGGGACGTCATCCGGACGATCCGCGACCACGTCGCCCACATCGGCCACTTCCACACGGGCGGCGTCCCCGGCCGCCACGAGCTGGATGACACGCAGGAGCTGAACTACCACGCGATCGCCGGCGCGATCGCGGACGCCGGATTCACCGGGTACCTGGCGCACGAGTTCGAACCGACGCGCGAGCCGCTCGCCGCCCTGCGCGACGCCGTCGCCACCTGCCGCGTGTGACCCTCGGCATCACGTTCCGCCAGCCCGCCCTCGCGCCCGCGGATGCCGAGGACATCGTGGTGCGCCGCTACGGGCGCCCCGGCGCGGTGCGCCCGCTCCCCAGTGAGCGCGACCAGAACTTCCTGGTTCGCTTCGCCGACGGGAAGCGCGCGGTCCTGAAGATCGCACACGCGGGCGAGGAGCGTGACGTGCTCGAGCTGCAGCACGCCGCGTTGCGCCGCCTCTCGGAACGCGCGCCCGGCATCGCCTTGCCCCGGGTGCTCCCCGCCGCGGACGGGTCGGAGATCGTGGAGGTCGCCGGCGCCGAAGGAGAGACCCACCTGGTTCGGCTGCTCTCCTGGGTCCCGGGAACGGTGCTCGCCGTGATCCGCCCGCACACTCCCGAGCTGCTCGAGAGTCTGGGGCGCCTCATCGCGCAGCTCGACACCGGGCTCGAGGGGCTGGACCACCCCGCCGCGCACCGGGGGTTGAAATGGGATCTCGCCCGTGCGGAGTGGATCGGCGACCACCTCGACGCCGTGGGCGATGCGGCCCGGCGCGCCCTGGTGACCCGCGCGCTCGATCGCTATCGGGCCGACGTACTGCCCGCCCTGGGCGGCGTGCCGGCCGGGATGATCTACAACGACGCGAACGACCACAACGTCCTCGTTCGCGGCGAGGACCCCTGGACCCGGCGGGTGACCGGCGCCATCGACTTCGGCGACCTGGTCCACAGCGCCGTCGTATGCGACGTGGCCATCGCGGCCGCGTACGCCGCCCTCGGCAAGCCCGACCCGCTGGCCGCGGCCGGGCGCGTCGTCGCGGGCTACCAGGCGCTGCATCCGCTTAGCGAAGCGGAGATCGACCTGCTTGACGCCCTGATCGAGACGCGGCTCGCCGTCAGTGTCGTCAATGCCGCGGTCCAGCGGGCGGCCGTTCCCGAGAACGCCTACTTGACGGTCAGCGAGGCGCCGGCCTGGGAGACCCTCGAGCGCCTCGGCCGCCTGCCGCCGCGGTTCGCCCGCTGCGTGCTGCGGGACGCCTGCGGGCTCCCCGCCGTCGCGACCGCCCCGGCCGTCGTCCAATGGCTCACCGACCACCCGGACGAGCTGGCCCCGGTGATCGAGGCCGATTTCGCCCGCGAGGCGGCGGTGCTCGACCTCTCGGTGGGCAGCCCGGCCATCGCCAATCCACACGACATCGCGAGCGTCCCGGCGTTCGCGGGGACCGTCGCAGCCGCGCTCGCGGACGCGGAGAAGACGATCGGCATCGGCCGTTACGACGAACCGCGCCTCCTCTACACGACCGACGCGTTCCGCGCCGAGGGGAACGACGGACCGGACTGGCGAACGGTCCACATTGGGCTCGATCTCTTCCTGCCGCCCGGCACGCCGGTGCAGGCCCCGCTCGGCGGCACGGTGCACTCGTTCCGCGACAACGCGGCCCCCGGCGACTACGGCCCCACCATCATCCTGCGTCACACGGTGGACGGCGGACGGCTCAGCTTCTTCACCCTGTACGGCCACCTGGACCGTGACTCGCTCGCCTGGCTGCGCCCGGGCGTTTCCGTGGCGCCCGGCACGGTGATCGGTCGCATCGGGGAGGCGGACATCAATGGTGGCTGGCCGCCGCACCTGCACTTCCAGCTCATCACCGATCTGCTCGATCTCGAGGGGGACTTTCCGGGCGTGGCGCGCCCCGGTCAACGCCGCGTCTGGAAGAGCCTGAGCCCCGACCCCAATCTGATCGCCCGCGTCCCCTCGGCCCTGTTTCCCGTGCCGCCGCCGACGCCCGAGCGCCTGCTGGACGAGCGCCGCCATCACCTCGGCCCGTCGCTCAGCCTCGCCTACCGCCGGCCCGTCGAAATCGTGCGCGGCTGGATGGAGTTCCTCTACGACCGGGAGGGGCGCCGCTATCTCGACGCGGTGAACAACGTCCCCCACGTGGGGCATGGACACCCGCGGGTGGTGCGCGCCGGCCGGCGCCAGATGGCGCTGCTCAACACGAACACGCGCTACCTGCACGAGCTGGCCGTGCGCTACGCCGAACGGTTGTGGGCGACGCTGCCGTCATCGCTGTCGGTGTGCTACTTCGTCAATTCCGGCAGCGAGGCGAACGAGCTGGCGCTGCGCCTCGCCCGTGCCTACACGGGCCGCCGCGACGTGATCGTGGTCGAAGGCGCCTATCACGGCAACACGACGACGCTCGTGGACGTGAGCCCCTACAAGCACGACGGTCCGGGCGGCGCGGGAGCCCCGTCCTGGGTGCACAAGGTGCCGCTCCCGGACACCTATCGCGGCCGCTTCCGCCGCGATGAGCCGCAGGCCGGGGAGCGCTACGCCGCCTTCCTGGCCGAGGCGATCGCCCGCATCCGGGCCCGCGGCGCCCAGCCCGCCGCATTCCTGTGCGAATCGATCCCCTCGTGCGGCGGGCAGATCGTCCTGCCCGAGGGATACCTGACCGCCGCCTACGCGCACGTGCGCCGTGCCGGCGGCGTCTGTATCGCGGACGAGGTGCAGACGGGGTTCGGCCGCATCGGATCGTATTTCTGGGCGTTCGAGTCGCAGGACGTCGTGCCCGACATCGTCACCCTCGGCAAGCCGATGGGCAACGGCCACCCGCTGGGGGCCGTGGTCACCACGCCGGAGATCGCCGCGGCATTCGCCAACGGGATGGAGTTCTTCAGTACGTTCGGGGGCAATCCGGTGTCCTGCGCCATCGGCCTCGCGGTATTGGACGTGATCGCCGACGAAGGGCTGCAGGAGAATGCGCGCCTCATCGGCGAGCGCGTGCAGGCGGGATTGCGCTCGCTCGCTTCGCGTCACCCGTCGATCGGCGATGTGCGCGGCCTCGGCCTCTTCCTGGGCGTGGAGCTGGTGCGCGACCGTACCACGCTCGAGCCGGCCGGCGAGGAAGCCGGGTACGTCGCGAGCCGCATGCGGGAACGCGGTGTGCTGGTCGGCACCGACGGCCCGTTCCACAACGTGCTGAAGATCAAACCACCGCTCGTGTTCACCAAGGAGGACGCGGACCACCTCGTCACCACGCTCGACGACGTCCTGTCCGAGGGGCTGAGCTCCCGTCGCGTGGACGACGAGGGGTAGCACGTCCGGATGAAACCTTGCACCTTATTGGTGCAAGCCCTGCAGGCATCTCGAATTGGGGAGGTTTCTCATGGCCGGCAAAGCTCGCCGCACCACCCATCGCAGCAGCTCGGGGAAGAAGCTCTACGCGGTGCGGGACAAGAAGGGACGCTTCAAGGACATCCAGAGCTACAAACGGGCGCACGGCGCCGACATCAAGCGCAAGAGCAAGAAAGAGCGGTGAGGGCGGGGCGCGCCACCGCCGGTTTCGCCCTCGTCCTGCTGGCCTGCTCCGGCGATACGAGTCGTCTCGCGCCGGAGCTCCAGGCCCGTTTCGCGACCGAGGGCCAGCTGCACCGCGCCGACAACATCTGGTTCCGCTACACCCACGACGCCGGCACGCGCGCGGCGGGCTGGGAGGATCGCCGGGGCTCGATCATCGTGACCCGGCAGACCGTCCTGATCCACAAGAACGAAAAGATCGGTATCGAGATCACCCCGGCCAGCCGTCGCGCCTACGACGTCGCCCGGGACGGCGCCCGCGTCCGCATCGGGGCCGGGTCGGGGAAGTCGCGCGAGGTCTGGTCCTTCGCCCCGCCGGATGACGCGGAGGACTGGGTGCGGGACATTCGGGCCGTGATCCGCCTGGCGCGCAACGAGCCCTAGAAGGCGCGAAAGGCCGTGAGGCTCACCTGGCGCGGCGCGCCAGGGGTGCGCTCCTGTACGTCCACGTAGAAGGCCTGGAAGAGGTTCGTGACCTTCGCCTGCAAAGCGATCCCCGCCACGCGATACCCCACCCGCAAGTCGACCACGGTGATATCCCCGCGAGGATCGAGCGGGTACTGCAGCACCTGCTGCACCCGACTGCGGAAGCGCAGGTCGAGTCCCACGAGGCCCCGCAGCGCGTTCACCGTCCCGGTGATGTTGTGGCGCGACCGGTACGGCAGCGGGAGCGCCGTGTCGAGGTCCTTGCTGTCGAGCAGCAGGTACGTCCCCTCGAGCGACAGCAGATCCTCCGCCCACCCCGTCTTGACGCTCAGGTCCAGCCCACGCACTCGCGCGCGGTTGAGGTTGCAGAAGGTGTAGGTAGAGAAATTCACGGAGCAGGGCGCGATCAGATCCCGATACTCGCTCTGGAACGCGGCCGCGTCCATCCGCAGCCCCGGGAGCGGCGTGGACGTCACCCCGGCCTCCGTCGACCAGACCCGCTCGCTCTTGAGATCGGGATTGGGAATCACGCGAATCCCGAACTGCGTGGTGTTGACGAACTGCTCGATCGCGCTCGGAGAGCGGAAGCCGTGCGCGACCGACATGCGCGTCGAGAGCCGGCTACCCGGACGGAAGGTCAGGCCGACCTTCGGACTCGGCGACCAGACCGGCCGGCCGCCCGTGGCCTGATGGTAGTCGAGCCGGGCGCCCAGCGACCCGTCCCACCGATCCGACAGACGGACCACGTCCTGTGCGAACACGGCGTCGTCGTTGATGTGGTGCGATCCCAGGAAGTTCGACGTCACGACGGTGTGGGCGACGTCCGTGCCCAGATCGACGGCGTGCGCACCGCTCCCCAGGCGAAGCGAAAGGTCCACGGTACCGCCGAGGCGGGCGGCCCGGTGGTTGTTGCGGCCGGAGATCGTGTCGTTGGGAAAATCGTTCTGCACGCTGTTGTAGTTGACGTAGGGACTCACCCGCAGCAGCGTCGCGGCTCCGACGACCGGTGTGAACGACGCCCCGGTCAGCAGCTTGTAGTCGATTTCGTGGTCGTTTCTCGTGGCCGAGTCCACCTCGAACGGCTGGCTCTCGGATCGCCAGGTGAAGAACTCTCCGAGGTCCTCGCGCGCCCACACCCCATACACGTCCCAGGGATGCACCGAGCCGGCGGGCGACGCGAGCTTCGCGCGCGCCAGCCAGGCATCGTGCGCGTCGTCCTGACGGAAGCCGTCCGACACCTCGCGGCCGAGAAACACGCGGGCGCCGACACCGCCCAGTTGCTGCGACCGCTGCAGGCCGAACCCTCGCTCGTCGAGCTGATGGTTCGTGAAGCGGTAGCGGTCGGGCTGCTGCCAGGTCCCAAAATGGAGCCGCGCGGTTGTCACGGGGGTGCTGTCGATGGCCGTCGTCAATGCATTCACGACGCCGCCCAGCGCGTTGCTGCCGTAGAGGGCGGAATAGGCGCCCCGCACCACCTCGACCCGGTCCACGTCGAGCAGCGGGAGCGACTCGAAATCGGTCTCGCCGCCGTCCCCGCTCAGAATGGGATGTCCGTCGAGCATCAGGAGAACGCGGCTGCCCACGCCGCGGGCGAGTCCGGTCGAGCCCCGGATGTCGATCTGACCGGCGTTCACGGTCACGCCCGGCTCGTAGACCAGGGCCTGATCGAGCGTGGTGACGTTGCGTCGCGTGAGCCCCTGACGGGACAGCACACTCACGCTCGCTCCGGACTCCTCGCCCCGCTCCGGCGCGCGGGTGGCGGTCACCACGACGTCGGTCAATCCCACGGCCGCCCGCACCAGCGCAACGGCGACGTCGCGCGTCTCGCCATCGGCCACCGCCAGCCCGGGCAGAGAGTCGGGCGAGTACCCGAAGGCCAGCACGGTCAGTGTGTACGTGCCGGGCGGCACGCCGTTGAGCAGAAACCGCCCGCGCTCGGTGGTCCGGCTGTGGAGCAGCGTCCCGCGCAGCAACACGACGGCTCCATCCACGCCGCTGTCGCTCTCGCGATCGGTCACCGTGCCGGTGATGACCGCACCGCCTCGCTCCCCCTGCGCGACGGCCCGGGCGGTGACTCCCGGGAACGTGAGCAGGAGGAGTCCGAGCGCCCGGACGCCGCGCGTCACCGCGTGCCCGGCGAGCCGCTCACGACTTGTGCCAGACGGTGGTCAAGGCACCCGCCGGTGTGGACAGGCCGAGTGTCAGCGTGTCCTTCGCCGTTCCCGTGACGGTGAACGTGCCTGGTATCGTTCCCAACCCCGAGATGACGATGTAGATCGAGTCCTTGGGCGACGTATGCCTGGCCAGGTAGGAGCCGTCGAGCTGCAGGGTCGTATCGGGGACGATCGACGTGTTCGGGGATACGATCGTGATGGTGGCGTGCACCGAATCCGCCGTCGCCGTCAATGTGCCGGTACTTCCAGGTGCGTCGAGGAACCCTCCGAGGAGGAGCTGCACGAGACTGTAGCTCCCCGTGAGATCTACGGTGCCGCTCGGCCCCGTCCCCTTGTCGCTGCTGCACGCCACGGCGATGGCTGCGGCGACCGTTACGCCGAGCATGGTCAACCGTTTCCGATGCATGCTGCTCCTCCGTCGTTTCTCGAGAGACTCAGGCTAACCGCCGGCCCGACAGGCGTCCAGCCGGACACCGTGTCGCCGACCTCCGGCGCGGGCTACCTTCCTTCATGAAAGGACCACGGAGTCATGCTCCGTGTCACACCTCCAGCAGGGGAGGCTCCATGCTCACCACCATTCTCATCGGCCTCGTCGTCGGGGCCCTCGCCAAGCTGATCATGCCGGGGAAGGACCCGGGTGGGATCATCATCACCATCCTGCTTGGTATCGCCGGGGCCCTCGTTGCGCATTTCCTGGGAGGGTTGATCGGGCTGTACCAGGCCGGGGACAAGGCCGGCTTCATCGCCTCGCTGTTCGGGGCGCTGTTGCTTCTGTGGTTGTACCGCCGGTTCAAGCGGACGGCCTGAGCGACACCGGATGCCGGCCGTACTGCGCGCGCTGCCACGGGCGTTTCCGAGCCGCTACGGAGCGCCCGTGCTGCGATCCGTGGACCCCGAGATCTTCCGGCGGCAGTACTTCACGCACTGCCTGGAATGCACCTTCTGCAACGACTGGTGCTGCCAGTTCGGGGTGGACGTCGACCGCTATCACGTGGATCGCATCCTGGCGCATGCCGCGGAGCTCGAGGCCTATCTCGGGATTGCGCGCGACCGGTGGTTCACGGCCGAGCGGGAGCCCGATGCCGAGTCCCCGGGGGGAGAGACCTGGCGCACCAGCGTCGTCGACGGGGCCTGCGTCTTTCTCAACCGCCGCGGCCGGGGCTGCCGGTTGCACGCGTTCTGTCTGGAGCAGGGCCTCGATCACCACGAGCTGAAGTCGGTCGTGGACGGCCTGTTCCCGCTGACGTTCGAGCAGGGGGTGCTCTGTCCCGCCCTCGAGGCCGAGGAAGACGAGCTCGTGTGTCTGGGGACCGGACCGACCCTGTATCGCGGCATCCGCGATGAGATCCGCTACTACTTCGGAGACGAGCTCGTCTCGGTGCTCGACTCCTTCGAGGCGGAGGCGCGCTAACTTCCCGTATGCTCTTCGTGCTCGACAACTACGACTCGTTCACCTACAACCTGGTGCAATACCTCGGGGAGCTCGGGGAGCAACCGGTCGTGTACCGCAATGACGCGCTGGATGTGCCCGACGTCCTCGCGCTCAAGCCCGACGCCGCGGTCCTGTCTCCCGGTCCCGGCGTGCCGGGGAAGGCAGGCATCCTCGTCCCGCTCGTCCGGGCGCTCGCGGGCCAGGTCCCGGTGCTCGGCGTCTGCCTCGGGCACCAGGCCATCGGTGAGGCCTTCGGCGCGCGCGTCGTGCGCGCCGACCGGCTGATGCACGGCAAGACGTGCCCCGTCGAGCACCAGGATGACGAGCTGTTCGACGACATCCCCTCGCCGTTCACGGCGATGCGCTATCACTCCCTAGTCGTCGAGTGGTCCGGGCTGCCGCACGACCTCATCGTGACGGCCTGGGCCGGGGACCGCGGCCGCGGCGGAGAGGTCATGGCGATGAAGCACCGCCAGTTCCCGTTGTACGGCGTTCAGTTCCATCCGGAATCCATCGGCACCGAGTACGGGAAGCGGCTGCTGGAGAACTTCCTCAAGGTGGCCCACGCGGAGGCGTAACGGGGAAGTGTAAGCCCCGTCACTTGTCGCCGCGGCACAGATTTTGTATCTTGGCCTGTGCCCGTCCTTGGCGTGATTCCTGCTCGGCTGGGCTCCAGCCGCCTGCCTCGCAAGCCCCTGCGTCTCCTCGCCGGTGAACCCCTCGTCCTCAGAGTCGCCCGCCGCCTGATCGAGCTCGACGTGTGCGACCGTGTCGTGGTCGCCACCGAGGCGGACGAAATCGCGACGGTGGTGCGGCAGGCCGGCCTGGAAGCGACGCTCACCGCGGCGAGCCACGAAACGGGTACCGCGCGTGTTGCAGAAGTCATTGGCAATCAAGAGTATAGGGCATGCGACCTCATCCTGAATGTTCAGGGCGACGAGCCCCTCGTCGCCGCCGCGGCGGTGCAGGGCACGCTCGGGCGCCTGCGCGCCGGCGACCCCATCGGAACGGCGGCGGGCACCCTGGATCGGCGGCTCGCCGCCGACCCCAACCGGGTCAAAGTCGTGGTCGGCCCGGACGGCCGGGCCATCTACTTCTCCCGCGCGCCGATCCCGTTCGATCGCGATGGCGCGGGCGAGGTCGTCTACCATCAGCACGTCGGTGTCTACGGCTACACGCGGGAGGCGCTGGAGCACTGGGTGCGCCTGCCGCCCGTACCGGAAGAACGGTGGGAGCGTCTGGAGCAGCTGCGGCCGTTGCTGCACGGCATCCCGATCGGCGTGGCGCTGTTCGATGAGGCGCCGGCGCCGGGTGTCGATACGGCGGAGGATCTGGAGTGGGTCGAGCAGGTCCTGACCCGTCACCCGAGGGAGGTGAATTCGTGAGCTCGACGAAGTACGTGTTCGTGACCGGCGGGGTGGTGAGCTCCCTGGGCAAGGGCATCGCGGCGGCCTCCCTGGGCCGTCTGCTCGCCGAGCGGGGGCTCAAGGTCACGATCCAGAAGTTCGATCCCTACATCAACGTCGATCCCGGCACCATGTCGCCGTTCCAGCACGGCGAGGTGTACGTGACGGACGATGGCGCGGAGACCGACCTCGACCTGGGCCACTACGAGCGATTCATCGACCGCTCGTTGTCCCAGGTGAACAACGTCACCACCGGCCGGATCTACCTCTCCGTCATCACCAAGGAACGCCGCGGCGAGTACCTCGGCTCGACGGTGCAGGTGATCCCGCACATCACCGACGAGATCAAGTCGGCGATCCGCCGCCTCGCCCCCGATCACGACGTGGTCATTACCGAAATCGGCGGCACCGTGGGCGACATCGAATCGCTGCCGTTCCTCGAGGCGATCCGGCAATTCCGCCAGGATGTGGGACGCGAGAACACGCTGTTCATCCACCTCACCCTCGTCCCCTACATCGCCGCCACCGCCGAGCTCAAGACCAAGCCCACCCAGCACTCCGTGCGGGAGCTCATGCAGATCGGAATCCAGCCCGACTTCCTGATCTGCCGCACCGAGCGGCCGCTCTCCGAGGAGCTGAAGCGCAAGATCGCCCAGTTCTGCAACGTGGATTTCGGCTGCGTGGTGGAGAGCCCCGACGTGGAGACCATCTACGAGATCCCGCTGCGGCTCAACGAGCAGGGGCTGGACAAGGAAGTCTGCAATCGGCTGCGGCTCGAGACCAAGGAGCCCGACCTGCGCGCCTGGAGCGCGATGGTGGACAGGATCCTGCACCCCGAGCGCCGCGTGCGCATCGCCGTGGTGGGGAAGTACACCGAGCTGGCCGACAGTTACAAGAGCGTCAACGAGGCGCTGATTCACGGCGGCATCGCCAACCAGTCGGGGGTGGCGCTGCAGTGGATCGCCTCGGATCGCTTCACCGACCAGGAAACCGCGGGCGAGCTGCTCGCCCCCTTCGACGCCTTGCTCGTTCCCGGTGGGTTCGGGGTGCGCGGGGTGGAGGGAATGGTCGAGGCGATCCGCTGGGCGCGCGAGCACCAACTGCCGTTCCTGGGGATTTGCCTCGGGATGCAGGTGGCGATCATCGAATTCGCCCGGGACGTGGCCCACATCCCCGACACCAACTCGAGTGAGTTCGCGCCCGAATGCGCCAACCCCGTCATCGGGTTGATGTCGTCGCAACAGGGGATTCAGGAAATGGGCGGCACCATGCGCCTCGGCGCCTACCCGTGCCGGTTGCGGCCGGGATCGCGCGTCGCCCAGGTGTACAACGCGACCGAGGTGAGCGAGCGCCATCGTCATCGCTACGAAGTCTCCAACGCCTACCGCGACGTGCTCGCCGAGTACGGCATGCGCTGCTCGGGGCTTTCCCCGGACGGGTCGCTGGTCGAGATGATCGAGCTGCCGGACCACCCCTGGTTCATCGGGTGCCAGTTCCATCCCGAGCTCAAGTCGCGACCGATGCGGCCGCATCCCCTGTTCGCCGGCTTCATCGGCGCCGCGCTCTCCCGCCGCACCGCCCGCCCGGCGGCGGCCGACCTCCAGGCGCCCGTGGCCGCCCGCGCCACCGGCTAACATGCCCCAGTTCGGCGACGGCTCCGCCCCGTTTCTCATCGCGGGGCCCTGTGTGATCGAATCCGACGCCCTGAATCTTCAGGTCGCCGAGGCCCTCGTCACCCTCGGGGCACGGACCGGGCTGCACGTCATCTACAAGGCGTCGTTCGACAAGGCCAACCGCTCGCGCCTCTCGGCCGCGCGCGGCCCGGGCCTCGAGGCGGGCCTGCGGGCGCTCGAGCGGGTGCGGGCGGCGACCGGCCTCCCGCTGCTCACCGACGTCCACGAAGTGGCCCAGGTGGCCGCCGCGGCGGAGGTGGCGGACGTGCTCCAGATCCCCGCGTTCCTGTGCCGCCAGACGGATCTGCTGATCGCCGCGGGAAAGTCGGGGCGTCCCGTGAACGTGAAGAAGGGCCAGTGGATGGCCCCCGAGCAGATGGCGGGCGCCGTGGAAAAAGTCCGCGGCGGCGGCGCGCCGGAGGTGGCCGTCACCGAGCGCGGCACCTTCTACGGATACGGCGATCTCGTGGTGGACATGCGGAGCTTCGCCCGGCTGCGCGCCGCGTGCGGCACGCCGGTGATCTTCGACGCCACCCATTCGGTACAGCAACCGGGGCAGGGCGCGGATGGCGCAAGCGGCGGCCTGCGCCAGTTCATCCCACCGCTGCTCTACGCCGCGGCCGCGGCCGGGGCGGACGGGTTCTTCCTCGAGACCCATCCCCATCCCGCGCACGCCCCCAGCGACGGACCGAACATGCTGTCGCTCGAAGAGCTGCCGGGCGTGGTTGCGATGGCGCTGGATCTCTGGCAGCGCGTCCGGGAGGTACCGGCCCGTGCTTGACCAGACGCTCGCGCGCCGGCTGCGCCTCGTGGGCTTCGATGTGGACGGCGTGCTCACCGACGGCGGGATCTATTTGGGGAAGGTGGCCGATCATCCGGTCGAGTACAAACGTTTCGACATTCAGGACGGCCTGGGGATCAAGTTTCTCCGCATGGCCGGGTTGGTGGTGGTATTCGCCAGTGCGCGTCGCTCGGATCCGACCGACCTGCGGGCGCGTGAGCTGAAGATCGACGAGGTCGTGCAGGACAACCGGAAGCTGCCCGCCATCGCGGGCGTCCTGGAACGCCGGGGGATCGCCTGGGATGAGTGCGCGTTCGTGGGTGACGACCTCCCGGACATCGCGGTGTTGCGCCGGGTCGGTCTCCCCATGGCTGTGGCGAATGCGGTCGCGGAGGTGAAGGCGGTCGCGACCTATGTCACCACCGCGCCCGGCGGCCGAGGGGCCGCGCGGGAGGTGGCCGAGGCGATCCTCAAGGCCCGCGGCGACTGGGACGGGCTGGTCCGGCAATACCTGGAGGGGCGGGGCGATGTCGCCCAGCGCGCAGCCGGATCTCGTTGAGCGCGGGCGCCGCGTCCTGGTGCTCGAGGGCGACGCCATCCAGCGTGCCGCCCGCGATCTCGGGACACCGTTCGCCCGCGCGGTCGAGCTGCTCGCCGGGGCCCGGGGGCGCCTGATCGTCTCCGGCGTCGGCAAGTCGGGGCTCATCGCCCGCAAGATCGCGGCGACGTTCACGTCCACGGGCACCCCGGCCTCGTTCCTCCACCCGGTGGACTCGCTGCACGGGGACCTCGGCATCGTGGGACGCGACGACGTGGCGATCCTCCTCTCGAAGAGCGGGGAGTCGGGGGAGCTGTTCGGCCTGGTGGAGCAGCTGAAACGCCTCGGCGTCCCTATCGTCGCCGTGACCGGCGGGCCCGATTCCTCGCTCGCCCGGGCCGCGACGGTCGTGCTCGATGCGGGCGATGCCGAGGAGGCCTGTGCGGAAACGCTGGCGCCCACGACGAGCACCACGGTGGCGCTCGCGCTGGGCGATGCCCTCGCCGTCACCCTGCTCGAGGTGAAGGGGTTCCGCCGCGAGGATTTCGCCGCGCTCCATCCGGGCGGGGCGCTGGGCCGCCGCTTGCTGCTGCGCGTCGCCGACGTCATGCTGACGACCGGTCTCCCGACGCTCGCACCCGACCGCCCGATGCGCGAGTGCGTGGTGTTGCTCGCGGAGAAGCGCGGCACCGTGGCGGTGGTGAACGGCACGGGGGAGCTCGCGGGTGTCGTCACGGCGGGCGATCTCACGCGCCTGATGGAGCGCACGGACCGCTTTCTCGACCTGCCGGTGCGCGAGGTGATGACCCGCGACCCGAAGACGACCTCCGCCGACACGCTCGCCTCGGCCGCGGTGGAGCTGATGGAGCGGCACGGCATCATGGCGCTGCCGGTGCTGGACGGCGGACGCAAGGTGATCGGGATGGTCCACTTGCATGACTTGATGAAAGCGGGAGCGGTGTGAGCATGCGAAAGACGTCAAGCGGATGCGCCGAGCAAGGGCGTCGAGCGAAGGCGTCGAGCACCTACGTCGCCGCTCGACGATTCTGCTTGACGGTGTTGCTCGACGTCTTCTGCTTGACGTCCTTCGCTTGTTCCAGCGGCGTGAAGCCGACCGCGACCGTGACCGCGGCCGACACGGCCGATCAGGTCCTGGTGAACATGGACCACTACGTGACGGGCGACGGGATCGTGCGGGCGCGCGTGCGCGCCGACACGGCGTACTTCTACCAGAACTCCCAGTCGGCCGAGCTCCGCAACGTGCACGTCACGTTCTACGGCGCCGACGGCAACGAAACGTCCACGATGACCGCCCGGGAGGGGACCTATCACTGGGTCCCGGGCGACATGGAGGGACGGGGCAACGTAGTGGTCGTGGGATCGGGCGACGGCCGCACCCTGAAGACCGAGGTGATGCGCTACAACCAGCGCACCAATCAGGTCTCGTCCGACCAGCCCTTCATCTTCGACGGGCCGGGACGCCACGTGGAAGGCGAGGGCTTCACGTCCGACCCCAACTTCCGGAACGTGACGGCGTTCCGGCCCAGGGGGACCGGCGGTCACTTCGTCCTGCCCAACCAATGATCGTGCCCCTGATGCTCCTGGCCCTGCAGCAGCCCGCAGCGCCGCCTCCCGATACCGGGCGGGGCAGGCCGTGCGTGGTCGAGATCGACTCGATCGGGCACAACTACCGTGAGGTGGTGCAGGCCACGGGCACCAAGAGCTACCATGCCGGCGGCGGCGTCCTGGCGCACTGTCAGGGGACCCACACGACGCTTTCCACCGACAGCATCGCGCACTACCCGGCGTTCGGCCGGGCGGACCTCATCGGGCGCGTCCACATCCGGGATACGACCATCGCCCTCGACGCGAACTTCGTGTCCTACTTCGTCCGCGACGAGCGGCTCGAGGCGCACACCAACGTCGTGGCCGTGAACAAGAGCAACGGCTCGGTGCTGCGCGGCCCGAACCTCACCTACTGGCGGGCCACTCCCGGCATCCGCGACACGCTGGAGATGTTCGCCACACAGCGCCCCACGATCCAGTACCGGGGCGGCGGCGCTGCGGACACGACCGAGCCTTACATCATCGTCGCCGATCGGGTCCGCTTCAAGGGAAGCGACCGCATGTGGGCGGGCGGGAGGTCCACCATCGACCGCAGCGACTTCGCCGCTCAGGGCGACTCCATGATGCTCGACCAGACCGCCGGCCTCGGCGTGCTCATCGGAAAGCCGCGCGTCCAGGGGAAGGGGACGCAGAGCTACACCTTGACCGGCACGCGCATCGAGCTGGCCCTGGAGGCGAAGGAGATCCGTCTCGTCAAGGCGCTGGGCAACGGCAAGGCCACGAGCACCGACTGGGTGCTGACGGCCGACACGATTCACCTGGCCATCGAGCGTCGCAAGCTCCAGCAGGCCCTGGCCTGGGGCGGCGCGGGGAAGAGCACCGCCCGGCCTCATGCCGTCTCGGCGCTGCAGGACATCCGGGCCGACTCCCTGGCGCTCGATGTGCCCGACCAGGTCCTCACCGAAGGGCGCGGGTTCGGCAAGGCGTTCTCCGCGTCGAAGCGCGACTCGACCGTCGCCAACGTGCGCGGCCAGTGCACCGGCGACAACACCGACTGCTTGTCCAGCTGCCTGCGGATCGCGGTCGACTGCATCGCCGGCGACACGCTCACGGCCCGCTGGGGCCAGGAGCCGGACTCGACCGGCGTCCCGCGCAGCCGCATCCACCGCATCATCGCACACGGCTCGGCCCGCGCCCTCACCCACATGTACGGCCGCGACACGACCAGTGGTCCGACGCTGAACTACTCGCGCGGCAAGAGCATCGACATCGTGCTGAAGCAGGCCCGCATCGATCGCGTCACCGTGGGCGGACGGGCGGACGGCGTGCACCTGGAGCCGCGCCCGCCGGTCAGCGACACCACCGCCAAGAAGGACTCCACGTGAGCGCACCGCTCCCCACACCGCCCGCCCGCACCGCCATGGCCCGGATCGAGGCCCTGCTCGCGGCACGCGACTCCTCGCTGCCGCTGGCCGCCGCCGCGATCCTCCAGGCGGCGGACGACCGCGGGGTCGCGCCCTTCGGAGCACTGGCGGTCGCCTACCGGGAAGAGTTCCTGCAGGTCCGGGCGCGGGTGCGCGGCACGTCGCTCGAGGAGTCGGGCAATCTCTCGGTGGACGATGCCCGCGACAACCTCCGGACGTCGGTGCTGCCGCGCCTCGAGCTGGAGCAGGTCGTGGACCTGCCCGGCGAATGGCGCGACGATGCCGGGGTGTCGGTGCACGCCGACCTGTGGCCGCTCGTCGCCCCCGACCGCGCGGGCGTGACGGCACGCCTGCTCGCCGCCGCCGCCGCCACGCTGGAGCGTGCGGAGACGCCGGGCGCGCCGGCGGCCGGAGCGGTGCAGCGCGGCAGCCGCATCGAGAGCCGGGGACTGGTCAAGGCGTACAAGGGCCGTCGCGTGGTCAACGATGTGAGCATCCAGCTGCAGCAGGGCGAGATCGTCGGCCTGCTGGGCCCCAACGGCGCGGGCAAGACCACGACGTTCTACATGTTCACCGGGCTGATCCGGCCCGAGCAGGGCACGATTCTCCTCGACGGGCAGGACATCACGGCCGAGCCGATGTACCGCCGCGCGCGCGAGGGGCTGGGCTATCTCGCCCAGGAGCCCTCCATCTTCCGCAAGCTCACCGTGGAGCAGAACGTCCTCGCCATCCTCGAGACGCTGCCGATCGACGCGGCCGAGCGGAGCGTCCGGCTCGAGCGCCTGCTCGACGAGCTGGGAGTGAAGCACCTGCGGCGCCAGAAGGCCTTTCAGCTCTCCGGCGGCGAGCGGCGCCGCCTCGAGATCACGCGCGCACTCGTCACGGAACCCAAGTTCCTGCTGCTCGACGAGCCGTTCGCCGGCGTGGATCCCATCGCCGTGCACGACATCCAGACGATCGTGGCGGGCCTGCGGCAGCGGGGCATCGGCGTGCTGATCACCGATCACAACGTCGAGCAGACGCTCGATATCGTGGATCGCGCCTACATCATGTTCGAAGGGAAAGTCCAGGTGTCGGGGACTGTGCGCGAGCTGGTGTTCAACGACGATGTGGCCGACCGCTATCTCGGCCCCACCCTCACGGCCCGGCTCCGGACGCGGCTGGGGCAAGCGGCATGAAGCCCGGACTGCAACAGCACACGGGGATGCGCCAGGACCTGCGCATCAATCCGCGCCTGTTCCAGGCGATGGACCTGCTGTACATGCCGTTGCTCGACCTGCAGCAGCATCTGAAGCAGGAGCTGCTTGGCAACCCGTTCCTCGAGATGGTGGAGACGGAGGAGGAGCCCGAGGAGGCGCAGAGCGCGGCCGCGGAGAAGGAGAAGATCGAGAAGGAGAAGGAAGCCGAGGACGGGCCGAACTGGGAAGACATCCTGCTCGACGACGGCGCCGAAGCCATGGCGGGACGCCGCGATCTCTCCGAGGCGCTCGAGTACACCGAGCCGGTCTCGGTCGAGATGCGCGATCTCTCCGACCACCTGAAGGATCAGGTCCAGATGCTGGTCCTGACGCCGCGCCAGCAGCTGCTCGCCGAAGAGTTCCTCGGCAACATCGCGGAGGACGGCTACCTGGGCGCCACGCTGGCGCAGATCCTCGACGGCGCGAACAAGCTTCTCGCGGACTTCGCGGAGCAGCGCAACGGGGACGGCGAGGTCGCGCTGTACACGCTGAGCGAGGCCGAAGAGATGCTGCGCATCATCCAGCGCCTCGACCCGCCCGGCGTCGGCGCCCGCGATCTACGCGAGTGCCTGATGCTCCAGCTCGAGGACAAGAAGCAGACCGAAACGCTCGCCTACCGGCTGGTGAAGGAGGCGTGGGAAGACCTGAAGAACCACCGCTGGAGCGACCTGGGCAAGCGCTTCGGCATCGAGGCAGGCGAGGTGCAGCGCGTCGCCGACGTCCTGGCGAAGCTCGACCCGAAGCCCGGCTTGCAGTACGCGGCGGCCAATGACACCTACATCATTCCCGATCTGACCGTCGAGAAGGTCGGCGACAGCTATCATGTGACGCTGAACGACGGCGGGCTGCCGCGGCTGCGCATCTCGAAGACCTATCAGGACATCGCCCGTGACCGCAAGAAATTCCAGGGCGAAAACAAGGACTTCATCAACCAGCGGCTCAACAGCGCCCACTGGATGATCCAGGCGATCGAGCAGCGGCGCCAGACCATGCTCAAGGTGATGAACTTCATCGTGGATCGGCAGCGGGAGTTCTTCGAGAAGGGAGTCGAGTACCTCCGGCCCCTCACCCTGCGCGAGGTGGCGGACGTCATCAACATGCACGAGAGCACGGTCAGCCGGGTGACCAACGAGAAGTACGTGCAGACGCCGCGCGGGCTGCTGCCGCTGAAATTCTTCTTCTCGAGCGGCCTCCAGACCGCCTCCGGCGAGGACGCCAGCGCCCGGTCCATCAAGGCGCAGATCCAGAAGATGGTCGCTGACGAAGATCCCAAGAATCCGCTGACCGACCAGCAGATCGTGGAGATGTTCGGTAACAAGGGGGTGCGCATCGCGCGCCGCACCGTGGCCAAGTACCGCGACCAGCTCAACATCCTCCCCGCCCGGATGCGGCGACGGCTGTGACCCTGGTCCGGGGAGACGGGGAAGGGGCGGCCCGGCCCGATGTGAGCGTCCTCATCCCCGCCAAGGACGAGGCGGAGAACCTGAACGAGCTGATACGGCAGCTGCAGGACGCGCTCGCGCCGCAGCCGTACCGCTGCGAGGTCGTCGTGATCGACGATGGCAGCCGCGACGCGACGCCCGAAGTGCTGCGCCGCCTCGCCGACCAGCACACGTTCCTGCGGGTCGTCACCCATCGCGCGCAGCGCGGCATCGCCGACGCCCTGCGCACCGGCGCCGAGGCCGCCGAGGGGCGGATCCTCGTGTTCTGGCCCGCCGACCTCCAGTACCTGCCCGCCGACATCCCCACGCTGGTGGCGCCCGTGCTCGCCGACGAGGCCGACATCGCGACCGGGGCGAAACAGGGGCACTACGACAAGCGATTCGTCTCCGCCGTCTACAACCGGCTGTGCCGCTGGCTGTTCGGGGTGCGGGTCACGGACCTCAACTCGGTGAAGGCGTACCGCCGCGAAGTGATGGACGGCCTGCCGATGCGCCCCGACTGGCATCGCTTCATGGTCGTCATCGCCGCGGGGCAGGGGTTCCGCCTCACCGAACGCCCGGTGCCGCTGCACCCCCGGCGCGCGGGCCGGTCCAAGTTCGGCATCGGCCGAATCCCGGTGGGCGTGCTCGACCTCGTCTCGGTGTGGTTCCAGCTGCGCTTTGGGCGCAAGCCGATGCTGTTCTTCGGGGTGACCGGGGCGCTGCTGGTGTTTCTGGGCATCGTCGTGGGGGTGTGGGAATTCGTCCAGCGCTACGTCCACCAGCAGGGAAACCGGGCGGTGCTGTACCTGGTGATGCTGCTCGTGCTCGCCGGGCTGATTCTGTTCGCCTTCGGGTTCGTGGGTGAGCTGGTCGCGGGGCAACGGGAGGAGATCCGGGCGCTGCACCGCGAAATCGACCAGATGCGGGAGGAGCAGGCGCCCTGACGGAACGAGCGCCGCGACCTACTTCACCACATCCACCCAGCCCGCTTCGTTGACGACCAGCGCCGTCCGCCCGTCGTGCAGAAACACCGTGTGCCGCGGAGTTCCACCGGTCAGGATCGTGAGCTCCAGGCGCAATGTCTCCCGATCGATCACGACGAGGCGCCCGGCGGACGGCAACGTGACGTACAACCGGGCATCGTCGGGGCTGAGACACAACCCGTAGGCGCCCGCCTCCAGCCGGAGCGACGCGGTGACCTCGCCGGTCTGCAGCCGCAGCACGTCCACCCATCCAGCCTCGTTCGCTACGTACAGCTCGGCGCCGGTCCTGTCGCACGCGAGGGCCTGCACCAGGCCGTCCACCCCGATCACGCGGCGGCGTTCGAGCGACCGGGCATCGAGCTCGAGCACGCTGCCGGCGGCGCGCGTGGCGACGAACACGCGGCGCCGGTCGGGGTGCATGGCGAGGTGGTGGGACGTGGCCGGCAACGGCGCTTCGGCCACGATCCGCCTGCGGCGCGTATCGACGGCGTAGAGGCGATCCAGATTCGTCGCGACGTACAGGGTCTGCCGGTCGGGAGCGGCCAGCAGCGGCGCGGGGTCGCCCGGGACCGGGATGTCGTCCACCACCGAGTCTGCGGTAGCATCGATGACGCTGATACTGCCGCCGAACTGGTTCGATACATAGGCCAGCCTCCCTGACGCATCGAACACGATGCGCGTCGGGTTGACGCCGACGGGAATCGAGGACACCGAGCGCCGCGCCGTGAGATCGAGGCGCTCGACCGTCGCCCCGTACGCACAGGTGACATAGACGGCATTCGAGCCCGACACGGCCACGTCGGTGGGCGTCTGACTGAGCATGATCCGTGCGGCGGGCCGAACGGGCCGGACCATGGCCGTCCGGCCTCGGGGCAGGATTCGACCCGAGCCGGACGGAACCGGTACCGCCGCCGTGGTTGAGTGCACCGGGTGTACCGGAAGATCCAGCCCCGTGGTGATCGCCGTGCCCGGCCTGGGGCAGTGCTGGAGGAATCGGACCAGCGCCCAGGCGAAGCCCATCGTCCGAGCCGAGCTCCACGACACTCCCAGCGTGCGCCGGCAGCGGCGATAGCACGTGGCGGGCTCGATCTCAAGTCGGCGGGCGACGCGCAGCAACGGCGTTCCCGTCGATTCCGCCTCCCACACCGTCTGCAGGACGAAGATCCAATCGGCCAGGCGGCCGAACGGCGGCAGGCCCTCGCGCCGCAACAGGCGGGCGAGCCGGTAGCGGCTGCCGGCCCTGATGCGCCCGGCCATCGCGGTGGCTTCGATCTGCCCGTTGGCGGCGACCAGGGCGCTGATGACCGCGCGACCTTGCGGGCTCAGCCACGGGATTCCCGCCTGGATGGTCAGTGCGAGCGGAAGCGGCGGCACCGGTGCTCCGTTGGACTCGGCGGTTCAATTGCACGTTGTGACACATTTCCAAGACTGCACAGCGGCACTGGACAACATAGCAATCGGACGGGCCGAATTCCATGTTGGGAGGTCAGTTGCAGAGGCAGCGATGAACCGGGCCGTCCCCACAAACCGCCTGCTTGCGCTCCAGACTGCGGCCGTGCTGTTGGGTGCGGCCGGGGCCGGATCGGTTTCGAGCGGCCCCGGAGCCCGAGAGGACCCGGCCGCCAGCGTCACCGCGAGCCCTCGTCTCGACGGCCAACCCTACGGTGTCGCGATCTCACCCGCGGGAGACGTCCTTGTCGCCCGGGTGTTCGCCGGAGCGGTGACCCGCTACACGCTCCAGGACACATTCCCCACCGGAACCCTCAAGTTCGGATACCAGCCGGTCCACGTCGCGATGGACGCGACGGGATCGCGGGCGTACGTGGTCGACCAGGGCGGCCGGGCGTTGTACTTCATCGCCCTGAGTCCGTTTACCGTCATCGACAGCCTCCGGCTCACCAACGATGGCTTCAACATCGCCGTTGCGCCGAATGGCCGGCGCGTGTACGTGACGACTGCGGACGGCCGCGTGTACGTCGTCGACGCGGGCGACCGGACCATCGTGGACTCGATGCGCGTTGGCGCGGTGGCCAACGGGTTGGCCTTCAGCCCCTGCGGCGACCGGCTGTACGTGAGCTCGCGCAATGCAGGTACCGTCACGGTCTTCGATACGCGGACCGACGCCACGATCGGCACGATCTTCACGGGCGGAGCCCCACAGCGGCTCGCCGTCTCCCGGGATGGGCGAAGGCTCTTTGCCGCGAACGAAACCGCCGGGGTCAACGTCATCGCGTTACCGGCGGGCACCCTCCTGGCGAGCATCCCGCTCGACGGCTCCGGGTATGGGCTCGGCCTCTCGCCCGACGGAGAGCAGTTGTATGCGACCAACCCGCTGACGGGCAGCGTCTTCATCATTGACGCGACCCACCTCCAGCTGATCGGCGTGCTGCACGTCGGTGGCGTGCCACGCAACGTGTCATTCGACCGTGATGGACGGACCGCAATCGTGACCGACGGTGGGGGCCGGGTCATCTTCATTCGTCCCCTGAGAGTCTCGAAATTGGATCGCCATCGCGCAGCAGGGTCAGCGTGCGTTGAGGTCGCGTTCAGGGACCACGCCGGTCCGCCACCGAACGATCGACGGCATCCCTCACCCCAGTAGGAGACGGTATGAAGGCGAATGTCCGGAAGATGCTGGTAGGACTCGTTCCGCTGCTGAGCGCAGCTGCGTGCCGCGACTCCACCAACTCCCCGGTCCCGGCGATCCTGGTGGTCACACCGGACACCGTCACCTTGGCCCGCCTGGACAGCATCCCGCTCACGGTCCTCGTCTCGGACAAGGACACGAACGCCATTACTAGCGCCAAAGTGACGTTCGCCTCGAGTGACACGGCCATCGTCCGCGTCTCTAGCACCGGTGTCATCCGGTCCACGGGCGGCATTGGACCTGCGACGGTCACCGTCACGGCCGGCGCGATTTCGCATCCCGTCGCGGTCAACGTGTTCGCCAGCGTGGCGTTGCCCGATGCACCTTATGGAGTCGCCGCCTCGACAGCCGGCGTCGTCTACGTGGCGCCGATCCTCGGCCCAGCGGTGCGCCGGGTCAATCTGTCGAACTTCACGCTGAGTGACGCAGTGCTCGTGGGAGGGAATCCGGCCCAGGTGCAGTTCAACGATGCCGGCACCACCGCATTCGTCACCAAGCGGGCGAGCGGGCTGGTCAGCGTCATCAACGTCGCCTCGCACACCCAAACCGATTCCATCGCCGTTCCCGGAAACCCGTACCCGATTCGCGTGTCCCCCGGCGGGACGACAGCGTACGTCACCAGCACCGTGGGGTGGCTCTACAAGATCGATGTAGCATCACGGACGCGCATCGATTCCCTGGTGATGCCGGACCCTGCGCTCCAGGTGGCGTGGGGGCCAGGGGACTCGTTGCTCTACGTTTCCTCCCAATCCCTGGGCACGGTGACGGAAGTGCGTGTCGCGTCGATGGCGGTCCGGCGGACCATCCCCGTGGGAGGCACGCCGCAAGGACTCACTGTCTCCCAGGATGGGGCGGAATTGTACGTGGCGGATGAGTCCGGGCCGCTCCGAATCGTGAGCCTTGCGACCGGGAACCAGATCGATACGGTCGCGACCGGCGGGAGCACCTTCGGCGTGGCCCTGTCCCAGAACGGAGCCACGCTCTACATCGGGACCACGGCCGGCAAGATCCTGGTCGTCAACAGGCTTAGTCGTACGATTTTGCGCGTCTACGACGTCGGCGGTACGCCGCGACTGATCGCCATCGACCCAGTAACGCACGACGCCGTGGTCCCCAATGAAGCGGCGAACCGAATAGACATCGTTCGCTAGGACCGGATTCTCGTCAGGGTTAGCCGCCGTCTCGGCGCAACCGGATCCCGTAGCGCCCGATGAACAGCGCCAGCTCCTCGGCGAGCGGCGAGCCGTCCGCACTGCGCGTCTTCGCACCGAGGTCGAGCCAGGACACCCCCCGGGCCCGGTAATCCGCCAGCGCCTCCGGGGGCAGCGCCCGGTCCGACAGCACCGTGTCGCCGCGCGCCGCTCGGGGCGGGGGGGCGTCCCCGCGACACCAGTGCAGCCGGGCCGGCCGTCCCCGGTAGGTGTACACGCGGGACGCACCCTCCTCGCCCACGGTCACCTGGTCGTCGGCCACGAAGCGATCGAACTCGGCCACCATCTCGGCGATGAGCCGCTCGCGATCCTCTTCGCTCAAGCGCCGGGGAAAATCCGGCGCGCTGCGAATCACCTTGGCGGGGGAGCCGACCGCCAGGCTCGACGGCGGGATCGTCCCGCTCACGAGTGAGTTCGCGCCGATCACCGACCCGTCACCGATCGTGGTCCCGGGCATCAGGAACACGCGCCACGGCAGCCATACGCTCTTCCCCAGCGTCACCGGCTCGTAGGTGACGGGATATCCCTCGAGATTGCTCAGCCAGGCGCCGTGCGTGAAGATCAGGCAGTGGCCGCCGATCCCCGTGTCGTCGCCGATCACCACCGGCTTCGTCGGATTGATGTTGGCCATCTGGAGGATGATCGTGCGGCTGCCCAGGGAGAAACGCGATTCCGGCAGCTGCGGTCCCCCGACGTACACCTGCTCGCGGATCTTGGCGTCCTCGCCGATCTCGATCACGCGGCACGATACGTAGCTCATCGTGCCGATACTCGAGTGGCGGCCGATGCGAATCTCGCGCCCCATCACGATGGCCAGCAGCCCGATCTCGACGTGGTCGCCGAGCTCCACGGTCTTGCCGATGACCACGCCACCGAACCCGAACTTCACCCCCCGCCCGATGCGGTAGCCCAGCAGCCAGCGGTACGCCAGCCGCTTCAGCGGACTGGGCATCCATCCGAAGGCCAGCAGGTGGCCCAGGGGCAGGCGGGCCTTGGGAAGCAGGGGTCGTGTCATGAGCAGAGAAGATACGATGCGCTACCAACGCCCGCGCGGGCCGTGTATGATACACGCCCGTGACCCCCACCAGCGCACGACGTCCCGCCGCGCCGCGCCACGACACACGCCGGTCGGAGGGCCGGAACGCCTCATGATTCGTCTGCCGGCGACCGGCACGCTGAGCGCGCCGGAGCGACGAGCGCTCGACCTCCTCACCGACCTCGCCCGCCTCATTCCCGTCGCAGATCCCGCCGCCGACGTCGTGACGATCGACCTCAGCGAGCGCCCGGCCCGGTTCGACACGCTGCGCGACTGGAAAGCGGCGGGGTGGGGGATCGCGCCCGCCGACGGCGTCGTTCACGTCGCCCGCGCCGCGTTGACCGTCGTGGCCGACCTGGTGGCCGCCACTCGCGAGCGTCACACGGCCAGGCGGGACCGCTTCGGCCGTGTGCCCGCCAGCGAGAACGCGCTCGTCGCCGAGGGCCTGGAGCGCGAGCCCCTGGTCTCCCGGACCGCGGCCGCGCTGCGCACGGCCGCGATCGCGGCGGCCGGCCGGCGACCCATCCGTCTCGCGGCCCCCTGGCCTCACGGCCACCGCTGGGCGGTCGCCCTGACCCATGATCTCGATGTGGTGTCCTGGTGGCCGGCGTTCACGGCCCTGCGGCTGGCCGAGCTGGCCCGCAAAGGCGCGTGGGGACGGGGGACTCGTGTCGCCGCGGCGGCGCTCGGGGCCATCGGGCGCAACCCTGCCCATCGTGGGATCGCGGCGTTACTCGAGATGGAGCGCACGAGAGGCATCCGCTCGACCTGGTTCGTCCTGTGCGGGACTCCGACGTGGCGGACCTTCCTGGCGGGAGATCTCACCTACCGTCCCGAAGCGGCGGGGACCCGCCGCGTGCTGGCGCAGATCGAAGGGCACGCCGTCGGCTTGCACGGCAGCTTCGCTACCATGACGGCATCCGCCACCATGGCCGAACAGCGCAGTCGGCTGGTGAGCCTGACCGGGCGCGACGTCGCTGGTGTGCGGCAGCACTTCCTGCGCTTCGACCTCGAGCGCACGCCGCGGGCGATGCGGGAGGCCGGATTCCGCTACGACAGCACCTCCGGCTTCGCGGACCGCAACGGCTTCCGCCTCGGCGTGTGCGACGTCCTGCCCGCCTGGGACGACGCGGGGCAGGGGACGCCGCTGGCCGAGGTGCCGTTCGCATGGATGGATCGCGCCCTGAGCAAGTACCGCGGCGTCGAAGATCCCGGTGCCTGGGTGGCGGACGCCCTCGAGCTGGCGCGTGCCTGTCGCGAAGTGGACGGACTCTGGGTCGGCGTCTGGCATCCCAATCTGGTGCCGGCGCTCGGGTTCCCCGGTGCGCCCGCCGCCTACGAACGCCTGCTGGATGAGTTGGTGGCCGAGCGACCGTATCTCGGCACGCTCGACGAGCTCGTCGCCTGGCGCCACGCACGCGCTGGGCTCCGCATCGAACGGGTGGCGCCGGACGGTCGAATGGATCTGGTCGGGGGGGGGGCCACGACCGTCCCGCTCGAGGAGCCAGCGCGATGAAGGTGCTGTGCCTGGCCCACTCGTTTCCGCGGTTTCCTGCCGATCCTGTCGGCTCGTTCGTGTTGCGGCTCGCTGTGGCGCTGCGCGGGGAAGGAGTCGAGACCCGGGTCCTGGCGCCGTCGGCACCCGGGCTCGCCGCGCGCGAGGAGTACGAAGGCATCGTCGTAGAGCGATTTCGATACGCCCCGGCGCGGCTCGAGACGCTGGCCTACAGCGGCACCATGCGCGACCAGGTCAAGGGGTCCTGGGCGGCGAAAGCGACCCTCGGGACGCTGGTCGGAGCCCAGCTCCTGCGCTCGTTGCGAATGCGCGGCGGTTTCCGCGCCGACCTGGTGCACGCCCACTGGTGGTTCCCGGGCGGGATGGTGGGGAATTGGCTCCGCCGCTGGTGGCACGTCCCGCTGGTGATCACCATGCACGGCTCGGACGTCCGCCTGGCCCGCGGCTCCGGCATGGCCGCGGGGCTGTTCCGCCGGGTCCTCACCCGCGCGGACGCCGTGACGACCGTCTCGAGCTGGCTCGCCGCGGAGACCACGGCGATCGCGCCGACGGTGCACCCGATCGTCGCGCCGATGCCGATCAAGCCGGATCTGTTCCACGCCGGCGGTCCCCGTCAACCGGATACGTTGTTGTTCGTCGGGAAGCTGAATCCGCAGAAGGGCATCGAACATCTGCTGCGGGCCCTCGCCCTGATGCGGGCGCGACCCAAGGTCGAAGTGGTCGTAGGAGTGGGCAGCGCACCGGCCGACATCGCCCAGCTCGCCCAATCGCTCGGCGTCGCCGACCGGCTGCGCTGGTTTCCGCTGCTGCCGCAAGCCGAGCTGGCCGACCG
>DATGDT010000360.1:0-11491 GCA_035310725.1 Gemmatimonadales bacterium
GCACATGTCGGGCACGCCGGCCGAGATCGTCTCCCGCCTCGCCGCGCGCGGCATGGAGCACATCTACGTCGACGGCGGCGCGACGATCCAGCGGTTCCTCGAAGCGGGACTGATCCAACGCCTCGTCATCTCGCGCGTGCCGGTGCTGATCGGCAGCGGGATTCCGTTGTTCGGCCCGCTGTCGCGCGACATCGCAGTCCGTCACGTGGCCACGCGGACCTTTTCCAGCGGCCTGGTGCAGAGCGAGTATCTCGTCGACCTCACCCCGGCCGAATAAATCACATGAGGCCAACGGGATAGCCGGCGAGGCCGGGTTGTCGATTTCGCCCACTCCCGAGCGACTACTTGGCGTCCACGACTCTCGACCACGTTACCGGAGGAAGCCATGCGGTACCTGTGCCTGATCTACGACGATGAGAAGAAGGTGGGCGCCATGCCGAAAGGCGAGTCCGACGCATTCATGGGGGCCTACTTCGCCTTTACGGAAGACATCAAGAAGTCCGGCCACTACCTGGCCGGAGAGGCGCTACAGCCCGTACAGACCGCCACGACGGTCCGGGTCCGCAACGGCAAGCTCTCCACCACCGACGGCCCGTTCGCCGAGACGAAGGAGCAGCTGGGTGGGTTCTACATGATCAACGCGCGGGACCTGAACGACGCCATTCAGGTGGCCTCCAGGATCCCATCCGCGCGGATGGGGAGCATCGAGGTGCGCCCGATCATGGAGTTCGACCAGCCGTAGGACCCTGCCCGTGAGCGCGGATGCGGCCGACCCGGTGCGCGAGATGGTGGACGCCGTCTACCGCTCCGAGTCGCGCCGCGTCCTCGCCACCCTGATTCGCCTGCTGGGCGACTTCGACGTGGCCGAGGAGGCGCTGCACGATGCCTTCGCGGCGGCGGTGGAGCACTGGCCGCGCGACGGTGTCCCGGCCAACCCTCGGGCCTGGCTCGTCTCGGCGGGCCGCTTCAAGGCGATCGACGCCATGCGCCGGCGTGCGCGGTTCGACGCGACGGTCGCGAAGCTGGCCCGGGAGATCGAGACGCACACGGCGGAGATCGCGACGGACGGCCCGGGGGTCGAGGACGACCGGTTGCGGCTCATCTTCACATGCTGCCACCCGGCCCTGCCCCCCGACGCCCAGGTGGCGCTCACCCTGCGGGAAGTGTGCGGGCTCACCACCGAGGAGATCGCGCACGCGTTTCTCACGACGCCGCCGACCGTCGCCCAGCGGATCGTGCGAGCGAAGGCGAAGATCCGCGACGCCCGGATTCCTTATCAGGTGCCTGCTCCGGCCGATCTCCCGGATCGTCTGGACACCGTGCTGCACGTCGTCTACCTCGTGTTCAACGAGGGATACTCCGCCTCCTCGGGAGCACTTCTCGTGCGGCATGATCTCTCGGGCGAGGCGATCCGGCTGGGCCGGCTCCTGGTGGAGCTGCTCCCCGACCCCGAGGCGATAGGACTGCTGGCGCTGATGGTGCTGCACGAGTCGCGTCGCGCCGCTCGCACGTCGGCCGCCGGCGAGCTGGTGCTGCTGGACGAGCAGGATCGCTCGCTCTGGAACCAGGGCCAGATCGCGGAGGGGACGGCGCTGGTGGAGCGCGCGCTGGCCTCGCGCCGGTTCGGACCCTACACCCTCCAGGCGGCGATCGCCGCCGTCCACGCCGAAGCGCCCGCCGCGGCGCAGACCGACTGGGCGCAGATCGTGGGGTTGTACGACGTGCTGCTGCACGCCGATCCCTCTCCCATCGTGGAGCTCAACCGCGCCGCGGCCATCGCCATGCGCGACGGGCCGGCGGCCGGGCTCGCGCTGATCGACGCCATCCTCGCACGCGGCGATCTCCAGGAGTATCACCACGCGCATTCGGCGCGGGCCGACCTGTGCCGGCGGCTGGGGAAAACGGCCGACGCGCGAGCCGCCTATGAGCGGGCCCTGACCTTCGCGCGCCAGGAGCCGGAGCGGCGGTTCCTGCAACGGCGCCTCAGCGAGCTCGACGCCTAACTTGAAGATTTCTTCGACCCATCCGGACTAGCCACCTGCGGGGCGGCGGTGCAGTTTTCACGCCTAACCTCAGCCGCAAGAGTCTCTCATGAAAGCGACTACTACGAAACGCCGGGGCCGCAAGCCGGTGCGCCGCCGCGGCATCAGCCGGATCGATCAGGACTCCACCCGCACGCACGGATGGTACGTCCGCGCCGGTTTCCACCGGCGCCGGGACGGGATGTACGTGCCGCGGCACAGCCGGTTCTTCGCCGACCTCTCGTGGGGCGGGAAACGGCGCGCACTCCAGGCTGCAAAGGAATATCTGGCCAAGTTGACCCGGCCGGTACGGCGCGCCGCCGCCTAGCGGCCGTCGGACGACCCTGCGCATGCCTCCCCGCCACCTGGAGATCCACCGCTCCGGACGGATCGGCTGGCTGCGGGCGGCGGTGCTGGGCGCGAACGACGGCATCGTGTCGACCGCCAGCCTGATCATCGGGGTCGCCGCCGCCGAGGCCACGCAGCACCAGGTCGTCGTCGCCGGTGTCGCCGGACTGGTGGCCGGCGCCATGTCCATGGCGGCGGGTGAGTACGTCTCGGTCAGCTCCCAGGCGGACACCGAACGGGCCGACCTCGCGCGCGAGCAGCACGAGCTCGCCACTGCGCCGGCCCACGAGCGGGCGGAGTTGATCGCCATCTACCAAGCCCGCGGCCTCACCCGGGCGGTCGCCGAGCAGGTCACCGATCAACTGATGGCCCACGACGCGCTCGGGGCGCACGCCCGCGAGGAGCTGGGCATCGTCGACATGCACCGGGCCCGGCCGATCCAGGCGGCGCTCGCCTCGGCCGCGACGTTCGCCGTCGGCGCCTTCCTGCCGCTGCTCGCCGCGCTGCTCGCGCCCTCCGGCACCATGCTCCCGGTCGTCGGCCTCTCATCCCTGGTGTTCCTGGCCGGTCTCGGCGCCGTATCGGCCCGGACCGGCGGTGCCCCCGTAGCGACCGCCACCCTGCGCGTGACGTTCTGGGGCGCGCTGGCGATGGCGCTCACCGCCGGCGCCGGCGCGCTCTTCGGTGCGGCCGGATGAGCGGCCACACCCTCCGCTAGACCGGCGCCCGCAGCTCCTCGGCCAGCGCGGCATGGCCGCGCGCCGCCGCGAGCTGCGCCGGCGTCGTCCCGTCGTCGAGCGTGGCCGTCACGCTCGCGCCGGCCGCCCTCAGGAAAAGCACCAGCTCCGCGTTGCCACGCGCCGCCGCCTCGTGCAGGGGCGTGACGCCGGTCGCCCCCACCGCGTTGACGTCCGCGCCCGCCGTGACCAGGGCGCGCACGATCACGCCGTCGCACGCCCCCGCCAGCGCCGCATGAAGCGGCTGATTGCGTTCCTGCCCACCGGAGACGGCCGAGACCGAGGCGCCCCGCGCCAGCAGCAGATCCACCGCTTCACGGCGCCCGAAGAACGCGGCGAGGTGCAGCGGCGTCCAGCCGTCACCGCTGCGTGCGTGCACCTGCGCGGCGTCGCCGGCGAGGAGCGTGCCCAGCCGCTCCACGTCGCCCGCCGCGGCCGCCTCACAGGCATCGAGCATCACGTGCGGACGGAGCAACGCGAGGATCTCCGGCGCATTCACGTACACCGCGAGCAGCAGGGGGCTGGGACTCCCCGCCGGCCGCGCGGCGGCGAGGGCCGGCGCTTCGCGCAGGATCGCCTCCACCCGCGGGGCGCTCCGCTCCCGGATCGCGGCGCTCAGTTCGGCGACAGTCGGCATGTGGACCTCCGCACCGGACGCGTGGCCGGCGGGATTGCGCGGCGGCCGCTCCGGTCATAATTTAGTTAGGGTACCTAAATAATGACGGGCAGCCCGATGCGCAAGACCCGATGGCCCGATGGGGAGAACGTCCATGACCGACCGCGCGGCGCTCGCCGACCGCCTGCACTCGCTGGCCATTCATCTCCTGCGCCGCGTGGCCCGGAGCGATCAGCAGGGCGGCGTCACCGGTCCCCGCCTGTCGGTGCTGTCCGTACTGGTGTTGGGCGGAGGGCCGCGCACCATGGGCGAGCTCGCGGCCGCCGAGCACGTCCGGCCGCCGACGATGACCCGCCTGGTGCAGGCCATGCAGGCCGAAGGGCTGGTCGCCAGGGCCTCCGCCCCGCACGACGCACGCGTCGTCCGGATCCGGGCCACCAGGGCAGGAGAACGAGTCCTGCAGCAGGCCCGCACGCGGCGACTCGCTGCGCTGCGGACCATGCTCGCCGGCCTCTCGGCGACCGAGCTGAGCACCGTGCAACGCGCGGTGGCGACCCTCGAGCCGGTGGTGAGCAGGAAGCCTTGATGGTCGCCGTTCCCGGCGACAGATTCCGCGATGGCGTTCTCCTCCGAGACCCTGCGGTTCTTCCGCGGTCTCGCCCGGCGCAACGAAAAGCCGTGGTTCGAGGCTCACCGCGACGACTACGAACAGCACGTCCGCGGCCCGATGCGGGAGCTGGTGGAGGAGATGGACGTGCGCCTGGCGCGGTTCGCCCCCGAGATCGTGGGTGACCCCAGGCGATCGATCTTTCGCATCCACCGCGACATCCGGTTCTCGCGCGACAAATCGCCCTACAAGACCCACATCGGGGCCTGGTTCTACCATCGCGACGCCACCCGAAAGGTGGGCCAGGATGGCGAGGGTGGGAGCGCGGGATTCTACGTGCAGATCGCACCCGGAGACTCGTTCACGGGCGGCGGCATCTGGATGCCGCCTCGGCCCGCCCTCGCCCGCATCCGCGACGCGATCGCCGAGAAACCCCGGGCCTTCGCCCGCATCGCCGACCACCCCGCGCTGCGGCGCCGCCTGGGCGGCTTGACCCGCGAGGACGCGCTGAAGCGGACCCCACGCGGCTACTCACCGGACCACCCGGCCGCGACGTGGCTCCGGCTCCAGTCGTTCACCGCCGGCCGCACGCTGAGCGACACGGAGGCGTTGAGCCCCCGCCTGGTGACACTGCTGGAGCGGCAGTTCCTCCTGATGCTGCCGCTGGTGCGCTGGCTCAACGGCGCGCTGGGCCTGCGGCCGGCGTCGCGGCGGTAACACCCCGCCGCGCAGATCTCCCCTTCACGCGGCGACGGCGGCCGGATTGGGAGCGGGCACCGAGCGGGCATCGCCTACGCGCGCCGCGATGGCCCGGGCGATCCGCTCCGCGTCCCGCCCCACCCCGTTCACCGTGTCCGACGAGATCGCGTACAGGAAGTGCAAGCCGACGAAATACAGCCCCGGCTCTTCGACGACGACGCCGCGCTCATGCCGCGGCAGCCCGTCGTCTCCCAGAACGGGCAGATGGATCCACGAGAAGCCGGGATGGAATCCGGTGCACCAGATCACGGTGGCCACATCGAGGGTGCGATCATCCGCGAGGAGCGGGCGACCGTCCCGCACCCCTATGACGCGGGGCACACGGACGATGCCGGCGGCGGTGAGGTCCGCCGGCTTGACTCGCACGAGCGGCGCGGTCCGGTGCAGCAGCGCTGGAGCCAGCTTCCGGCCGATCGGCGTGCCCCGGCTCAGCACCTGATGGCCGACGAACCGCACGACGCGCACCAGGAAGTGTCGTGCCACCCACCCCTCGATGTGGAACGGCACGTGTCCGGGCTCCTTCCCCGCAAGCCAGGTCGCGTGGGTCCGGGCGGTCTCCAACGCGATATCGGCCCCGGAATTCCCCACGCCAACCACGAGGACGCCGCCGCTCGCGAGCTGAGAGGGATTCCGGTATTCACGCGAGTGCAGTTGGACGATGCCGCCGTCCAGCGCCGACGCGAAGTCGGGCACCCGCGGGACCTGGTAGTTCGCCATGGCGACCACCACCTGGTCGGCTTCGTAGCGCCGCTCGCCCGCCGTCACGAGGAACCGGTCCCCCCGACGCGACAGGCCGTCCACCCGGGCGCCGTTCCGTACCGGCAACCGGAAACGGGCGGCGTACGCCTCGAGATAATCCGCCATCTCGTCCTTCGAAATGAACGCGTCGCGCTTCGCCGGGAACGGGAATCCCGCCAGGCCGTCGTAGCGCGCCGGTGTGAACAGGCGGAGCGAGTCCCAGCGGCGGCGCCACGAGTCCCCGATCCGCTCATTGGCATCGAGGATCAGGAACGGCAGCCCGCGCCGCGCCAGGTGGTATCCCACCGACAATCCCGCCTGGCCCCCACCGATGACGATGGTCTGGATCCGCTCTATCTCTTGCCGGCTGCTCATCGCGTACCTCGTTGAAGGAGTCGGCCGTGAATCTCGTCCGAGCCGCTGCCGCCCGCATCGGACGAAGTATCCAGCCCCCACCTGCGCCGCGCTGGGTATTTCTATGTAGCGGCGCCCCCTTGCACTTCTACAGGGGCGGCCGTACTCTCTTGTAGAAGTGACAAGGGAGAAGACCAGTGGACGCAGACCGTCTCGACCTGCCCCAGGGCACGCTCGACTTGCTGATCCTCAAAACGCTCTCGCTCGGACCGCAACACGGCTGGGCCATCTCCGAGCGACTGCACCAGGTCTCGCGCGCCACGCTGCAGGTCCCGCAAGGCTCGCTCTACCCCGCCCTGCACCGGCTCGAGCGTCGCGGCTGGATCGCCGCCACCTGGGGGACGTCCGATAACAACCGCCGTGCCAAGTACTACGCGCTGACGTCGGCGGGTCGCAGGCAGCTCGATGCCGAAGCCCGAGCCTGGAGCAAGCTCACGCACGCCGTCGGCCTCGTCATGGAGATGGGATGAGATGCTCGCCGAGCTTGGGCGACGGGCTGCGACTCGCATTGGGCGGCATCGCGGCCGGAGCCGTTCTGGCCCTGGTCGGCGGGCGCTGAATCGGCACGCTGCTCTTCGCAGTCTCGCCGCGCGACCCGGCCGTGTTCGCCACGGTGACGCTCGTGCTCGCCCTCACCGCGCTGCTGGCGAGCCTCATTCCGGCACTGCGAGCGGCACGCGTGGACCCCAACCTCGCGCTCCGCCTGGATTAGAACCGACGCTCCCGGGATCGGAAGGCGGTGATCCTAAGTGGAGCGTGTCGCAACCAGGTCGTGCTGGAAGGCGTACGCCGTAGCGGCCGCCCGGCTCGACACGCCCAGCTTGGTGAAGATGTTGCTGACGTGACGGGCGACGGTCTTCTCGCTGATCCCGAGCGCCCCGGCGATCACCCGATTGGTCTTCCCCGACGCCACGAGGCGGAGCACCTCCACCTCGCGCGCGCTCAGCGGGTTCGTTCCCCGCGGTGCCGCTGCGCGCGCGAGCGCTTCCAGCCCGGCCAGGTCCGGCGCGGCGCCCAGCTGCTCGAACGCCGCACGCGCCGCATCCAGCTCCAGCTCGGCCGTGTCCCGGTCCCCCAGTGAGCGGCAGGCCCGCGCCACGAGGACGCGCACGCGCGCCGCCTCGTACGGCGCCTCGAGGTCGCCCCACGCGGCCCAGGCGCGGCGCAGCGCGACGAGCGCTTCGCGTGGTCTGGCCTGCGCGAGCAGCACGGCACCGGTCGCCTGATCGGAGAGCGCCCCGAGGTAACGGGCATCGACGCGCCGGTTGATCTCGGCCAGCTCACGAGCGGCGGCCTCGGCTCCGGAGACGTCGCCCGCCGCCAGCGCGATCTCGACGAACGCGGCCAGCACACGGGCCCGGGCGGCATCTCCCGTCGTCTCATCCAGGGTGCCGCGAACGCCCGAGTGAGCCGATTCGACCTGGCCCTGGGCCAGCCGCAGCAGCGCCAGACCGGGTTGCGGTTTGCGCCACCGGCTGGCGGCGCGATAGGCCGACTCGGCCTCCTCGAAGGCGCCGCGCAGCCGGTGCACTTCGGCCAGCTGGTACAGCGCCGCGCCGATCGCCGGTTGTCCCGGCGGCTGCGACAGCCGCTCGCACGCCCGTCGCGCCTCGTCCTCGGCGTCGGGCCAGGCGCCGTGCATCCGCATGAGCTCGGCCCGACGCACCAGGCATTCCCCGCGATAGGTCACCAGGTCCGGCTGTGACTCGCACCACCGCGACAGCGCCGTGGTCCACTCCTGTGCGCGCCGCAGGTCGAACATCTCATGACAGGCGGAGATCACGCTGCAGTACACGGCGCCGGCCACCAGCGGCGTCACCTCGCCCCCGGTCACCCCCACCATGACCTCGTCGAGCAACGCGACCCCGCGGGCGACTTCGCCCATATGGATCAGCGCTCGACCCTCGCCATGCCGGGCCAGCGTCATCAGGTCGCGGTCGCCGAACCGCTGGGCGATGGCGGCGGCGCGTGCGAAGCTGGCATACGCGGCGGCGAAGTCTCCCACGGCAGCCTGTTGGCGGGCGACCGGCATGAGCAGATAACCCTGCTCCACGCAATCGCGCTCGCCATCGTCGAGCAGCCGGCGCGCCCGGGCCAGCCACCCGCCGCCGCGGGCAGCCTCGCCCCGCTCCAGCAGGCCAACGGCGAGCCAGAAGGCGCACCGGGCGGCGCGCTCCACGTCCCCCAGGTCGAGGAACCCGTGATGGGCGCGCTCCCAGAGCGCCGCGCTTTCCGCGTCCTTGCCGAGCAGCTGGGCCGCCATGGCAAGGTGCATGAGGTCGGGGGGCTCGAGCGGCGACCGCCGATCGGCGGCCGCCAAGTGTGTGTACGCTTCCCGCCAGTCGTGCCGTCCGAAGGCCTCCCGGCCGGCGGCGAGCGAACCCTGCGTCGCCATGCGTTACCGCGCCGATGCGACCAGGCCCTGGAACACCTGATCGAGCGCTTCCGGACTCAGGCGGCTGCCGCTCGTGAGCCACCAGGTAACGAGGCCGCGGAACGCTCCCACGACGCCATGCACCTGCGCCTCACGCGCCGGTCCCTGGGCCGCAGAGACGTGCCCGAGCTCCAGACGGACGACGTCGGCGAGAATCCGGGTGACCGTCTGCTGGATGGCGGGGTTCGCCCCGCTGCCGAGGGTCGCGAGCGCGAAGCGCCGCTGCGTGGCGATGTGCCGGAGCAAGGGCAGACTGAAACGGAATCCCGCCACGTTGCCGGCCGGCGGCAGGGTGGCCAGTCCCCGCAATGCCGCTTCGAAGCCGTCGAACAGCAACTCCTCCTTCGAATCGAAATGGGAGTAGAACGTCGATCGTCCCACATCGGCATGCTGGGTGATTTCGGCGACGGTGATGCCCTCGTAGCTCCGTTCCTCGATCAGCTGCAGCAGCGCCTCCTTCAGTCGATGGCGCGTGCGCCGTACCCGCCGATCGGGGCGTTCCTGCCGGGTGCGGGACGTTGCGTTCCTGGCCACGAGAGTGCTCCGCGTCCAATTCGAGACAGACGACGCCGTCGTGCTGGTTGACCTGTACGCGCGGCCACCTAGCGTACACCCGACGCTAGTCCATTTCCGTACTACAGTCCAGTATCGACGGAGGCTCCGTGCACCTGCATTTCGTCTACCTGTTGGCGCTCCTGCTGCTCGCCGCGACGGTCCATGCCGCACTCCTCCCGGAGCGGACGACCAGTCGGGTCGCCGAGATCGGGCTGCTCTACCTGCTCGTCGGGTACTGCGGGGTGCCGATGCTCGCGGTAAGCCTCTGGGTGCTCATCAGTCCGGATCACGCGGCCGCGGGATTCGGCTTCCCCGCCGGCGGACCCCTACTCGCGTTCTTCGGCTGGGCCTACCTGGGGATGTCGCTGCTGTCACTCCTGGCGCTGAGATTTCGCGGCGCCTTCCTCGTCGCCCCGGCGGTGGTGTGGGCGGTGTACCTCGGCGGGGCGACGGCGGTGCACCTGCGAGAGTCACACGGCCGCGCGCTCGAGATCCTCGCCAGCCACGGACTCATCGCGGCGCTACTGGTGATAGCGCTGCTCGCAAGCGGGGCCTGGAGAGCGCGTGCCTGACGCACTCCCCGGCTCCACAGCCCGAGCCGCCGGGTGACTCTGGCGAGTTGCACGATCTCGGGCGACCAGCGACGGCAGCGTTCGGGAGGCGGGGGACCCCACGCCTCCATAGCCACCGGCGCGGACTTTGCCTCGACCCGGGGCGTCCCCTGACGCATCCCGAAACGCGGAGGCCGTCCTCCCATGCTCGTCTCCCGCATCCCCTGTGCGCTGGTGTTGCTCACCCTGCCGCTCCCGCTCGCCGCCCAGCAGGCGGGAGGGCCGCGGGAAACCGCGGAGGAATTCGTCGCAAAACTGGGCGGCCGCGCCGGCACGGTCACCATTCGTGACGGCCTCGCGACGCTGCAGGTGCCCGAGAGCTTCCGCTACATCGGCCCCGAAGCCGCGCGGCGACTGCTCACCGAGGGATGGGGGAATCCCCCGGATGCGTCCGAGGGCGTCCTCGGGATGCTCTACCCCGCGGACGTGAGCCCGCTCGACTCGGGCTCGTGGGCGGTCGTCATCTCCTATGACGAGGACGGCTACGTCGACGACGCCGGGGCGGAAGCGATCGACTACACGAAACTGCTGAAGCAGATGCAGGATGCGGCGGCGTCCGAGGACGAGGAGCGTCGCAAGGCGGGCTATGGGACCGTCCGTCTGGTTGGTTGGGCGGCGCCGCCGCGCTACAGCCGGGAAACCCACAAGCTCTACTGGGCCAAGGAACTCGCCTTTTCCGGTGAGTCCGAGCACACCTTGAACTACAACGTCCGTGTGCTGGGCCGGAAAGGCGTGCTGGTGCTGAACGCGGTCTCGTCCATGCCCGCCCTGCCGGACATCGAAGCGTCGATGCAATCGGTCATCGGGTTCGTCGACTTCAACGAGGGTCACCGCTACGAGGACTTCGTCGCCGGCACGGACAGGAAGGCGGCCTACGGGGTCGCCGGGCTGGTCGCCGGCGCGGTGGCCGCCAAAGCGGGGTTCTTCAAGCTGCTGTGGGTCGGGATTCTCGCGTTCAAGAAACTGATCATCGCGGGCGTCGCCGCGGCAGGCGTCGGCCTGCGGCGCATGTTCGGCCGGCAGAAGCCGGCCGCACCGTCGGCCTCCGCTTAGGTACCGTCCCCGATCACGGTCCGGGCGGCCGCGCGTGCGCCGCCCGGACCACTGCCGCTACTGCCCCTGGGGCCGCGCGGTCGGGGGGAGCAGACCGTTGAGCCGCAGGTAGTTCGCCAGCTGGCTGTAGTGGTCTTCCCAGTCTCCCGTGGTGATCAGGATGACCGACGCGCGCGTGTACTTGTTGCCGCCGAAGAGCGGCAACTCCTCGCCGAGCCGCGAGTCGTCGAGCTTGGCGAGTGCCGTCTGGCAGAAGTCGAACGTCTCCTTCAGCCGGGCGACGAGCGCTTCCTTGGACGACGCGGCGGTCACCGAGTCCCGCTTCGGAGCCGGCGTCCCGCTGATGGTGGAGCAGAAGTAGTCGTTGCCCTCCGCGAGATGCACGGCGATGGCGGCGACGGTCATCTGTGCCGGGGTGGGCTTGTAGCCGAGCTTGTCTGCCGGCATCGCCTCGATAGCGGCGACGAGCTTCCGGGCCGAGCGGGTCTCGTAGGTGCGAAACGCATCCGCTACCGGGCTCGCCGCACCCTGGGCGGCAAGCAGTCCGGGAGTACCGATCAGCACCAGAGCGAGGGTGCGTGCATCGAGCTTCATGAGG
>DATGDT010000361.1:0-2377 GCA_035310725.1 Gemmatimonadales bacterium
GGCGACGATCAGGAAGAAGAAGTTCCTGGTGCTGGCGAACGCCACACCGGCGGCGGCCATCAGCAGCGCGCCGACGACCAGCATGCGGCGCCGTCCGATCCGGTCGGCGCGCGTCGTGAGCCAGAGGGAGACGGCGGTATCGCCGGCGAGCGTGAGGGTGAGCAGGAGGCCCGTTTGGGACGTGCTCAGGCCGAGGCTCGTGAGATAGAAGACGAGGATGACGGAGAGCGACCCGTACGCGAACAGCCGCACCGATCGCGTGACGAACAGCAGCCCGGCGTCAGTGGGAATCACCCGGTGCCCATACTCGCAATGAGGTCCTGCACCGTAGGAATCGCGAGATGGAACTGCCGCTCACGAGAGCTCGCGGGAGCGGGATTTCGCACAGGACCACGCCCGGCGCTTCACCGATCCCCCAAGGACATGGTGATCTTCGTGAACGACCTGCCGAGCTCAAGTCCTGTCAATTTCACCAACTGGGCCGGAAATCGAGCCCGGGGCCGCTCGTCAGCGGCTGCAGTCCCGTGCCATCCACCCCAATGGTATAGAGGTCGAAGTCATAGTCGATGTCGTGCACGAAGATCAGTTGCCGGCTGCTCGGCGCCCAGACAGGTGTCCAGTCACTGCCCACGGAGAAGTTGGTGATCGGCTTTGGCGTGGTGTCGCCGGCGAACAGCAGGTAGAGGTGTTGCGTCGTGGTCGGCGTGGAACGGATGAACGCCAGTGCCGACCCATCAGGCGCCCAGGCGGGAGATTGATCGACCCCCCCTGATGGCGGGAACGAGATCTGATATCGCTGCCGTGCGTTCAGGTCCACCAGGCCGATCGCCCCGATGCTCAGGTCTGAGTACGCGATTGCCCTGCTGTCGGGTGTCCACGCAGGGGCTTCCGCTCCGAAGGACGTCACCTGAACAGGATTCGACCCGTCCGCTGCAGCCACCCAGATGTCCGACTCTCCGCCGCGGGTCGACGTAAAGGCGATCCGCGAGCCATCAGGGGACCAAGCCGGGTAGCTGTCTCCCGGGCCTGCTTTCGTGAGGGCGTGTACACCGGAGCCATCGGCATTCATGACATACAGGCCGGCCGGGGTGTGATCCGACACGAACACGAGTCGCCGGCCGTCCGGCGACCAGGAGGGATGCAGGTTCCGCCCACCGAGGGGCGCGGTGAGATTCTGCAGCGCCGAGCCGTCCGGGGAGATTTCGTAGATGTTGTAGGTGGTATCCTCGCCGCGCTGGAAGGCGATGCGGGCTCCGCGGACGCTCGGAGCGGTGGCGTCCCGGCACGCCCCCAGAGCCAGAGCGATCGGGATCGCCGCTCGAGCGATCGAGGGGATAGCCCGATTGCGGCGTGCGATGGTGATGTCGGGCTCAGCGCTGCCTTCCAGGGCGATCAGCTCGGGGATCGGGTGCGTCGCCAGGATGTTCAAGCCGTAGGCTGTATAGCGGTACATCGTGGGCGCAGCCGACCGTTGGGAGGCCTGATATTGCGCTGCGCCGGGGTGATGCGCAACGGCAAGGGTTTTCGTGACGCGTTCTCACATTGTTCGGACGGCGGGTTGACAGGAGGAGCCGCCCTGCGGGGGTATACGACCACCGTTCCCGGTGCTCCGTGTCCAACAGACATCACCCGGAGGGAAGGTCGTGCCCTCGATCGACAAGACGGTCGAACTGATAATCAACCGTTCCGCTCAGCGCGTCCGCATGTGTGCAGAGCGAGCTGGGCTGCCTCCAATGCTGATCGTTCAGGCCGGGCCGGGTTTTCCCCTACTGCACGAAGTCCGGAAGTTTCAGCGACGCCTGCACCTGGAGAGCGATTTCCTGGTGGCGTACTGGGATCAACGTGGCTGCGGTGCGGGCTCGCGCCATGACGCCGAGAGCGTCTCGCTCGAGCAGCAGGTGAAGGATGTGCGGGCGGTCCTGCAATGGTTACACGACGAGACGAAACAAGCCGTCATTATCCTCGGGATTTCGCTGGGTGCTACGTTCACCCTGCAGGCCGTCCAGGATGAATCCAATCGTGTAAAGGCGGTCATCGCCATATCCCCGGATGCGGATACCGCCCGCAGCGATGCCGCCGCGCACGCATTTCTCCAGGAGCAGACTGGCCGGGCAAGAAGCCGGCGATCGCGCGACAGGCTGGCGAAACTCGGGGCACCGCCCTATACGACTGCAACGACGATCCAATCGCGCGCCAGGTTGTTGACCGACCTCGGTGCCATCGAACGGGGCAGAACCTTCAACTCCCTCCTGGCAGAAACCCTCTATGGCATGATCCGGGCGTACGGTCCGCTCGGCACGGCGAACGCGTTGCGCAACATGAACCTGATCCAGAACAGGATGTTGCCGCCCCTGGCCTCACTGAATCTGTTCGCCAA
>DATGDT010000362.1:0-1803 GCA_035310725.1 Gemmatimonadales bacterium
CTGCGGCCGGTTCATCCGCTGCAGCAGCAGCTCGTTGTTCCCCGCCCACTCCATCCAGGGCAGGTAGTTGTCGCGCAGATCGTCCTGGAGGAAGATCCAGGTGATCGTGCCGCCGTCGGCGCTCACCACGCCGGCGCGCACCGCGGAATTCGGGGTTCCCGTCTTGGGATACTGGATCGGGATCGTGAACGGGTACAGCGAATCGGTGTCGTTGATCAGCGTGAACGTGCGCACGCCGGTCATGTCGAAGCGCCAGAACGCGATCCTGGCGCCGTCGGGGGACCAGCGGAATCCATCGCGCAGACCGAACTCCTCTTCGTACACCCAGTCGCTCATGCCGTTGACATGGAGCGAGTCCGCGTCGGTCGTGAGCCGGGTAATGGTGCCGTCCGCCAGCCGCTGGACGTAGATGTCGCCGCGGAGCACGTAGGCGACGCGATCGCCCGCGGGAGAGAACTTCGCGTACATGAGCGAGGCCTCGGGCACACCCGGTCCGCCGACCTGGCGGAGGGCCCCGCTCTTCGTATTCAGGACCCAGTAGTCGCCGCGCGTGTTCTGCCGCCACACGCGGCGCGAATTGGTGAAGAGGAGCAGCAACGTGTCGCCGGGGCCGAAGTCGTAGCTCTCGACGTCGAGCGGCTCGGCGGCCCCCGGCGGGATGAACTGGCGCGCCGTGATCAGGATGCTGCGCGTGCCGGTGGCGGCCTCGTAGCGCACGAGATCGGAAGAGCCGGGAACGAGCGCCGAGGGCTCGAGCGTGGCGAACGCCGCCCCGCCGCCCATCCAGTGGACCGTCCCGCCCCCGAACGACTGCCCGGCGAAGTCGCGCGTGGCGAACAGCCGCCGCAGCATGTCGCTCGCGGCGGGAGGAACCTGCGCCGGCGCCGCACGGGGCACCGACAGGACGGCGAGGATCACGACCAACCCGATACGGCGCATCACCACTCTCCTGGTCTCGTCGGAAACAGGAAGATGGCCGGGACGCGCCGCTGGGGTAAAGGGGCGCGCCTTGCGGAATGGGCCTGCGTGAGGCAAGGTCATGGACGCAAACGGCGCCATCCGCGACCACACGTCAGCTACCCGAGCCGGAGACGAGACCATGGCACTGATGGAACGGGCGAAAAACATCCTGCTCCAGCCGAAGCAGGAGTGGCCGGTGATCGACACCGAGCAGACGAGTGTCGGCAGCCTCTACACCGGCTACATCATTCCCCTCTCCGCGATCGGGCCGATCGCGTCGGTCATCGGGTGGTCGGTGTTCGGAATGCGCGTGCCGTTCGCCGGCTCCATGCGCATTCCCATCGGCTTCGGCATTCGCAACGCGGTGATCGCGTACGTCCTCGGGCTGGTCAGTGTCTTCGTTCTCGCCCTGATCATCGACGCCCTTGCCCCGACCTTCGGCGGCCAGAAGAACCAGATCCAGGCGCTCAAAGCAGCGGCCTACTCCTCCACAGCGGGCTGGGTCGGGGGGATCTTCACCCTCATTCCCGTATTGGCCATCCTCGGATTGCTCGCGTGGATCTACAGCCTGTATCTGCTCTTCCTGGGGCTGCCGGTCGTGATGAAGGCGCCACAGGACAAGGCGGTGGGCTATACGGTGGTGGTGATCCTGGTCGCGATCGTGTTGTACTTCGTGATCGGCATCATCGTGGCGCAATTCGCCTGGCGGCCCGCCATGGGCGTGCCGGGACTCTAGCCTAGGCCCGCCGCCACTTCGTCCCGCCCGGGGTGTCCTCGATCTCGACGCCCCGGGCGCGCAGCTCCTCCCGGATCCGGTCGGCCTCCTTGAAATCCCGCGCGCCG
>DATGDT010000363.1:0-6516 GCA_035310725.1 Gemmatimonadales bacterium
CGCCTGCACGACGAGGGCGTGCACGTCGTCGCCATTCCGAAGACGATGGACAACGACGTCTACGGCACCGACTACTGCATCGGCTTCAGCACCTGTGTGACGCGCACGATCGAATTGACGCACTCGTTGCGCACGTCGGCGGGCTCGCACGAGCGGTTCCTGGTGATCGAGGTGTTCGGGCGCTATGCCGGCTTCACGGCTCTGCTGCCGACGATGGCGGGCGCGGCGGACCGCTGCGTCATCCCCGAGCATCCGGTGGACGTGGAGCGCCTGACGGAGCTGCTGGTGCTGGACCGCAACCGGAATCCGAGCCACTACGCGGTCGTGCTCGTGTCGGAGGGCGCGCGCCTGACCTCGCAGGAGGGCATGAGCTTCGAGGGCGAAGAGACGGACATGTTCGGGCACCGCAAGCTGGGCGGGATCGGGGATCGGGTGGGCGCGGCCCTGAAGGAATCGTCTCCGAAGTACAACAAGGGCCGTCGCATCGACGTCGTCAACCAGCGGCTGGGGTACCTCGTGCGCTCCGGCGATCCCGACGCGCTCGATTCCATCGTCCCGATGGCGTTCGGCAACCTGGCGCTCGAGCTGGTCATGCGGAAGGAGTACGGCCGCCTGGTCAGCATTCACCGCGGGTTCTACGACAGCGTGCCGATCACGAGCGTCACCTCGGAGAAGAAAGTGGTGGACGTCGCGAAGTACTACAACACCGACCGCCTGCGGCCGATCTACGACTTCGACGGGGCGCCACTGTTCATCATGACGAGCGATTGACGGGGCCTGCCGCTCTTCGCACCCGTTTCAGGGTTCCTTCAGCGGCCGAGCTCTATAGTCGGGGTGCGTTGCGGCGGTCGCCATCAGGTCGGCGGTGCACGCCGCGGCCCATTCGGGCTGCGAGAGAGCCGCCGGGCCCCGTGCAGCAGTCGGGCACGGAGTTCTCGAGACCGGCGGAAGTCGGTCGCGTCCTCCGCAACGCACCTGCTGTGACAATGGCGTGGCCGCAATGGTCACGCCATTGTCTTCCGCGCGACGGATCTCCCCATCAACCGGCGTCCGGCACCGCGCGCTTGCGGAGGCTCATCCGCCTGCGCACCGCCCGGATCCCGATGAACACGCCGAGTGCCGGCACGGCCAGGACCAGCACGACCGGCACCAGGTAGATCAGCAGCCAGATTGCCGCGTCGAGCAGCCATCTCAGGGTGCTGAGGAGTGTGCGAAACGCCGCCCGCACCACCGCCAGCGGCCGCCAGCGGCCGGCCGTGAGTGGCTGCGCGAGGGCGTCGGGCACGAGCTCCACCGTGATCGTCGCCAGGTCCGTGAGTTGCTCGAGCGTCGTGATCCGCGACTGCGTCCGGTCGATCTGCTGGCGGATCGCTGCGAGCTGGTTGAACACCTCCAGGATATCGGCGGCTCTCTGGGTGCGCTGGCGCACCGTCACGAGCAGCGCACGCAGCTCGGTCTCGGTCGCCCGGAGATTCGTCAGCTGGGCGCGCAGGTCGGCGTATTGCTCGGTCACGTCCTCGCCGGACGTGCTCTCATTCTCCACCCGGATGGCGCGGTGCCGGATCGAATCCAGCGTGGCGGGGAGGTCCCGGACCGGCACGCGAATCGTCAGGCTCGCCAGCATCTGCTCCCCGGAGCGCCACTGCCGCGAGTCGGAGATGAAGCCGCCCTTCGCTTCGACCAGGGTGGTGAGGGCCTGCACCGTGGCGACTGGATCCGACACGACCGCCCGGATCTGCGCCGTGCGGGCGATCATGCGCTGTTGCGGGGCCGGGCGAGCGTCGGGCTGCGTCCGGTCAGCAGCCTCCGGCGCAGCTGCCTCGTACATGTCCCGTTCGGCCGCCGGGGCCGTCGACGGTAGGACGAGTCCCTGAGCCACTTCCGACCGGTTGGTTGTGCGCGCTCGATCACCGCACGCACCGAACACGACGAGGGAAATCAGCGTGACGATGGATCGCCGCATGGCGTCCCCTGGAGAAGGGTCAGGTCGTTGAAACTGCTGCTCCGGACCTGCGGTGGCTACCGCTCCGTTTTACATCGAGTAGCTCACCCGGACGCCCGGAGGGAACAGGGCCGCGACCTCGCGGGTGACCCGCGGCATGCCTCCCAGATCCAGCTCCCGCAGCCGGGGAAGGCGCGCCAGCCGGGCGACTCCCGCGTTGGTCAAGCGGGAGCACGCCGAGAAGGTGACCTGTTCGAGCGTATCCATCTCCGAGAGGAGCTCCGGCGTCCGGTCGGTGATCAGGTTATAGCTCGCGAAGTACCGCTTCAGGGCCGGCAGCTTCGCGATGTGCGCCGTCGCGCCGTCACCCGTATCGCGGCAATACATCAGCACCAGCGCCCGAAGCCGCTCGCAGCGGGCGATGTGTCGATACCCCTCGTCGGGCACGTCCATCGGCATCAGCTCGTCGAGGGCGGGGAACTGGGGCAGCACCGACAACCCCGTATCGTCGACGTTCTTGCAGCTCACGGAGAGGGACCGCAGGGCCGGCATCCCGGCCAGCGCCCGGAACCCCCGGCTGCGCAGGTTGTAGCAGCGCCGTCCCCAGATGGTCTCGATCGTCCGTGAGCGGCCGAGGGCCACGAACCCGTCGTCGCCCGCCACGGTGTCCTGGCACATGAGAAAGCGGAGGTGGGGCAGGGCGGCGATGTGGGGCATCGAGTCGTCTGTGGCGTCGAACCCCAGCCACTCGAGGTGAGGCAGGGCCCTCAGGGGGTCCAACCCGGCGCCTGTGACGGCCACCTGATCATTGTCGAGGTTCAATGCGAAGAGTCCCTCGAGGCCGGCCAGCTGCCGGAGGCCCGTATCCGTGAACGGGCCGCGCAGCATCAGGTAGGTGGGGCCCGCGTCGAAATCGGTGAGCGCCATGGTGGGCTCGCCCCCCTGCCAGGCGGCGAAGACCGGGAATCCCCGCAGCACCGCCAGGCCGGCGTCGGTGACGCCGTTGCCCGACTTGAAGTGGGCGAGGTGGCGCTTTCCGGCGAGCGCGCGGATGGCGCCGTCGCCGGTCGCGGTCCCCATCAGGTCCACCGAGCGGAGCTGTCCGCACGCCGCAAGATGGGCGGCTCCCGCATCGGTGATGCGCGTCCACCCCAGCCCGAGCGATTCCAGCGCCGGCAGCTCGCGCAACACCGCGAGACCGCGGTCGGTGAGGGGCACGCCGCCCAGGTCGAGGTGGCGCAGCCGCGGCAGCCGGGCGAGCGATCGCAGGCCAGCGTCGGTGAGCCCCTTGGATCCCGACAGGTGCAGGCTTTCGATGTGGTCGAGGTGGGAGAGGCGCTCGAGCTGCTCGTCGGTCATCTCGCCGTGTGCGTCCAGCCCGGGGAGGCGCTCGGCCTGCATCATCGCGATGACCTCGTCCCAGTCGCGCGAGCGTCCGGCCTCGTGCCGCTTTCCCTGCGCGTCACTCCTCAGCAACTCCACCGGCTTCGCCGCGAGGTTGGTCTTTCCCGGGGGAATCGACGCGACGAAATCCACCAGCGCCTGCCAGCGGGCCATCCCTTGCGCGCGGGCGACGAGGACGCGGGCGTCGTCGAGCGACAGCTCGTCCGGATCCTCGGGCTGTTCCCGGCGGCCGAGGTCGAGACGCACGTAGCGCCGCATCGCATCCCAGGCCCGCATGTGGCCGAAGTAGTCCCACACGATCCGCATGGCACCGGGCTCACCCGTCCGGTAGGCCGTGACGAGCGCCTCCGCCACCCGCTCGTAGCGCCGCAGCAAGGGCGCGTCCTGGGGAAGGGGCAGGCGGTGGGTCAACTCGGTCCAGCCGGAGTACCCATGCTCGCGCGCGAGCGCGTGCTGCACGTCGCGCAGCGTCGGGATCCGGGGGGCATTGGGGAAGGCGCGCACGAAACGCGCGTGCGCCTCGGCGACGTTGGCGCGCAGCGCCTTGAGCCAGCGCTTCGCTTCCTTCTTCAGGTTGTCCAGGGTGGTTTGCGGCGTGTCGTGGCGCGGCATGACCTTCCTCCCGTGCGCCTGAAGTCCGCTGAATCTCAGGCCGGAAGAAGGTTCGATCGTGGAGCTGCGAACCCGATTGGGTGGGAGTGATCTCCCTTGCCGCGGACAGGAGGCGCCCCAACGCGCGCTGCCCTATTCTCGCGTGGGGCGCCTGGCCTTGTCAACTACGATCTCAGGGCGTTGCGTGCCTCCGGCCGGCCACGAAGGTGCCACGCATCGGCTCGCTGCCCGGCGCCGGATGTGTCTCGGCGTTCTTCCACTGGGCCGTCGACATGTCGGGGACGACTCCGCCGCCGACCGTCGGCAGGGTGACGTAGGATCCCGAGAGGGAGTCGCCCGCCAGCCGGCCCTCGAAGCGGGTGATCGCCTCGGTGGTGGTGTTCGGGACCTGGTAGGGCCCGATCTCGAACACGATCGTCGAGTCGCTCATCTCGACCGGGCGCAGCACGATGGCCGCCGCGCCGGGCCCGGCGAAGGTCAGGGTCCCCGAAAGCGTTCCGTCCGCTCCGGCGGCCAGGTGCGTCGCGAACGGGACGCCCGTATCCGCGGCGCTCGGGACGGCACGGCCTTCCCAGTCGCCTGCGTATCGATCGGCGGCGCTCACGACAGCCTGCGGTTTCTCGCGGGCGCACGCCGCCGCCACGACGAGGGAGAGACACAGCAGTGTTCGCACGATCCGGCCTCCGCAAAGGATGCCCCAAGCTACACCCTAGCCGGCCTGGGCGTAGGCCTGCTGCAGTCCTGCGATGTCGATCTTCTTCATTTTCAGCATCGCCTGCAGCGCGGCAGTCGCCTTCTTTGGATCCTTGTCCGTCAGCATCTTGCCCAGCACGGTGGGAATGATCTGCCAGGACAGGCCGAACTTGTCCTTCAGCCAGCCGCACTGCTCCTCCGACCCTCCCGCGGTGAGCTTCTGCCACAGCTCGTCGACTTCCTGCTGCGTCTCACAGCTCACGAAGAGGGAGATCGCCGGGGTGAAGGTGTACTGCGGGCCGCCATTCAGGGCGTAGAACATCTGGCCTTCGAGCTGGAAGGTGACCGACATGGCCTTTCCCTTCGGGCCCGACACGCTCAGCACCTTCGAGTTCTTGAAGATCGAGACGTAGAACTCCGCCGCCGTTTCGGCGTCGCCGTTGAACCAGAGGAACGGGGTGATCTTCTGCATCGGAGTCTCCTTGGTGTGATTCGGAGTGCCGGGAGTTAGGCGGCCCCGCCCGGGGTCGACGTCAACAGCGCTTCCAGCCGGTCGAAGCTGACGACCAGGCCCTCCTCCATGGGCGACTTGAGCACGGCCTCGCGCGCCTCGCGCGATTCGTACCGCATCGTCTGCGTGAGGAATGTCCGCCCCGCCCGCTCCACGAGCTCCAGGGTGAGCAGCGCCTCGCCGGGGTACCACGCCTCGTCGAACTTCTCGGTGGCGACGAGCCGCTCCGGCGCCGCGATCTCGCGGTACACGCCCCCCATGCCCATCTCGGCGCCGTCCTTGAGGTGCCGCCATACGTAGCGGTAGGCGCCGCCGACCCGCAGATCGATCTCGCACACCGGCATCGACCAGCCTTCCAGCCCGCCCAGCCAGCGACGGACGAGCTCGGGCTTGGTGTACGCATCGAAGACCAGGCGGCGCGGTGCAGCGAAGTCCCGCGTGATCGCGATGTCCCGCTCCCCGATCGCAGTGACCTTCAGCTTCCCGGCGTGTGTCATCGGTCGATCTCCCTCATCCCTTGGTGGATTTGCGGGGTGGCCGATGGGCCTGCAGCTCGTCGAGCAGGTCGTCGAGCTGCCGGAACCGGCCCTCCCAGAAATGGCGATAGCGCTCGAGCCAGGCCGTCGCCTCCGCGAGCGGCCGGGCTTCGAGCCGGCGCGGGCGCCGCTGCGCGTCGCGTCCCTGCGAGATCAGCCCGGCGCGCTCCAGCACTTTGAGATGCTTGGAGATGGCGGGTTGGGTCATGGCGAACGGCTCGGCCAGCTCGCTCACCGAGGCCTCGCCCTGCGCCAGGCGCGCCAGGATGGCCCGGCGCGTGGGATCGGCCAGGGCCGCGAACGTCGCATCGAGGCGCGCGGGAGCGGAGGCTCTCATGACCATGGCCGGTCCTCCTGTAAATAACTGTTCAGTTCCATAACCATATGGTAATTTAGTGGGGACACGCCCGCCTGTCAAGCGGCGTGCCCCGCGGTGCGGCTACGGGGCGTCGCGGCCCACGCCCAGCGCGTCGGCCACGCGGTTGATGTAGTTGAACCAGGCCGCGATCAGGGTGATTTGCAGGATGCCCCGGTCGTCGAACCCCGCCGCCCGGAGGCGGTCGTGGTGCGCGGGCCCGATGCGGGTGGCGTCCTGCGTGAGCTGCACGACGTAATCGAGCATGACCCGGTCCGCCGTCGCGATGGGGGCGGTGGCGTAGTCGTGCTCCAGCGCCGCTACCAGCGCTGGATCCAGCGTGACCCGACGCAGAAACTCTGCGTGAGAGGTGATTCAGTATCGGCACCGGTTGGTGACGGACACCATCGTCGTGATCATCTCGTGCTGCCGCCGCGAGAGCGGCAGCTCGGGCGACATGAGC
>DATGDT010000364.1:0-4180 GCA_035310725.1 Gemmatimonadales bacterium
TGAGCGGTGCCGGCAGCTGGGGATTCAGGCCTATCTCACCCGGCCGCTCACCCGCGCCGATCTGATCGAGGCGGTGGGGACCGTCCTCGCCGGCGTGCCGCCGGCAGGAGCGCCCGGCGTCATCACGCGCCACTCGATCGCGGAATCCCGCCACGCCCTCCGGGTACTCCTCGCCGAGGACAATACGGTGAACCAGCAGGTGGCGACGGCGATGCTGGTGAAGCGCGGCCATCAGGTGGACGTCGTGGACAACGGCCGGGCGGCGGTGGAAGCGATCCAGGCGCGTCCCTATGACGTCGTCCTGATGGATATCCAGATGCCCGAGATGGACGGCTTCACGGCGACCCAGCGCATCCGCGCGCTGCCGCGGGGCCGGACGCTGCCGATCATCGCGCTCACGGCGCACGCCCTGAGTGGTGAGCGCGAGCGATGTCTCGCCCACGGGATGAGCGGCTATCTCGCGAAGCCGTTCAAGGCGCATGACCTGTTCAGCGCCGTCGAGGAGCGGGCGTCGCCGGCGCCGCCGCCCTCGCTCCCGCCGGTCGATCTCGCCGCCTTCCGCCGCACCATGCGGGATGCGGGCGCGGAGGCGTCGGTGGACGGCATCCTGGCGGCGTTCATCGGGGCCGTGCCGGGACAGGTCGAGGCGCTGGTGGCAGCGACCCGCGGGACGGAACCCGAGCCGATCGCCTTTGCCGCGCATGCGCTCAAATCCGCCGCGGTCACCATCGGCGCCCGTTCCCTCGCCGCGCTGCTCGAGGAAGCGGAGGCGGCGGCGCGGGAAAACGACGTCGCCCGCGCGCGGGCAGCGCTGACGGATGTCGAGGGTGAAGCGAAGGCGGTGCTCGAGTACCTGACGGCGCAGGGAACGCATGCCTAACGCGGTTCCTGTGCTCGTCGTGGAAGACGACCCGGTCTCCCGCGCCCAATTCAGCGCCCTCGCTCAGGCGGCCGGCTATCAAGTCAGCGTCGCGGGGAACGGCCGTGAAGCCTGGGACATGTTCCAGATCGCCCGCATCCCCATCGTGATCTCGGACTGGTACATGCCCGAAATGGACGGCCCGGAGCTGTGTCGCCGGATCCGTGCGCGTCCGCGGCAACCCTACGTCTACTTCATTCTCGTCACGGCGAAGGGCGGGAAGCAGCAGTATCTGGCCGGGATGGAGGCCGGCGCCGACGACTTCATCGCCAAGCCGGTCGATCCGGACGAGCTGCGGGCCCGCCTGACCGTCGCCGAGCGGATCCTCGGACTGCGGCGGGAGCTGGGCCAGCTCGAAGCCTTGCTCCCGATCTGCTCTTACTGCAAGCGCATTCGCAATGAGCGGAACGAGTGGGAGACGCTGGACAGCTACCTGCAACGGCGCTTCGATACGCAGCTCACGCACGGCATCTGCCCGGAATGCTACGCCAGGCACGTGCAGCCACAGCTGGACCGTCACCCGGGCACGGAGTAGCCTGCCGCATTGCATTGCCTCCACTGTCCTCCACCGTCCTCCTTCCGATTGTCTCTCACTTGACCCTCCGTCGCCAAGTTGCAGCCAGGAAGTCGGGCAACCCGCATGTGGCCGTCTGCGTGCGGGAGCGGCAATGGGGCACTCCCGCGCGGCCGGCCGGAAAAAGGAGTGCCGTATGAAGACCCAGATGATGCGCCTTGCCGGCGCGGTGGTGGTGGCGGTGGCTGCGGTGCAGGCGTGCAGGGATGCTGCGGTCGCGCCGCGCAGCGATGCGGCGGCCGGGGGGCCGGTCTTTCTCGCCGTGAGCGACACCCCGTCGTCGCAGCACTATCACTTCGTTTCCAACGGCGAGCACGCCACCGTCTACTGGAGCTCCTACGACTCCAGCGGCGGCTCCAGCTATGGGTATCTGGACGTCTCGCGTGGCGGGACCACCAAGGCCCCGACGACCTCGCTGTACTACTATGCCGTGAGCTGTGATCAGTCCTACAACTGCGTCTACGGCAGCGGATCGGGAACGATTCCCAACCGGGACTTCTCGGGGGGCGGGCAGCAGTTCCATGTCAGTACCAACACCGCCACGAATCCGAACTTCTACACGTACTACGGACCCAGTGGGATTATCGCGGTCGACTGGAAGGCGGATGGGATGTTCGAGCGTAGCCAGAGCGGCACGACCAGCTACCGCTACAGCAATCTCGTAGAGCGCACGCAGGGAAACTCCACCTACCAGTCGGCGTCAGCATCCGGCAGCATTGTCGGGATGTCCATCGGTGCCAATGTGTATGGCGAGATCGGCACCAACCACAACGTAACGATCGACGTCTATCGGTATTGACCGGTAGCCGGTAATCGGTGGTCGGTGGGGCTGGAGGTTGTGGAGGCTACGGGCACCACCTCCACAACCTCCACCAACCTCCACAGCTTCGCCTTCCCGTCCATTGAAGGCGACGACGCCTTCGGGATCGTAGCTGGCGTCGTGTTCAGCCGCGTCCGTCCTCGCCTTGCCGAACTAGTGCCCCCCGCCGGCCAGGATGCACTCGGGATCCGCCGTGCTGAACGTGTTCTTGACCCAGGTGTTGTTCACGCACGCCCCGCTCCGGTCCACCGCATCCGTGCCGCCGACGGTGGTCGCGGCGTTCTTGCGGATCAGGTTGCGATAGGTCGGGGCGTCGACCAGGATGCCGAAATCATGCGCGCGCACGTCGTTGTCCGTGATCGTGTTGTCGTCGGCGCCGGCGAGCAGACGGATACCGGAGAAGATCTGGTCCGCGTCTGGGAAATAGCCGATGGCATTGTGCTGGACGAGGTTGCCGTCGCCCTCCACGACGATCCCCTCGATCGGACCCGTGGATTGGTTGTCGCGGACGACATTGGCGTTCGAGGAGACACGAATGCCGAAGCCGTTGAACCCGCCTTCGAGCGTGTTGCCGGCAATGGTATTGCGACCGGACACCGCCGCTGCCGGGTCGCTGCCGTGAACGAAGATGCCGCCCTCCACGGCGCCGTCGACGTTGGAGACGTGGTTGCGTGCGACGTCGTTGTCATGGCTGTTGGACAATACGATCGCGGAACCCGAATAGAATCCTCCATCGAAGAGTGCGTTCGGAATGACGAGGCCGTCGACGGTATTCGCCGATCCGCCCGGGTCCGTGCTGTTGGGGTCGAGCTGTCCGATCAGGACGCCGATATTGCAGTTCCGGATCACGCCGGACCCTCTCCCTGTCAGCCGCACGTGTGATCGGTCGTTCTTGATCCAGACGCCGATGCTCGGCTCACCCTCGGTGGAGGTGCCCCCGCCGCAGTCGACGGTCGCCCCGGCCAGATCCAGGACGGCGTTGTCCACGTCGACCACGATCGCGGCGACGGTCCCGTTGACGACGAGGTTGGCGGGCGCGTCCACGCCTACCGTGAGAATCCGTGTGGGGTCCGCGCTGGTGACGGTGGTGAACGCCGGAGCATCCACTCCCGTGAGCGGAGCGGGTTGCTCGGTGCAGCTCAGCAGCAATCCCGCGGCCAGCCACACAGCCGGCTGCGGCCGGAAGAATCTGCGGTAATCGTGCGCCATGATTGTCTCTCCCTGCTGGGGGTAAGGTGGCTCATCGGGCCTCGAGCAGGTCCTTCACCGAGAGCGACGAGTATCTCTGCCGGTGTGGGTCGAATTGTGTTCTCACGGTCCAGGCCGAGGTGGCGTTCGCCAGACCAACTTGTGGCCCCCTGGTCAATTTCTAATCAAGTAGGCACGGAGGGCTCTGAGCTGCTGGGAGCCTGTCGGTATTTCGCTGATAGCCTGCTCAGAGCTGGGCATTAGGATGGGTGCACGTCTCGCAATCGTAGGGAGCCTCGGGTATGACGTCCTTGCCGAAGGGCACCTTCACGGCGGTCTTCGTCGTCTCGCTCGCCGTCCTTTGTCCCCCGGAGGTATCGGCTCAGGTCCCCATCCCGGACACGGCGGCATCCCGCTACATCGGCCAAACGGTCACCGTCGAAGGGCTCGTCGTCTCAGTGCACACTTCGCGCGCGGGCAATGCGTTTCTGAACTTCGGCGCTGCCTACCCCAACCAGGTCTTCTCGGTCGTGATTTTCCGCGCTGCAGCCGCTCGCTTCGGTGACCTCCACCGATGGGAGGGGAAGCGTGTCCGGGTCACGGGGCGGATACAGCTGTACCAGGGCAAGCCGGAGATCATCCTCAGAGATCCGGAAGCGATTGCTGTTGCGCCGTGATG
>DATGDT010000365.1:0-1681 GCA_035310725.1 Gemmatimonadales bacterium
GCTCTGGCCGAGCAGCTCGTCGATGTTCGGCACGCGGCGCAGCGCGATCTGGCTGCCCGGGAGGAATGCGTCCACCCCCATCAGGTCCACCACCACGCCGCCCTTGATCTTCTTGACCAGGGCGCCGGTCACCGGCTCGTCTTTCTCGAACGCCTCACGGATCTTCTCCCAGACCCGCATGAAGTCGGCCTTCTTCTTCGAAAGCACGACCGCGCCCTCTTGATCCTCGAGGTGCTCGAGGTAGACCTCCACCTCGTCGCCTTCCTTGAGGCTCTTGGGGTCCTTGAACTCGTCGATCGGGACGGCGCCTTCGGACTTGAAGCCGACGTCGAGAATGACGGCGGCGTCCGTGACGCGGAGTACCTTCGATTTGACGATCTCCCCTTCCTCGATGTTCGAGAGGGTCCCCTCGTACATCTCCGACATGCCCGCGATCTCCTCCGGCGTGTACTGCTCGTCCATGCCGGGGAGAATGCGAATCGGGGAATGCGGGCGCTTCTTGGGAGCTGGTTCGGGAGAGGAATCTGCGACGTCCGGAGCTTCGGCCAGCATCGGTTACCGGTTTGGTAGTGGGTTTGACGCGCAGGCCCCGGAGCATCGTTCCGGGGCCGTGAACAGGGGGAAGCTTACCCAGGGAAGCGCGCGTGCGCCAGCGCGACGACCCGCGCCACCTGTTGGTCCAGCGACAGCGCGGTGGAATCGAGCAGCACGGCGTCGCTCGCCGGGCGCAACGGCGCAACGGGACGGCTCGCATCAACCCGGTCCCGGGCCGCCAGCGCCTCGCTCTCACGCGCGACGCGCTCCTCGTCCACCCCGACGCCGCGCTGGTTCAGGCGGCGCCGCGCCCGCTCCTCGGGTGCCGCGGTCAGGAAGACCTTGAGCGGAGCCTCCGGAAAAACCACGGTGCCGATGTCCCGGCCGTCCACGACCACACCCTGCGGATGCTCCGCGACCGCCTGACGCTGCCGGGCGTTGACCCACTCCCGTACGGCGGGGATCGCGGCCACCTCCGATACGCGCGCCGTTACGCGCTCGGAGCGAATCTCCGCTTCGACGTCCACGCCGGCCACTTCGGGCCGGTAGACGGTGTCCGCCAGGACGAGGCGCACGGGCAGTTCGTCGGCCAGCGCCAAAATGCGCTGTGCGGGCCACCCTTCCCCCTTCCCCCTTCCCTCTTCCCCCAGCCGATCGAGCGCGGCGAGAGTCAGGGCCCGGTAGAGCGCTCCCGAGTCGAGCTGCGCCCACCCCAGCCGCCGGGCGACCAGGGCCGCCGTCGACGATTTTCCCGATGCTGCCGGGCCATCGATCGCGATCACGCGAAGCGTCACGAGCCCACCCTTCCCTCTTCCCACTTCCCCCTTCCCCCGATGCGCTTCAGGTCGCGGAAGAATCCCGGGTAGCTGATCGCCACGGAAGCCCGCTCCGAGAGTCGCACCTCCGCTCCCGGCAGCGTACCAAGAACCGCGAACGCCATCGCCAGCCGGTGATCACGAGCCGTATCCACCCGCCCGCGCGGCGGATGGGTCGCGCCTCGCACCCACAAATCGTTGCCGCGCACTTCGGCGTCTGCGCCGACCGCACGCAAGTTCGCGGCGACGAGCTCGAGGCGGTTGCTTTCCTTCACGCGCAGCTCCCCGACCTGCCGGAATATCGTCTCCCCGGCCGCCCGGCTCGCCAGCAC